>QZJT01000006.1 GCA_003597935.1 Phycisphaerales bacterium | reverse complement strand
TCCTTGACTCAACTCCCAACCGTCGGGACCATCCGTGGACCCGTCAATCCGCCCCCACTCTACCACGAGCGGGGCGGAGATGTGTAGTACAACGAGGCCCACCCGCCGGGGCGCTCCAGCCGTATTCGAGGTGCGTGCATGAACCGTTACCGCTCGTTGCATGCGTCGCGGTTCCAGCCGTGAGCGCCGCCGCGGCGATCAGTATGTTCTTGCTGATTACCATACTGTCTCTTCGTTCCTGATTCTGTTCGCCGGTCAGCCCACGCATGCTCATTCGATGCTGATCCTGCGTATCCCCGATAGTTCCGAGCACAACCGCCGGCCGTCCGCGTCTTCGACCTTGGCCACGTGGCACTCGTACTCGCCTTCGGGCAGATCTTTAAACTTCAGGTCAGCGACGAAGTTCTCGCCAATCGTAGCTGACTTGCGAGCTGAGGCCCGGCGGCTCTCGCACTCGACCGTCACGCGCCCCTGCGGCGCCAGCGCCCAGACACGCGACTTCAGCTTGCCCTTCCTGGCCGACAGGTCGTGCCGTTCGAGCGCCTCGCAGGCACCGCAGAAGAGCTTGACTACGTAGGCGTCGTCCTGACCATTGGAACGCCCCGGGTCGATGCCGATGGTGGGATCGAAGTCCATCTTCAGCGACTCGTATTCCCCGGCCACCAGAATGTTGCCATCGCGGTCCAGCGCCAGCCCCCTGGCGGCATCCGACAATTCGCCGCCGAAGGTCCACGCGCCGGCGTAGCTACCGTCGAGAAGGTAGCGAGCGACGAACGCGTCCCACACCCCGGACGAGGCGCGCACGTCTTCACCCTCGCCGGGGTCGAAGTCCACGTCGTTGCTGAAACCACCCGCAATCAGCAGCGAGCCGTCGAAGGCGATCGCCCAGCCAAAGTCGATGCCCGCCCCGCCGGCGGTAATACCCCAGCGATAAGTTCCGTCCGGCGCAAGCCTGATAAGAAAAATGTCCGAAAACCCAGCCGATCGGCGCACGTCACCCTGGCCGAACTCGTCGAAGTCGACGGTCTGCTCGAAAGAACCGGTCACGTAAACGTGGTCATCGTCGCCGACGACCACGTCAAGCGCGTGGTCGAGATCGTCGATGCCGCCCGCGGTATACGTCCACGGGTAATCTCCGTCCGCGCTGAGCTTCGTTACGAACAGGTCGCTTTCGCCATGAGAGCGGCGCACGTCGCCCTTTCCGGTCGGGTCGAAATCCACCGTGTCTTTGAACTCGCCAGCGACGATGATCTCTCCTGCGGCCGTCGCCGTAACGCTACGCGCCTCGTCGTGCTCCGCGCCCCCCCAACTGCGAGCCCACTCCAGGTCGCCACGTGGGGAGTACTTGGCGACGAAGACATCCAAGTCTCCATTGGACTGGAGTTTCTGGCGGCCCCGCCCCGGATCGAAGTCGACCTTCTCACCGAACCACCCGACCACGGCGATGTTGCCGGCGGGATCGATGACCACGTCTCTGCCGAAATCTGACGCGGCCCCGCCGACCGTCACGGTCCAGCGATAGTCGCTATTGGTATCGAACGTCGACAGGAAGAAATCGCTCGAATCCGTCGCCGATCGTCGGCTGTCGCGCGAGGGCGTCGGATCAAAGTCCACCTTGCCATTGAAACGACCCATCACCGCGATTCGGCCGTCTCGCTGAAAGACCCCACCGGCGCTGGCGCGGCCGGGGCGGCCCGCAACCGCAGCCGTCCAGCGGTGAAGTCCTTCAGGCGACAGGCTGGTGACGAATGAGCCGTCATCATTCATCGCCTTGCCGATCTGTTTCTGGCGACCGGGATCGAAATCGACCTTCCCGGTGAAAATCCCAACCGAATAGCTGTTCCCGTCGTCATCGACTGCGATCGAATTCGCGGCATCGAACCCCGCCGCCCCCGCCGCGGCGCTCCAGCCGTATTCCATATGGGGGCACGCGCCGGCGCGGCCCCTTTGAGCAATCGTCGCGGTATCCTCGGCGCCGTCCGGGTGTCCGGCGTTTGAATCCGGGCGGCCCGCCTCATTCGACTGGAGCGTGCCTTCGCCACTGCGAGCATGGCGCTCACCCGGCGCGTTCGCGGCGGCGAGCAGCAGAATGGCGATCAGAATGCACTTGCCGTACGCCATATCGCACCTCGACGCCCGCAACGGGTCCTTGTCATCAGGGTAGCGGGTCCGTGAACGTCTCCAGCGCGTTGTCGTTCGACGGCGTCTCCAGGTGTTCGATCAGGGTGCTCTCCGTGCGGGAGTTGACGACGACGTAATTGCACGTAATGTACGACGCGTTCTGCCCCGCCCCTTTGAGCTTGACGCTGCCCTCGAACTGCGCCCGGCCGTCCCCCGCTGAAGGACTGCACGTCAGGACGTAGCCGTTGAGATCCAGCGTGTGGCCATCGCCGATGAAGAGGTCCGTAATGGTAACGGACCCCGTATTGAGTTTGACGGTGTTCTCTGGGGTGATGTCGTCGATGACGGCCGAGTCGGTCGCCCCCGGAGCGTGGTCCTCGATCCAGTTGTCGCCGTTGCTCCAGTTCTTGTTGCCCCCTTCGCCGTTCCAGTGGATCACGGCCGCCAATGTCGAGTGCCCGGCGAGGGCGACGCCCGCAACGGCCAGCACCCGCCTGCGATTGCGCTTCGTCATGAACGTGCTCCTTTCGGCTGCGAACCAACGCCCAAACTAACCCGCCGGCGGGGGGCAGTCCGGCGTGAGGTGCTTGTCGGCCTCGAAATAGATACCCGCCGCGATGCCGATCTTCCCCCCTCTTTTCAGCGTCAGGTCTCCGGTCTCCTGGTACACGTGGCGGAGCGTGACGTGGTGGCGGTTGACCTGGAGCTTGCCGTACGGGCCGACGACCAGGTCGCCCCATCCCACGTAGGCGCAGTCGATGATGAACTGCGACGGGCTCTGCGCCGTCCCGCCGTCCACGGCGATGGTGCCGAAGCCGCCCTTCGGGTGGCACGTCATCCTGATGGTGCCTTGCGCGCTGCCATCCTTGCTCGTATTCATCGCCCCATGTGCGAAGAGAATCGTGTCGAACGTAAACGACCCCTTTACCCTCACGGACGCGGAGACGTCCAACACGACCAGCGTCTCCGGACCGTCGTTCTGCTCCGCGACTTCGCCGGTGACGACGCCTTCGCTGTCCGCCAGGAGGGTTCCGGGCCCCGCGATGGAAACCGTCTGTCCCTCGCCGATGACGATGCGCGGCGCGCTGGCGCCGGTCCCGACGGCGAACGTGATCTTCTCTCCCAGGTCGAGCGTGCCGCCGCCCAGAAGCCAGAGCTGCGAGTTCTGCTGAAGCTTAATGGAGGTCTTGCTTCCCCCATACGCTGACAGTCCGTCCCGGTCGTTGATCTTGAGCACCCGCGACCCGCTGGAGACGGACTCGAAGACCAGCTCATCGACGTTGACGGCGCTGGCGCTGATCGTCAGCGAACCGATGGTCAGTTCCGCGGCATCGAAGAGCGGGTACTTGCGATTCACGTTGTTCGGGATCGTGGCGGTGTCGCTGTCGCCATTCGGGTGGCCGGATGGGCTCCAGTTGGCGTTGGTCGTCCACTTGTCGTCGCTGCCGTCGCCCGTCCAGGTGTAGTCCGTGCCGTAGGCACTGGCGCAGGCGAGCGAGCCGGTGACGCAATATCGCCACATCCGTCGTCGATCCATGGGATATCCTCCAATCTGCCGTACTCGTTCAGTCTACCGTCGTGATCCGCGTATTCCCATCGGTCGTGATCACCGTCTCCATCCCGGTGTTCACGATCACGTACTGAGCTTGGATCTTGCGGTTTGCCGTGCTGCTGTACACGGTTGTGCCGTCTGCCGGCGGCTGGCCTTCGAACTCGAGCATGCCGCCGTCCGCGGCCGTCGTCACGATGATGTCGTAATCAAGCCGGATCGTGTGCCCGTCTCCGACGAACAGCGTTTGGATGGTCAGGACGCCCGTGTCCTGGATCATCTCCGGCCGCGGCGACGGATCGTCCAGGATGACGCTGTCCGCGGTCGTCCCGCCCTCCCCCGGATACCCTGAGCCGAGCCAGTTGGTATCGTCCGTCCGATTGCCATTGCTGGCGCTATCGCCGGACCAGACGTAGAGCGTTCCGGCCAGAACTGGCGCGGCAAGCGCCCCCAGAACCGCGACGATCCGCAAGGACGAGCGAATCGGTCTGGACCCGGCACCTTGAAATGACTCTAGACGATCGCTGGTCGGTGGTCGGTGGTCGGTGGTCGGTGGTCGGTGGTCGGTGGTCGGTGGTCGGTGGTTTGCATCATTCCCGCCTTTCGTGCATCCCGTAGCGTCGGAACGACAGGGACTCGTCCAACGCCCAGCAACCTCGAACGACCGTCAGAATACCCGGTCGCGGGCTCGGTGTCAAGAGGGAATTATGGGTCGTCGTGAAAAAAACCAGAGGCTTCGAGCGGCGGTCGCGGCGTGCGATCCCGACTTGCGGTGCAGGCCGTGGCGCCGCCCCTTGGCGCGCCAGGGGCGCCCGTCTCGAACGGTCGCACTTGCACCGAGGCATCGGCGACGCCCGCACACGTCCGATAAACGTGAATGAGCGAGCGCCGGGGCGTGTGCAGCGGTGGATTGTCGCGTGCAAGCCGCCCGTTGAACGCTGTTGTTGCGCGCAGCGCGCGGCCGCTGCGACGCTCCAGCCCTATCCACGGCGTGATCGTGCCCGCCAGCAGCAGCGTCCGCGACGTCCCCGGCGACGGCACGAAGACGCTCCTCGTTCCGCCCTGGGTCAGAACACGTCGGATTGCGCGCCGGCGTGTAACCATCCCATCGAAGTTGCGTCCAATCCCACGCGGCGGCGATCCCGGCCCGTGACGCCGGGTAACGATGCACGTGCCGCGGCCGGCGAACTTCCTTCGCGCATCGCACGATCAACGGCGCGTCGGAGGACGGTGCGGCCCGAACCAGTCGGGCCGCCGCGCCCATGATGGTGCGGCCCGAAACGGATCGGGCCGTCACGCCGATGATGGTGCGGTCCGAATAAGATCGGGCGGCCACGCCCATAGTGACCTGGAGAACGACAAGTATGAATAGACCGGTTTCAGTGTGGAATGACAGGCGGATGACGGCGGCGCTGTTTATGGCCGCGGCGATTCTTACAACCACGTCCTTGTTCGCCCAAGTGTGCGAGGAGGGCGTCTGCTTCGTCGATCGCACGGCCGAGGGCCTCATCGACCTGGGAAGCGCCAGCAGCGGCCTGGGCGTGATCGACTACGACGGCGACGGCTTCATGGACCTGGTCATGGGCAACCCGGAAGGCCGGATGAACCGGCTGCTGCGCAATGTGCCGGACGACGCCCGGCCGGGCGAACGGACTTTCCGCGACGTCACCGACGGCAGCGGCCTGGATGACGCCGAGGGCGCCGCCCGCGGAGCGTTCGGATTCGGGATCGCCGACTACGACAACGACGGCGACTCGGACATATACCCCCTCGGCGAACTGCGGCAGGACCGCTCCTTCGGACTGCTGTACCGCAACAATGGGGACGACACCTTCACCAACGTCACGGTCGAAGCCGGACTGCGTCTGGTCGGCTACGCCCCCGAGTCCTGCGGCTGGGCGGACTACGACCTGGACGGGCAGCTCGATCTGATGGTAGCCCACACCGGCAACAGCGACCGCTCGGTGACGCTCTTCCGCAACCGCGGCGACGGAACGTTTGAGAACGTCAGCACGCTGACGCCGGAGCTGGACCGCTTCGCCACCGCTTACGCCGTCCACTGGTCCGACCTGGACGGAGACGGCTACCCGGACGCGTTCATTATCGTCAACGGCCAACCCTCCACGCTGCTGCACAACCAGCCGGACCGCAGCGGCGGCCGCACGTTCCGGAACGTCGCCGACGCCGTCGGGTTCACGCGGCTCGGCCTGGCGCCGATGGGGATCGTCTCCGGTGACCTGGACAGCGACGGCGACCTGGATTACGCGGTCAGCAACTTCGATTCGGGAACCTACTATCGCAACGACGGCGGCCGGCTGCAGCGCTTCGCGCCGTTCACGTCGATCTTCGGGTGGGGCAACGCCCTCATCGACGTGGAGAACGACGGCGACGTGGATTACTACATGGCCGGAAGCTGGCCGAACCCGAATTTCGACCGCCTCTTCCTGAACCACGGCGACGGCGACTGGGAGGACGCCTCCGCGGCGCTGAACGGCATCTCTGCCGCCAGCCGATTCTCAGCCCATCTGGACTTCGACAACGACGGGCTTACCGACCTGGTCACCATGAACCCGAACACCCCCGAGCAGTTCAACTCGGTCTACCAGAACATCTCCACCACGGGCCACCACTATCTTACGGTCAGGCTGGTCGGCGACGGGCTACTCGTCAACCGGGACGCAGCGGGGGCGGTGATCCGCCTTTTCGCCGGCGGCCGGGCGCAGGTGCGCGAGGTCAACATCGGGTCCAGCACGACGTCGACGGATGACCTGCGGCAGAACTTCGGCCTGGCCGCGAACACGAGCGCCGAGCGGATCGAAGTCACCTGGCCTCGCCGCGGGAGTCTGGCGGCGCGCACGGAGGTCTATGAAGGCCCCTTCGCCGCCGACCAGCAGATCGAACTGTCGCCGACGGGCGGGTTCAGGGCGTGCGACGCGGTTCGGCGCCTGGCCGCCCGCTGCCAGGGCAATGGCCGCGTGAGGGTCCGCGTCCGAACGTCCCTGCCGGCCGGGACCGAGGTGGTAATCTCCCTCGATGACACCCGCGCCATGGTCGAGCAGGTCAACGAAGCCGGCCGGGCCGCGGCGCGATTCAAGAGGACGTCCAGCGGCCAACACGAGGTGGGCATCGACGGCTGCCCATCGCTGACGCGACCGGTGAGTTGCGAATAGGGCTGGCGGTAGTCCCGCCGAAGGCCGTCCGGGGCTATACCAGGACCGTCACACAGAAGGGAGTGAGGGAGGGAGCCAGGGAGTCAGGGAATCAGGGAATTAAACCGGGCGGTAGGCGCTGCCGACGCTTATGGACATTCGCCGGCTCCCTGACTTACGCGCTCCGGGGTTCTCCAGCCGTCAATCGTGGTTCGTCATCTTCTCGACGGCTGCGGCGTCGCCTTCGCTGGTTCCGGCTCCGGCGGCACGAAGGGCACCGCCCGAGGGCAGCGCTGCGGCAGGAACTTGTAGAGGACGAACAGATATGCGGCCGCTCCGAGGAACATCACCACGCTGATGAACTGCGAGACCGTCATCCCGGCGGAGTCGTGCGGGTTATCCACCCGGATGCCTTCGATGGTGGCCCGCGCGATCGGATAGAGCAGGAAAAGCAGGCCGATGACCAGGCCGTGGCGGCGGCGGCGGTAGAACACGGCCGACAGCAGCGCCGACAGCAGGAACGCATGGATGCTGGAATAGAGCTGCGTCGGGTGTACGCGGACGCCGCCAGCGTGATCGGCCAGGTGCTGCAGCTCCGAGACGGACGTGCCCCGCTGCGGATGGGAGCGGGACGGGAACTTCTGGGCGGCCTCCAGTTCGTCCAGGCGTTTTTCGCTCCGCAGCGCCTCATAGGATTTGCGGGCCGCCGCCGCCTTGCGTTCCGCCTCGCGGACCTCCTCCGGCGCGGCGCCGCTGGCCTTGAGGATGGCGACCTCCTGCTCCAGGTCTTCCAGCTCGCGCTGCGGGCGCCGCCGGTCGAGGTCGGGCATGTTGAGGGCGGAGGCGCTGACCAGAGTCGGGACGATGCCGCGGGTGTCGATCAGCTCCGCCGGGACGCGGGCCTGCCGGTTCTGCCACTGCCAGATGTAGGGATTGCTGGCATAGGGGAACTCGACGGCCCAGGGGGCGTCGCAGACGCCGCCGAAGCAGCAGCCGTTGAGGAAACAGCCGATGCGGCCGAACGCCAGCCCCCACATCGCCCCGGGGGCGAGGATGTCCAGGTAGACGCGGATCGACTCTCGCTTGATGAGCAGATACGCGAAGATGCCGATGAACGCCCCCAGCAGCCCGCCGAGGAACTCCAGCCCGCCGAGGCGCAGGTCCAGGATCGATAGCAGCGAGCGGCCGGCGAACTGTTCCTGCCAGTAGTGCGTCACGAACATGATCCGGGCCCCGCCGACGCCGCCGATCAGCGCGATGAAGGCGAGATTCAGCACCACGTCGGGGTTGGCCTTGACCCGCATGGCCCGCCGCATGGCGAACCACACGGCCGAGAGGAACCCGACCATGAGCATGAAGCCGTAGCTCTTGATCGTGGTGATTCCGGGGATCGTCCAGAGTTCCGGGTGCATTCAGCAGCCTCGCGCCGCGGCGGCGGCAAGTCGTCGTCTGTGGTCCGGCGGCGCCCCCGCTTGCACGCGACGCCGATGGAGCGATGGTAGCAGGCGGACCGGCGTTCGTCGAATCGTTGCCGGTCAGCGAGCATCCGGTCAAGAGATCGCGGAATGCCCAGCGAGCAATCGCGTGTCAGGGGAGCAAGCCCCGTGCGGGGTTGAGCAGGTCCCCCGCAGATTCCAATTGCGGCCGCCAGGCCCCTGGTGTGCGGGTTCCATCAGAGCTTCCTTGTGAGCACGCGCTCACAACGCGCGAAACTGGGCAAGTGCTCGCGCAGTACGGCCGGGTCGAGTCCGCCGACAAGTTCGAACGACCTGCGTCCCTTGGTATACGCCGTCTTGCAGGTGCGGGTTGCCTGGACCAGCGCGTTCAGAATCGCCCGGCGCTGCCGAGATTCCATCTCAGTGAGGCTTGGCAAAGCACTCTCCTCCAAACACCCCTTGAAGTGATCCCGAAGCGCCCGCCGGTCCGTCGCGATCCAGGTCTCCATGCAGGTCGTCATCAGGAGCACCTGTTCGTCGCCAGCGCCGTACGGCTTCTCCCATTTGTCGCGCTGATTCAAATGAGCCCAGGTCTGCTCGACATCCACGACCGGGTCTTCGCTGTCGATGAGCATGGCGACGCAGGCCGCGCCTTGTGCGTTTCGGTGCGCGGTCGAGAAGTCACCAAATACGTCGCCGCGGCTGCCGCAGGCCACCAGTCTGGGCATGCGGCCCGCGAAGCCGCATCGCTCCAGCAGTCGTCGCAACCCCTCACGGCAGCGGGCATGCAGTTCCTTGGAATCCCCGCCGCCTTCAATGTAGATCCTCGCGCTCACCAGCGCGTCCCCCCGATTTCGCCGCGCAGCCAGAGCTGGCCAAGCCGGTATTTCTCGAGCCACTGCTGCAATTCGTCGCCGGCTTGCAAACGGGTCGCGCGGGTCTGCCCGTCGTGCTTTTCAACGACTACAACCGACTCCGGCTGCTCCGTCAGGGCGTCCACGAGGATGTCAGAATGCGTCGTGACGATGAGTTGGGTGCGTTCGGACGCGGCAATCATCAAGTCGGCGATCTTGGGAAGCAGGTCGGGATGGAGGCCGAGTTCCGGCTCTTCGATGCAGATCAGCCGCGGTGGATCCGGGTCGCAGAGGATGGCCAGCAGGCACAGATAGCGCAGCGTACCGTCGGACAACCGGGCGGCAGGGATGATGAAATCGCCTTCCGTCAGGAAGACCTCGACCGTGCCGCCCTTCACGCGAACATCGAAGTCGTCCAGGCCGGTGTAGAGGTCACGCAGGCGATCAATGATTGCGCGCTTGCATTGCGGATCACCCCGCAAGTGATTGAGGAACAAACCGAGGTTGGACAGATTCTCTTCAAGCCGGTCGCCGGGAAGGGCAGCCGACTGCGGGATGCGAAACACGGATGCATGGCCGAATGGCCATTCGCGATATAGCCGGACATCGCCGTACGCGTTGACGAGATGGGCCAACTCCGGATATTGGTCAGGATCCTTTCGTTGCGACAGGATCGACTCATCGAGCCTGAGTTCGCTGCGGTGAAGCATCCGATCCGCTTCGCCGGGGCGCGAGAATACGGCGCCGTGCTGCGTGAGGCGATAGAAGTAGCTGGGGCTGTCTTCCGGCTCGGGATCGTCGTCCTCGATGGCCTCATAAGCGATTTCAAACTGCGTCCCGGCCTGCTCAAACGCGATCGAGTGTCTTAGTGAACTCGCAAGGTCAGGGTAGTCCACGATGGCCGTGATCTCTCCTCGGCCGACGGCCGCCCCCTTCCAGAGCCACTCCGAGACACCTCCGCCGGCTGAACGCCGAATGGGCGCGGTGAGTTTAGTCGCAGCAGATCGAAGCAGGTCGATCGCCGCCAGCACGTTGGACTTTCCGGAACCGTTGGGCCCGATCAGCACGTTCAGCGGCCGCAACACCAGCGCCGGCGAGTCCGGGCCGAACGAAAGCAGCCCTTTGAGCCTCAACTGGTGAAGCAGCATTTGGTGTATCTTGGCGGGCGTCGAACGCGCCGTTCTGGTTGGGCGTCCGGGATCCGCCGACGGTGGATTCGACCCGGTCCGGTAACGGCGCGAACGCGCGACAAGCGCGTTGCATCGTGCCAGAAGGGTAGCGGTCTTGCAAACCGTCACAAGGCCGATCGCCGCGTGTGGCGCTATTCATAACGCAGTGCGTCCACCGGATTCAGCCGGCTGGCCCGCCAGGCGGGGTAGAGTCCGCTGACGATGCCGGTGGCGATGGCCACGCCGACCGCGATCAGGACGATGTCGGACGCGAGGATGGGCTTGAGCGGGGCGAGGCGGATCTCCACCAGGCGGTTGATGAACCAGCCCAGAGCGATGCCCAGCGGAGCGCCGACGACGCAGATCATGCTGCTCTCGCCCAGGAACTGCGCCATGATGTCACCGCGATACGCCCCCACCGCCATGCGCACGCCGATCTCGCGCGTCCGCTCGGTGACCGACACCAGCATGATGTTCATGATGCCGAACCCGCCGACGATCAGCGAGATGCCGCTGACCGCGAAGAACAGGCTCTGCATGATGCGGATCATCTTGCTGAACTGCTCGAACATCTCCTTCTGCGAGGTGACGGTGAAGTCGTCGCTCTCACCGAGTTGGAGGCGGTGCTTGCGGCGCAGCACGGCCGCGGCCGCCGAGCGCGTCTCCTCCATCTCGTAGCGGTCCTCGCCCCGGACGCTGATCTGCGACAGCGTGCGCACGTTGTACATGGCCATGACCCGCGTGATGGGCACGTACACCTGCTTGTCGAAATTGGCGAAGCCCACCACCCCTTTTTCCTTCAGCACGCCGACGACGGTGAAGGCGTCGCGGGCGATGCGGATCTGCTCGCCCAGCGGCGAGCGCTTGTCGAACAGGTCTTTGGCCATGTCCGAGCCCAGCACCGCCACCCGCCGTCGGGCAATCGTGTCCGCCCGGTTGAGCGTGCGGCCGGATGCCGCCTCGTAGCTGAAGACGTCGAAGAATTCCTCGCGCGTCCCGACGACCTGACCGTACTCGTTCTTGGCCCCGTACTTGATCTGGTCGAAGCGCAGGATCTCGGGCGCAGCCGCGGCCACCGACGGCTCGTCCAGCATGTCGTCCACGTCCTCCGGGCTGAGCGGCTTGACGCTGGCGATGGTGACGCCCCCGCGCCGCGTGCTGCCCGGCCGGACCCACAAGACGTTCGAGCCGACCTTGCTCATGTCGCGCACCAGGTCGCGGGTGGCGCCCTCGACCACGCCCATGGCCGAAATGACGGTCCCCACGCCGATGACGATGCCCAGGATCGCCAGAATCGATCGAACGAAGTTGGCCCGCAGGCTACGCGCCGCCGCCAGCAACATGCGCAGGAAGAACATCGCTTCGCTCAGTTCTCAGGGAGTGAGGGAGTCACGCGGACAGGGAGTCAGAGAATGAGGGAACAAGGGAGTCAGGGAAGAGGCTGTCGCCATTGTGCAAACTCCGTTCCCACGCCAGCGCCGTCGCCGCCGTCCGCGCCGAAGCCACTCCGTCTTGCCCGCCTAAGCCACTGCCGTCGTCCGGGCCTGAGTCACTGCCGCCGCGGCCGTGCACCATAAGCCCCGGGCGGCCAGTCGTCGATAGTCAGCGACGCAGGCCCTTGCGGTCGGGTGCGCGACGCAATCGGTGGGGAATCTGAGCGAGCCGCGTGGCTTCAGCCCGCGCGGAGTCCCGACTTGGATGCCGCTTTCCGAGGGGGCACGACACTCCCGCAGTCGCCAGGCTGGAACCTGGCGATCCCAGGGGGACCGCCGATTGTGTCACGCACCCTTTGCGGTCGGGTGCGCGACGCAATCGGCGGCACGCGGAACGGCACGTACTTCGACGGCGGCGCGCGGTCGCACGGATGGATCGGGTGGCATCCGGCGGCGGCGGACCGCAGGCAGGCCGTCGCTTCGCGAGAACCCTTTTCGGCCTGAAGGGCCGATTCTGTCAGATTCCGGCCTGAAGGGCCGATTCCGTCAATTCTCGGCCCGAAGGGCCGATTCCGTCAGCCCAGGCCGAAGGCCTGGGAACGTGGGCCGGAAAAACGATTCGGCCCTGAAAGGGCCGTTCGCGGTGTGTCCCCCCCGCCGGTGAACGACCCTTTCAGCAGCGATTTTGTGGGGCTGGTTGATTGGACCAGTCGTGGCTCGCCGCTCAGCGGAATCGGAAGTCGAGCTTGAAGCCGTACAGCCACGGGATCTGCGGGTTGACGTTTTCCTGTTCCAAGCGGTCGGGGAGGCCGGTGTAGTGTTGTTGGAGGCGGTCGGCGTTGGGGGCGTTGTAGTAGGTGACGACGATGGTGTCGTCACGGACACGGATGTCGCCTTCCAGGCCGGCCAGCACCGACTTGGCGAAGTGGGCGGCGTCCCAGGTGGAGAACGGCTCCCCGAGCCGGCGGCGCAGTTGGTGCAGGACCGCCTGTGCGAGCAGGGCCATGGTCATCTGCCCGTAGCGGATGTTGAGGTTCATGGTTCCGGCTCGCTTCCATCCCAGGGCCTGATGGGCATTGAAGAATTCTTCCACGTGCCAACGCTTGGGATAATCGAGAGTCAGCGTATCGACTTCGTCGCGTTCGGTTGTCGAGAGGAAGGCGTTTAGATGGTACTCGCCGGTTTTTTCGCCCAAACGTTGAACGATCTGGACCAGATCACCGGCGTCGCGCTTGGCCATGCGGTACGGCTGGCTCAGGGTAGCCAGGCCGGCCCAGCGGCGGGTGAATTGCTCGTCGGGAATGGCTGCCAGTTGTTCTTGCAGCGAACGTGTGTTTTTCATCGGCACCAGCAGATCGAACGGCGTATGACGTTGAACGTGCCGAAACAACTCGGCCGTCAGGTGCTCGAGGTCGGCCATGACCAGGGTTTGTCCAGGCTTGGGAGTCAGAATCGGCTCGGCCAGTCCCAGCAGTTCGACGGCCGCGGTCGTCGCCAGACAAGCCGAGGTCGCGGTGGTGAAACAGACGGGCTGATGCGTGTCGGCGTCGAGGGCGAAAAACGTCTGTGCCGCCTTGAAGGCTCGGCTTTTCTCGCTGTCGCGAAAGCGCCGCATCTGCCGCTTGCTGTAACTGCGGATGCGATGCGGATCGATCGCCAGAAGCCTTCCCTGGAAGTCTCCCGAGGCTCGACGGATTCGCCCGAGCGCCACTTGCAGCCGCTGCGCCTCGGCCACCGTGTGGTCCGCCAGCAGCGTGTGCACCGCGACGTCGTGGGCGACGAAGGGCAGCCCGTTGGCCAGTTCGAAGCCACGCTGGCTGAGCGAACGGCGCCGGCGATAACCGCTGCTGCACAGCGCGGCCTCATGGACCAGTTGAAGCGCCAGTCGCGGTTCCGCCCGCTCGCTCGACTGACCGCTCCAACCCCGAAGCAGGTCCCACGTGCCCAGACGCAGATGCTCCGGAACCAGCAGCCACAGGCCGAGCAGGTTGCCGGAGATCTTGTCGGCCAGCAGTTGCCGCACGCCCCGCTCCAGGCTGAGTGGATCGCAGGGCTCGGCGCGGACCTGCTTGCGGGTCCGTTGCGTCTGAATCGTCTGCTCAACCTTGGGACGATAACGGTGGAGTTTTTTTTTGAAGGCCGAACTCTTCAAACACGCGTTGCACGCTGCGGATGCTGATCGTCCAGCCGTCCTGGGTAAGCTTCTGCGCGATCACCTCGGCCGACGCGTCCGGATCGAGGAAGCGGTGTCGGATCACCTGGCGAACGACTTCGGCGGTGCGGCGATAATGAGACTTGGGTCCGCGCTTGCGGCTCTGCAGGGCGCCGGCGCCCGCTTCGAGGAAGGCGGCCCGCAACTGGAAGTACCGTTGTTTGCTGAAGCCGAACTTCCGCGCCGCCTCGACGGGCCCCAGCCCTTCGCATTCCCCTTCCATGAGCATGCAGAGCTTGCGTGTGACTTCGTCGTCGTCGCGCACCGCCAGCGCACCGCCGCTTCCGACGAGCGCCCGTCGCGTAAGATCGAACTGAGCCATGGCGCGATCCTCCCTGACTGCAACGTTCCGCGCCGCCGACGGACGGCGCGTTCATTCCAGCACGGAGGATACCGCGATGACCAAGAAAGTCCAATTAAATATGGCGGACAATGTGGCTTGTCGGGCGCGTCAGCAGGGGTTGACCCTCGCCATTACCGCCACAATTTAATAGACTTCGTGGCGCCAGATAGCCCCTTCCGACCCTCGCAGCCCGCCGACGTGGCGGCAGTGGGAAAATCAACAGGCGGCACAAAATCGCTGCTGGAGGGGTCGAACAGGGGTCAAAAAGGGTTCTGATCTACGACAACCTCGACCGGCTCACCTCCAACGACCGCGGCACGCTCTCCGACGGGGCCGCGTCGCTGAAGATCAAGTTCCCGACCGGTTCCTCCAGCAAGGAGGCCGGGCTGGTGCTCTTCCACGACGGGACCAATAGCTTCAACGCCGTGGTGCTGGACCGCTCCGGCGCCCTCCAGTTCGTCACCTACGTCGATGGCAGCGGCTTTACCACCGACGCAACCACCTCGGCCACGGTGTCCGAAAGCACAGAGTACGAGCTGCGCGTCGAGGTGCGCAAGCGCCAGGTCAAAGCATGGATTGTGGGGCAGTCGGTCGTGCTGACGCACACCTCGGCGGTGGACTTCGGCAGCGGCTACGTGGGCGTCTACGCCGATAAGACCGGCGTGACGTTCGACGACTTCACCTTCAACCGCCAGTGGCCGCACGATCCGGGCGTGCCGGGCTGGATCATGGCCGGCGACTTCACCATCAGCGCCGGCAACAACATCGTCAGCTTCAGCGGCTCGACCCGAGGCGGCTTCGCCCTGGTGGACGGGCCGGCCGGTTTTGGCCAACACCACGCGGAGGGTCGCCGGCCAACGGAGGCACACGCCCCGCGTCGCCCTCGGTCCTGGCCGCCTTCAGCCGAACCTGCCGCGCCACCGTTTCCCGGTGGACGGCCAACTCCCAACCGATCCGCCGGTCGGACCAGCCTAGCCGCTTGAGCGCCAGAATTGCTCGTATCGCGTCCACCTTGAGCCGATTCGCCATCCGCAGGGCCTCCCATCCATCAACTGACTGGGCAGGCTCCCGCCGCGAATCCCGTCCTCGAAATGTCCGGTTTTCACCCGCCCCCGACTGGCCGGATTTGCCCACCCGATGACACTCTCACCCGCCGCCCGTATCGGCGTTCATCCTGGCTGTGACCGGCACACTTCGCGTGACTTCCTTCGTCGCTTCGCGGCTCCCCTGAGGTTTCCGGGATCCGCCCGTCCGCGGGTTCGCCCGAAGACGGGCGTCACCCGCGGCCACGGCCCCCAGCCGCATCCGCGCTCGACGCCGACCGCAGTTGACTTTCCCCTTCGCCGCGTGGTAGACTGCCTGACTTGGGAGAGCACCCGGCGCTGTGCGGCCGTCCGCCCGCGTTGACCGGGTCACGTCGACGACCGCCTGCCTCCTGCATCTTCGGGCCGACGAGTGAAGTTCTGACGATCCGCATGGGTGCGGATCCAGGTTTTGCCCGCCCCGCTGCGCGCGGACCGCGCGGCGGGTGCGCCGAGTCGACGCGCGCAGGGGACGGGACAGGGAGTCTCGATCATGCACGCGATTCGACAAGTGACGTGTTTGTCCGTGGTCCTGGCGGTCACGGCGGCGGGTCAAGCCCAGGATCCCTGGTTTGACACGTTCAACTGCTACCAGACGGGGTCCGGTCTGATCGGCCAGGGCGGGTGGGACGGCTGGTATCACGATCCCAACGCCAACGGGCTGGTGACCGACGAGCAGTACCTCTCCTATCCCAACTCGGTGAAGGTCGCCGATGCCAGCGACCTGTGCCAGTACCTGGCCGGCTACGAAACGGGGCAATGGACGATCCGCGCCTGGCACTACGTGCCGGCGCCGCTGTCCGCCTCCACCTACTTCATCGTCAACAATGAGTACGACCCGGACAGCCGGACGGCCCAGTGGGCGATCGAGCTGAATTTCCGCCCGGACGGAACGGTGATCGACGATTTCCGCGCCCACACCCCCCGGCCGATTGCCTTCAACGGCTGGGCGGAGATCCGCATCGAAGTCGATCTCGACGCCAACGTCCAGGCCACCTACTACAACGGTGAGCTGGTCTCGGAAGGGACGTGGGCGGTCCGTGGCGGCGCGGTGGCCATCGCCAACTTCGACCTGTTCTCGAACGGGCCGATCGCCTTCTTCGACGACCTGTCGCTGGCCCGGGCGGGCGTGGTCTGCGAACAGATCAAGTCGCTCAAGCAGAAGGTCAACGAGAAGAAGCAGCAGATCAAGCTGAAGCTCAAGTCGACGATGGATCCCCAGAAGCTGCTGCACTGGGTGGCGCAGCAGGGATGTCGGGTGGTGGACCTGGTCACCAACGCCAGAGGCAAGGCGAAAGCCACCGTCAAGGGCCTGGTCGGACACGTGGATTCGGTGGTGGCGGAGTGTCCGGTACCCGGACGCGGCTGCTCGCAGACCTGCCCGGACAAGACGAGCTGCAGCGTGAGCGGTTGCACGGCGGAGGAGAAACCCATCTGCAGGTGCCTCAACAACGAGCAGGGTCCGGCGCAGTGCCGGTGTGAGTGAGTCGCGGCGCGTCTGAAGGCGCAGCCGACGCACCTGGGCCGCATCGCGGGATTCGCTGAGGCGATCCGGACGTGGTGCGGCCCTATCTCAAGTCGCACGGCCCGTCCATCCGCAGCCGGGCCGGGCCGGCTGAGTGAGCGTGCGTCAAGATCCGCCCGCCCTTGACGCTCGCGCGGGGGCGGGCTAGGTTTTCTCTGCTTCGGGCAGCGAACGGGCATCGGCCGAGTGTGGCGGCGCAAAGGCCGCGAACCGACGGGGCGATACTTGGCTCGTCCGACTCCTGACGACACAGATGCCTGTTACATGCGGCGGGCGCTGCGCCTTGCACTGCGCGGCGAGGGCCGCGTCGAGCCGAACCCGATGGTCGGATGCGTGCTGACGCGCCGCGGGCGGGTGATCGGTGAGGGCTATCATCACCGGTTCGGCGGCCCCCACGCGGAAGTCGAGGCGTTGAAGGCGGCAGGCGGATCGTGCCGGGGGGCGGCCGCGTACGTCACGCTGGAACCCTGCGCCCACGTGGGCAAGACGCCGCCCTGCTGCGACGCCCTGATCGCGGCCGGGGTGGCGCGGGTGGTGGTGGGCACGGCCGATCCGAACCCGCACGTGCCCGGGGGGGGGATCGAACGGCTGCGGCGGGCGGGCATCCGGGTGGACGCAGGCGTGTGCGAATCCGAGGCGCGTCGGCTGATCGCCCCGTTCACGACGCGCGTCACTCTCGGCCGGCCGTACGTGATCGCCAAGTGGGCGCAGTCGCTGGACGGGCGCCTGGCGGCGGAGGGCGGCGACTCGAAGTGGATCTCATGTGAGGCGTCGCGGCGACTCGTACACCGCTGGCGGGGCCGGGTGGATGCCATCCTCATCGGCGCTGGCACGGCGGTGGCGGATGATCCGGTGCTGACTGCCCGCGGCGCCGGCGTCCGGCGCGTCGCGGCGCGCGTGGTGATGGACGGCCGGCTGCGGCTTCCCGTGGATGCTCAACTGGCGAAGACGGCCCGGGACGTGCCCACGCTCGTGCTGACGCTGTCGGAATCGGCGACGTCCGACCGGGCGGACGCGCTGAGGAGGCTGGGCGTGGAAGTCGTCTCGTGCGGCCGCCCTTCGATTGGCCGCCTGGATCCCGCGACCGCCTTGCGCCTGCTGGCCCGCCGCGGCGCGACCAACGTGCTGCTGGAAGGCGGCGCGACGCTGATCCGCGCGTTCCTGGCCGCGGGCCTGATTGACGAGGCGCGCGTGTTCGTAGGGCCGATCTGGATCGGCGGCGGCGACGCGCACGCGATCGCGCCGGCCGAGCCCGTGCGGCAGATCGCGGCGGCGCTCAAACCGCACGACGTTACATGGCGCCGCAGCGGCGACGACGGCCTGGCGATCGTGCGGTTCCGGACGCAATAGCCGCGGGACGTGTCGGAGCCGTCCCGGGACGAATCAACCCCGGCGTTCGCACCGCTAGACTCACCGTCCGTCGTCGTCCCCGTCGCCGGCCGGTCCGCGCGGTCCGGGGCCGCGGCCGAAGCGGGGCATGTCGAACGGCTCGCCCTTCAACTTCTCTAACGCCGCCCGCTGCGGGTCGGTCAGGACGGCGAGCACTTTTTCGTCTTCCTGCCGGCGGAGTTCGTCCAGCTTCTCGCGCATGGCGGAGAAGTCGCCGCCGCCTTCCTGGAACAGCGAGCGCATCGCGTCGCGCAGCTTGGTGGAGCGTTCCTGCAACAGAGCGGCCACCTTCTCCTTCTGTTCCGACGAAAGCTCCAGCCGTGCCGCCACGTCGGGACGGTTCAGCCCGGCCACCCCCAGCGACTGCAACTGGATCTGCAACAGCCGTTCCATCTGCTCGGTCTTGAGCACTTTGGCGAGCAGGCCGTGGACTTTCTCCTCGTGCTCGCGGCGCAGCTTCTCGAAGTGTGCCCGCCGCTCATCCTCCGTCATCTCCTGCGTGCCGCTGAAATCAGGGCGTTCGCCGCCGCGCTCGGCCGCGATGATCTCGTCCACCGTGGCTTTTTGCTCGTCGGTGAGCTTCAACTCCGCCCGAACCGCCTCCATGCCCACCAGCCCCAGCAGCGATGCGCCGGGGCCGCGGCCCATCATGCCCGGCCCGCCCGGCCCGCCGCCCGGCGGCCCCCCCCGCTCCGGCTGCGCCCATGCCGGGACCGCGAACAACGCTGCCGCCACACCGATCGCGAACGACCGCTTCATAAGGGAACTCCTTCCCAAGGGGTTGAAGGTTTGAAGGTTGAAGGTTGAAGGTTGTAAGGTTAAAGGTCCACGGTTGAGAATGGACGTCGGGGCGTTACCGCCCGGCGCTGCGCTGCTCGCGCACCATCTGGATGCGCTGCTCGATCTCGAGCCGGCGCAGCCTCGTCTCGAACTCGCGCACCTGGGCCGGCTGGAGGACGTCCTCCACTTCCGCCTTGACCCGTGCGCCCAGCTTGAGCATTTCGGGAGTCTGATACACGTCCCCGGCCGCCGAGACGCCGCGGGCGTCCGGTTCGGCCGGCTGCTGCGATGCGTCCTGTCCCTGCGATCGCTCGTCGGCGCCGGCCTTCTGCTGTTCCGCGCGGTGCTTTTCGACGAACTCCCTCGCGAACTGCTTGAATTCCTCTTCCGCCCGCCGGCGGATATCGAGGATGCGCTCGCTCTGATCGCGGGTGAGGCGCAGTTGCGCGGCCGCGCGGAGCACGAGACGGAAGTCGTGCCAGTCCTTCGGACGCATTTGGCCTTCGGCGACCTCGCCCTGGATCATCTTGAGCGATTTCATCTGCTCCGGGCTGAGGTGCGGCTGCATGGTGCGCACGACCTGTTCCACGAATGCGTCGTCCTCGAACGCCTGCCCACCGGTCTGCTCCCGCGCCGACCGGATCGCCTCCGCCAGGGCCTGCCGCTGCCGCTCGTCAAGGTCGAGCGCATCCGAGAGGCCGACGATGGCCGCCTGCGGGCCGGTCGGCTGCTGCTGCCCGACACCGCCGCCGGGCGGGACGCGCCCGCCGAAGGGCCCATTGCCGCCGCCCGGACCTTGCCCGAAGCCGCCGCCCTGGGGGCCGAAGCGGCCGCCCTGCGGCCCGAAGCCGCCCTGCTGAAACGCCTGCACGCGCTCCTGGTGTTCCTGGCGGAACGTCTCCAGCACCGGACGCTGATCGTCGCGCAGGATGCCGTCCACGTTGTCGAGGAACTGGTCCATCATCGCCCCGCGCTGCGGACGCGCCTCGGCGATCTGAGCGTCGAGTTCTTCCACCCGTGACCCGTCTCCGGCGGCTTCCGCATCGCGGCGCTGTTCCATCAAGGACCGCACCTGCTGCCACTGCTGCCCTTGAGCCCGGAATTGCTCGCCGAGTTCCCGGCGGAACCCCTCGAACTGCTCGCGCTGCCCCTCGTCGAGCTGCAAGTCGTCGCCGAGCTGATCGATGCGTTCGCCCGGTCCGCCGCCACCCCCGGCGAACCGGGAACGCATCTGCTGCAGCCGTTCGGACTGCTCCGGCGTGAGGAAGGTCTCGACTTCGTCAAAGAAGCCCTGGAACACGTTCCGCGGGTCGGGCCGAGATTCCTCGATCTGCTGCGTCAACTGCTCGACCAGCGCGTCGTCGCCGTCCAGCACGGCCTGGCGGCGCTGCTCGTAGAGCGGGCGGAGTTCCTGCCACTGCTGCCCCATGTTGCGGAAGCGGTCGAGGATGCCACGGGCGGCCTCGTCCAGTTGTCCGCGCTGGTACTCATCCAGTTGAAGCTCCTCCGCCATCCGGTCCAGGCGTTCGGAAGCGCCGGGCGGGGGACGGTTGCGGATCTCTTCGAGCTTGACGAGCTGGTCATCGTGCAGGATCGGCTTCAGTTCGTCCAACACGCCGCCCATCGGTCCGCCGCCCATGGGGCGATCCGGCAGCGATGCACGCAGCTCGTCCGCCCGGGCCAGGTCGCCGTTGCGTTCGGCCTCGCGGATCTGCTGAAACGTCTCGAACGTCTCACGCATGCGGGCGCGCTGCCGTTCCCTGATCTGGTCGAACTGGACGCGCTGCTCGTCATCGAGTTGCAGCTCTTCGGCGAGCCGGTCGTACATCCGATCCATCCACGGGCCGCCGCCCTGGGAACCGCCGAACCCCGGCCCGCGGCCGCCCCCCCCCGGAGGACCGAACCCGCCGCCCGGACGATCCTGGTCCGTCTGGGCTACGGAGATCAGAGGCAGACACCATGCCGCCGTCGCCAGCAGCCGAAGATAACTCCTGTTCATCGACAATCTCCAAACGGGCAAGGTCCGGCTGTCGGACTGCCCTTGGTGCCACACCGGCTGGAAGCCGGCGCCACACGCCACACCGGCTGGAAGCCGGCGCCACAAAAGAAGAGCGCGAAGTGGTCCGCCGCTCAATCCAGGCCGGCTACTCTCCTCCTCCAGCCGGCAACTCCCTGGGTCCGGGCCGTCCCATGCCCCCCCGGGGCGGCGGACCTCCAAAACCGCGCTCGAACATCTCGAACGCCAGCATGCGCTTGAGCACCACGTCATTGAACGTGGCCCGCTGCTGGGCGTCGAGCATGTCTTTCAGATTGAGGAAGTGATCGATCAGGCGCTTGCGCATCTGCCCGCGCAGCGCGATGATCCGGTCCATCTGCGCCGCCACCGCCGCCCGATCGGGCTGGTCCGCGGTCATCAGGGCCGACAACGCCTCATACTCCGGCCGCATCTGATCGCGCAAGGCCGAGATGTCCCGCAGCAGCGACGCTCTGGCGTCATTGGTAACCGCGGCCTGTTCAGGCGTCAGGTGTAGTACTTCCGCCAGCGACGTGTGACCCGGACCGCCCGGTCCGAACCCGGGACCGCCCGGGCCGAGGCCGGGACCGCCTCCCCGCTGGCACCGCCATTGGTACTGCTGGTACGCGCGGATGCCGATCGTGGTTCCCACGCCCAGGTTCAGCGCCACCGAGCCGACCAGCAGGAGCAGAATGACGCTACGGCGCCAGTGGAGCATGGTCGTCCCCTCCATTGATCGTCGACAGCGTCAGCATCCGCTCTTCCATCGAAACCTCAGCCAGAATCTCCTGATATTCGCGAGTCCAACCGGTGAGGGCATCGTCGCCGGTGTCGGCTGAGGCGGAATCGCCGCCGGTCAGCAACACCAGCCCGACGCCCAGGCAGAACGCGGCCACGCCCACCCCCAGCGGCGCGGGGCGCAGCAGTTCCAGCCAGCTTTGCAGGATATCCAGCCCGGACTGCCGGCGGGGCAGGCGGGCCATCACACGGCGGGTGAACCCGTCCGACGGGGCGGGCGACCGGAACGCCTGCAACGCCCCGCCGAGCCGTGCCAGATCGTGAGCAAAGGCGGCACAAGCGGAGCACGACTGGGCGTGCTCGCCGGCCGCCTTGGATCGGCGGCCTGAAACCTCCCCGTCCAGGCCGGCCGACAGTATCCGTTGTGCCTTACGGCATCGCATGTGCAAAACACCTCTCCGACGGTCTCTAACACCTCACCTGGGCCGGCCTTGCGGTCCGTCACGAGTCCAGCGGCACATCCTCCAGCAGGGTCCGAAGCGACCGTCGCGCCCGGAAAAGCACGGACTCGACGCCGGAGACCGATGTCTCCAGCACGTCCGCGATTTCCGCGTAGGACAGGTCGTGGAAGTACTTGAGGACCACGGCCGCCCGCTGCTGATGCGGCAGGCAGGCCAGGGCGGCCCGTATTCTCTCCGATCGGGTGGCGGCCGCATCGGCGGCTTCAAGCGGGGTGCGTTGGACCTGCCCCGCCGGCGGATCCTCCGGCCGGCCGTCGTCCAGCGACTCGGTCCGCCTCAACCGCCGCGCCCGCTGATAGTTCAGGCACGTGTTGCGCGCGATGCGCAGCAGCCAGGTCATCACCAGCGCCTGAGGCCGATACGACGGGGCGGATTTCCAGGCGCTCAGGAAGACGTCCTGAGCCAGGTCCTCGGCCGCGTCCCGATCGACCCGCGGCAGGAACCGGTAGACGAAACGCAGGATGGCGTGATGGCGCCGCTCGACGAGGTCCGCGAAAGCGGACCGGTCGCCCTGACCGGCCGCCAGCATCAGGTCCTCGTCCGTCCGCTCCACTGTCAAGTCAACACGTTCCTGCGCGGCTTCTTGCGGCGTCATCCGCCGCCGCGTCGGCCGGGCGCATCATAACCGCGTCCCGGCGGGCGCGGGCAATGCGCGCAGAGGTCGGAGCTTGCGGGTGCAGCGCCGCAAGCGGCATCAGCCGGTCGGTGCGGCGCGGGGGGTAAGCGAACGCTGCGGCTCGATGCCGCCGGCCGTCGACGCGTCGCTACGCGCCGAGGGGCGCAGCGAACCAGCCGCTGACGAGCCAGATCACGCCGGCGCGCAAGGCCACGGCCGATGAGCCGCTGAGGAAGTCGACCTGGAACACTTTGACCAGCGCGACCCAGAACACGATGGACCCGGCGATGACGACGACGGCCGTGCCGCCGCCGAGCGTGGACAGCGCGGCGCTGAGAATGGTGGTGCCGCCCAGGATCGCTGCGAGCATCCAGGCCAGCCTCGGAATCTGCGGCAGGGTGTAATTGCCGAAGCGCGACGCGATGGGCAGGAGCAACATGAGGAGAATCCACGCGACGGCGAATTCGACCAGGATGGGAACGATGTCCATAACAGAAATCCTTGAAGAGCAGAGACGAGGAGACGATGGATCGGGGAAAGGCGGAGAGGTCGCCTCGGCGGCTCTTACGGGACGGCTCCAGGGCCCCGTAAGGCGCTTCAGCGCAGACCGTCACCATAGTATACCATCCCGGGTTCCGCATGACCAGCGGCGCCTCGCGGGTAGCGCCGACGGAAGGGGACGTCTGTGGACGAACTTCAGATATTTCAGAATGACCCTTGCCAGCCCGCGCAGATGCCGATACACTACTACTGTCGATCGTCCTTGATCGCGCCTCTTCCCGAGGAACGGCCCGTTGACCCGGGCGCCTTCTCTCGAACAGGTCTGATCACTGAAGTTTGGCTATTCGATCCGGCGTGGACCGGCAGGGGCTGTTCCCTGCGGCACGTCAGGTCGGACGACCGCGGCGTGGCCGCGGACTACCTGAGAGAGCCTCGGAATCCGGTTCAAACCCGTCTCGCGCCGTCCCCAGCGGTTGCCTCTGACCCCAGCGTACACGTTGCCCCATGGATTGGCGCTCGTCGCGTGCGCGGTCGCGCCGAGCGGGCGCTTCAGCGCGACTGCACGAGCGAACGTGAGGAGTTGATCGTTCCCAGGATGCAGCGACGGCGAGCCGGCGATTTCGGGAAGAAAGGAAGACTGGAATGAGTCAGAAGTTGTACGTCGGAAATCTCGGTTATGACGTCAGCAGTGACGATCTGCAGGAGCTGTTCTCCGTCCACGGGACGGTGGAGAGCGTGGACGTGATCGCGGACCGGGAGACGGGCCAGAGCAAGGGCTTCGGGTTCGTGGCCATGAGCACGGCGGAAGAGGCCCGCGCCGCCATCGCGGCGCTGGATGGGAAGGAGCACAGCGGCCGTTCTCTAAAGGTGAACGAAGCGCGTCCCCGCCCCGTCGGCGGTGGCGAGCGCCGCGGCTACAGATAGGCCGCTGAATCGCGCCCGATGACCCAGGCCGCCGCCCCGACGTCGGGGCCTTGGCTGAGGCGATCCGGGCGCCGTGGACGGGACGCCTCATGAGGCCGAACGAGAAGGAAATGCTGCTCGATCTGCTGGGCCACGAAGGCGCGTGGTGCCAGCAGGTCGAGGCGCAGGACGCGGAAGGCGGTCCACGGCAATACGACGACCCCGAGGCCGTCGCGTGGGACGTCACGGGGGCGCTGTGTCGCCTGTTCGGATGGCCACGCGCGTGCGTGCTCTTCGGACAGTTTGACCGGCACGTTCACGGCAGGCGGGCGTCCTACGGCTGGCCGCCGCGGGATCTGGTCCTGGATGCCATGACGGCGCTGCAAACGTTCAATGATCGCTGCGACACGACGTTCGCGACGATCCGCGAGCAGATCGCGTCGATGCCGGTCTGGCAGGGACACGAACGCCGCCTCGAATCGGTCTGAGCGTCGGTTTGTCACAGCTTGTGTCCGCGGCGCCCGGGCCTTACCGGGCCGCGGCGTGCTACGGTCCGCGGAGTCCACATGGCCAAACAACGACCATCCGTTCAGAAGCGACAGCGGGAGTTCGAAAAACGGCAGCGGGCCTTAAGGAAGGCGGAGCGGGCCGAGAGGAAGCGGCAGCGCCGGATGAGCGGCGACGAGCCGGACGAGCCCAAGGCACGGGTGCAGGAAGCGCCGCCGCCCCCCCCGGGGGACGAACCGGCCAGCGGCGAGCTGACGCCGCCGGGACCGGCGCCGGCCCCATGACAGGACTTGAACGCGGATCAGCACGATCTGGAGGTCTATTCCCATGGCAGACATGCTCACAGTCACGGACGAGGCGCTGGAGCGCCTGTCGCGAAAACTGTCCGACAAGAAGGCGGAGACGGACATGGCGCTGAGGTTCGAGCGGGCCGAGGGCGGCTGGCGGCTCAACCTGGACCGCGCCCGGCCGAACGACGCCAGCTTCTCCTACCAGGGCCGGAAGGTCCTTCTGCTGGACAGCCAGGCGTGCGCCGCGACGTCGTCGTTGACGCTCAACGTCCAGCGCAAGAAGTCCGGGCCGAGGCTTCGGCTGACCAGGGTGTCCCGCCCCAAGGGTTGAGCTGGATCGCGCATCGGCCGTCGCTCGGTTCCGCCGGCGACGCCGTTGCGGGCGGCCCCTCGGATCGAGCCGCTGGGGCTCAGTGACGATCGCGCGCATGAAAGAAGAGCTGGAATCGGCATCCGCGACGCAGCGGGCGGCGACGCTCGTGGCGGTCATCCTGCCCTTCGTCGGCCTCCTCGTGGCCATCTATGGCTTCTGGGGATGGGGCTTCTCGTGGGTCGAGTTGGCGCTGCTGGCCGTCATGTACACGGCCACGGGGCTGGGCATCACGATCGGCTATCACCGCCTCTTCACCCATCGCGCGTTCGCGACGGTGTGGCCCGTCAAGGCCTCGCTGGCCGTGCTGGGTTCGATGGCCGTGCAGGGATCCATCCTCCGATGGGTGGCCACGCACCGGCGCCACCACCAGCACAGCGATGAGCAGGGTGATCCGCATTCGCCTCACCGGTTCGGCGGTGGTTTTCGCGGAGTCCTGGCGGGCTGGTGGCACGCCCACGTCGGCTGGATGTTTCTGGCGGACGCTAAGGACCTGGGCCGCTACGCGAAAGACGTGGAAGCGGACCGGACGCTGCGCCTGGTGAGCCGCTCCTTCGGCGGCTGGGTGGTGCTGGGGCTGGTGGTCCCGGCGGCGGCCGGAGGATGGATCACCGGCACGTGGTCCGGCGCACTGCTGGGATTTCTCTGGGGGGGACTGGTCCGCGTTTTCCTCGTACAGCACGTGACGTGGAGCATCAACTCGGTCTGCCATCTGTGGGGGCGACGGCCGTTCCGCAGCCACGACGAAAGCCGCAACAACCTCCTGTGCGGCGTGCTGGCCTTCGGCGAGGGGTGGCACAACAACCACCACGCCTTTCCCACTTCGGCCCGCCACGGCCTGTACTGGTGGCAACTGGACGTCAGCTTCCTGGTCATCCGCGTGCTCGAATGGACGGGCCTGGCGTGGGGCGTGAAAGTGCCGGAGTCCGCCGCGATCCAGTCGTACCGCGCGACGAATCCGTCCTGAGCGCATCCACGCCCTATCGGACAGCCGGACCCTGATCGGACCTGGCAGGCGTCCACGTCGATCCTGCCCCTGCGCCCACGCCGTCGGGCGGATTATGGGCGGCGACCGGTCGCCTGCGTACCGGCGTGCGACTGACTCCTTGACTCCATTTCAGCCCGCCTACGATCAGGTGTCGGTGTTCCCAGCGAAGCCTGCGGCGACGGCGCCGCGACAGCCCATCGAGAACCCGCCGCCGGGACGCCGACCGATCCCGCCGCACGTGACGCGGCTGAGGGGAGAGGACACAATGACGCACGTTGCCCATGAGGTTCGACGTTTCCTGGTTTCCGAGGCAGGACCGACGACCGTCGAGTACGCCCTGCTGCTGGCTTTGGTCGGCGTGGCGGTCATCATCGGCGCCACCCAGCTCGGCCAGACCGTGCGGGAGATCTACACGATGGTCGCCGAGCGGATCGAAGACGTGACGCGGTAAGGCGCAGGGGACGCGCGGGAGGCAGGCTGCGGCACGGCGTCGGATTGCAGCGAAAGTGCGGGGCCGTTCCAGGCGAAGCGGGTCCGACGACTCGGGTACCGGCAGGTTGCTGGCACCGCATACTGCCTGGCTCTGCTTCCGAGATACGGGGATTGCCTTACGCAGGACGAGGGGCGCGACGACGCGCTCGTCTCCGGGGCGTGCCTGTGGTACAATTGGGATAGGTGACCGCTATGATCACAATCGACACGGAAGCCGAATCCAAGCTGCGAGAGGTGCTGGGGCAGGACATGGACCGCATCGCGCGCGACGCCCTGGTTGCTGAGGCCTATCGGAGGGGTAGGCTCTCGATAGGACAAGCGGCGCGCCTTCTGGATCTTTCGATAGACGGAGCATACGGCTTCATGAAGGACCGCGGTATTCCCGTGAACTACACGTTGGCCGACTTCGACGCTGACTGTGAGAGCTTGCGTGAGTTGCGGAACGGCAGCCGGTGATCGTCGTCTCCAATACGTCGCCGCTGAACTACCTCATCCTGTTAGGGCACGACGACGTCCTTCCAGCAATATTCGGCGCGGTCGTTGCTCCGCCAGCGGTGGTCATGGAACTCTCGAGGGCGGGAGCCGCCGCGGCGGTACGCGAGTGGATGTGCCATCCGCCGCCGTGGTTGGGCGTTCGAGTTCCGCGCACCGTTGACCGCTCACTCGACCTCGATGCAGGCGAAAGCGAAGCCATCGCCTTGGCACGGGAACTGAACGCCGACCGCATCCTGTTGGATGAGGCTAAGGCCCGCCGCGTCGCGATGAACCTCGGATTGCGGGTAGCGGGAACCCTCGCCGTCCTACACGAAGCGTCTGATCGCGGCCTGCTTGATTTCGCACGGACGATCGAAGCGCTTCAGCAAACGACTTTCTACCTCGACGAGAAGCTGGTTCGAGCCATCCTGGATCGAATCGCAGACCGTCCGGCGTAGCGTGTCCGCAAAACGCCTGATGCCCGATGGCGACCTCCACGTCAGAATCATCAACTGCTGCTCGCAGTCCGTACCCCACCCATCATCGTCCCGCCACGTCGCTTGTGGTCGCGCTGGTGGCGCTGAGCGCGGCCTACCGGCTGGCGCTGACGTATCGACTGGGGGTAGGCTACGACGAAGTCTTCGTGGTCGCGGTGGGTCTGCTGGACATGGAGGCGTCGACGACGGCGCTGGCGGTCGAAACGCCGATGACCCGCAGCAGCGGGACCGCTCCGCTGTGGTGGTGGGTCGAATACGCGGTCTACCGCGCCGCGGGTGAGATTTCGCTGACTGCGCTGCGGGCGGCGCCGGTCGCGCTCGGTCTGGCGGCGCTGCCGCTGGGCTGGGCGCTGGTGCGGCGGCGTTTCGGCCGGCGGGTGGCGGGGGTCTTCGTCGTGCTGCTGGCCTGCTCGGACGTGCTGGCGTTCCTCAACAGCCGTAGCGATTTCTTCGAGTCGTTGATGATCGTCTTCATCTTGCCGGTCGTTGCATCGGTGGGGTCGCGGCAGCGCGGGTGGCTGCGCGGCCTGATGTGGGCGGGCTTAGCGCTGACGTTTCTGGGCAAGGCGATCTTCGTCATCGGCCTCTGCGGGCTGGCGGAACTGGCGACGTGGGCGCTGTCGCCGCGCGGGCGAACGGCGCGGATCAAAGCGCTGGTGGTTTCCACCGTCGTCGCGGCCGTGCCGGTGCTCGCCTGGTTGCTGATTGCGAACGCTCACTTCGCCGACCGGCCGATCGTCCATGAAGCCACGACGGCGCAGGACGTCTGGTCGCTGCTGGCGTCGTTGACGCTCGACTACCAGAAAACGAAAGCCCACGTCACCGGAACCTGGCGCGACGCCATGCAGGTGTGGCTGGACGGGCGGGTGTGGCCGTGGAACGTCCTGCTCATCGTGCCGGCGGTGACGAGCATCGCCTGCGCGGCGCACGGCGCGATGCGGGCCATACGCCGACGCCCGGCCGCCGCCGCGTCGTCAGCCGGGAGCGCGACGTCAAAAGCCGCCAGCGAGCCGCGGGCTTCAGCCCGCGCGGACTTCCCCAAGAAACTGCGGCCGCCAACGCTGCAAGATGTCACAGGTGCGGCGAGCCGGGCCGCTCGGGGCGCTTCCGGCGACACCACACGCGGCTGGACGCGGCGGCGCGAGGCGGCGTTGGCGCTGGCGGTGTGGGTGGTGGTGGGGACGATCGTCATCACCGCGCGCGGCACGGCCGGGGCGCGCTTCCACGTGCTCTATCTACCGGCGCTGTGGCTGCTGATCGCGCTTGCAATATCGAGCCGAACGGCCCGCCGGAATGTGCTGACCGCACCCTGGCACGTCGCGGCCGGCGTCATTCCAGCGGCCACACTGGCCTGGATCTCATGGAGCGAGCGGACGTGGAGCGTCGCCACGTTCGCCGTGTGGGCGATCATCCTCGGCGGAGTGGCCTGGACGGTGGCGTCGACGCCGGTCTGCTTCCGCCACTCGTCCGTTCGCGGAAAGCCCAAGCCGCCGGGCTCTGGAACGCGCGCTTCGGCTTCTTCCCTTACTCCCGCACTCCCTTACTCCCTCACTCCCTCGACGCGAAGCGGCACCGCCGCAGGCGGCATCGGCGCCACGGCGCTGGCGGGCTGCGTGATGGGCCTGGCGCTGTGGACCGGACCGCTGCGCTGGGCGCCGTACGCTGAGTTCGAGCCGATGTACGGCACGAGTTCGCTGGCAACGCTGGACGATCTCTCGTCCGGCCGCGCGGCATCGGCCGCCCCGCGCCGCGAGACGGTCTATCTGCTGCTCGCCCACTACTTCTACTCCCAACACGCTTCCGGCGCGACCCTGAAGCATGTGCGCCGCCCGCTGGACGTGGCCGAGCGGTTCGCCCGGCTGGCCACGATCGACCGTCCGCACGACGAGACCGGGTGGTTCTACCTTGGCCTGGTGTATGATGCCCAGGGCCGCAGCGCTGACGAGCGGCGAGAGGTGTGGCGCAAGGCCCTCGAGCTGAAGCCGGACAGCGAGAAGATCCGCGAGCGGCTGGAAGCCGTGAACTGAGCCGGCGTGGGCTTTGTCAGCGCGCGCGGCCGGCGGCCACGTCGAAGACACAAGTTCCGCGCAGGGTGAGACTCGCGGCTCACCTTCCGGCGCGTCATCCGCGGTGGCGCAACGGTGGCTGCGACGATCGAGCTGCGCCGCATGGGCATCGCCACCGGCGTGAACCTGGAAGCGGTAGTGCGCGCCGCCGACATCATCGCCGCCGCCTTTATTGCCCGCAACGTCCGCAAACCCACTTTGCCGTGCCTGTCGGCTCGCGGTATACTCTGTACAGCCTGATGCAGGAGCAGCGCCCATGACGCTACAAATCCCCCTTTCCCCGGAGGCGGAGGTCAGACTCCGCGAACAGGCGACAGCCGCGGGCAAGGACCTTGCGACCTTCGTCCTCGAAGTTGTCGAGGAGAGGGTCGCGGGCACGAACGGCCTCAATACTCCGGCGTTGTCACCGCAGCAATGGTCGAGAGAGTGGCACGAGTGGGCCGCCAGCCACCGGCGGCTTGACCGGGCGGTCGACGACAGCCGCGAGAGCATTTACGCCGGACGCGGCGAATGAGCGTCCTGGTCGACACCAACATCCTCACCCGAACCGCCCAGCCGGGGCACTCGCAGCACAGCCTCGCGTTTCAAGCAGTCGATATCGTCAAGGCCAGGGGCGAGCAAGTCTGCCTCGTCGCACAAGTCGTGTACGAGTTCTGGGCGGTCGCTACCCGCCCGGTCGGCGAGAACGGGCTCGGCCTGACTGTCGCGTAGGCACGAGCCGAAGTGGCACGCCTTCGGCGACTGTTCCCGGTGTACCCGGATTCGCCGGCCGTCCTTCCGCTCTGGGAGGAAATCGTCGCCAACCACCATGTGAAGGGCAAAAGCACGCATGACGCACGGCTTGTCGCGGCCATGAAGGTCTTCGACATCGCTCATATTCTCACCTTCAACGACAAGGACTTTGCACGTTATCCAGGCATCACGGTGCTCATGCCCGAGCGACTTGTGGCGTCGGACGGGCCGTCCCAGCCGTAAGGCGACCACCGGCGCAGAGCGGTTCCCGACGTTTCCTGCCGTGCTCGCCACGTGGGACCGCCAGTGGCGTGTCCCAGGGCAAGGTCCGTCGAGGCCGACATCCGACAACCGGACGCTACAATCCGCCCGGCGGATCCGCTCGGCCGAGATGAACCCGACTGGCTGTGATGGACCGTTGTTCGTTGGAGCAAGCCGCGTGGAGATTCGCGATGCCGTCCGTTCGTGCCCCGGAACTCGAAACCCCGCTGGGTTGGCTGAACACCGACCGGCCCCTGCGCTTCGACGGTGAGCTGCGCGGGCAGGTGGTCGTGCTGGACTTCTGGACCTACTGCTGCATCAACTGCATCCACGTCCTGCCCGACCTGGCGTGGCTGGAGCACAAGTACGCGGCCGAGCCGGTCACCTTCATCGGCGTCCACAGCGCCAAGTTCCACAACGAGGCCAACCGCGAGACGATCCGGGCGGCGATCCTGCGTTACGAAATCCAGCACCCGGTCGTCATCGACGACAACATGAAGATCTGGCGGGCCTACGCGGCGCGAAGCTGGCCCACGCTTGTCGTCATCGACAGCGCGGGATATGTCGCGGGACAACTCGCGGGTGAGGGCAACCGCGACGCCCTCGACAAGGCCATTGCGGCGGCGCTTGCCAGCGGACGTGCGGCCGGAACGCTGGCGACCGGACCGCTTTCGGTCCAGAAAGATGCGTCGGTACGAGCGACCGGCGGGCTGGCGTTCCCGGGGAAAGTCTGCGCGGATGCCGCGAACGGGCGGCTGTACGTGGCCGACTCGAACCACAACCGCGTCGTCGTCGCCGAACTGCCGGACGAGCAGGGGCGCTGCCGGCTAGTGCGCGTTGTCGGCAGCGGCGAGGTAGGTCGCGCTGACGGCCCCGCCGAGTCCGCCACCTTCAACCATCCCCAGGGACTCGCGGCCGCACACGGCAGGCTTTACGTCGCCGACACCGAGAACCATCTGATCCGCGCGATCGATCTGGAAACGTTCGAGGTTTCCACGGCCGTGGGCACCGGCGAGCTGGACAACGATCGCGCCGGGGGGGGCATGGGCGCCGGGCAGGGCATCAACTCCCCCTGGGACATCGCCATCGAAGGCTCGACGCTGTACGTCGCCATGGCCGGAGCGCATCAGATATGGCGGATCGACATGCCGGTCGGTTTCGCGCGGGCCTTCGCCGGCTCCGGCCGGGAAAACCTGGTGGACGGCCCGACGGAAACGTCAGCGCTCGCTCAACCCTCCGGCATCTGTGCGGCAGGAGGGAACCTGTACGTGGCCGACAGCGAAGCCAGCGCCGTCCGCAGGATCGACATGGCCACCGAGCAGGTGTCGACGATCATCGGCGAAGGGCTGTTCTCTTTCGGCGACGTGGACGGCGCCGCACCGAAGGCGAAGTTGCAGCACCCGCTCGGCATCGCACCGCACGGCATGACGCTGCTGGTGGCTGACACGTACAACCACAAGATCAAGCGCATCGATCCGGGCGCACGAACGCTCACGACCCTGTTCGGAACCGGCGCCGCCGGCGCTTCGACCGCCGACGGCAGGCCCGCCTTCTTCGAGCCGGGCGGACTGTCCGTTCTGGGTGACGACCTCTACGTCGCCGACACCAACAACCATCGCATCCTGTGGATCGGCCTGGCGTCGGGCTGCTGGCGCGAACTGGTGTTCGAGGGCCTGGAACCCCCGACGCGATCGGACGCATCGGACGAAGAGCGACGGATCGAGTCGCCCGCGGCAGCGATCGACCCGGACCAGGACGTGCGGCTCATCATTCACCCGGCGCTGCCGGCCGGCATGAAGCTCAGCGCCGAGGCGCCGTGGTCCGTGCGGGTGCGATCGGGCGGCGGAGGTTCCGGTGGGGGCACGCTGATGCAACAGACCGGTCGCGCTGATCGGCTGCCGATCGAGGTCGCCATTCCCGCCCGGACCGGCCGTGTTCCCGGAACATGGCTCATCGACGCGGCCATGGCCGCGTGCGCGGAGGGCGACACAGGAGTGTGCGTCCCGTTGCGATTCGCCTGGCGCGTGCCGCTGGAGCGCGGCGCCGATCGCAGCATCGTCGTCGCGGGCGGCACACGGCACGAACGCCGCGAAGCGGCCGGGGGGTTGTAGCCGCGGTGCAAGCCCGTCTGCGGGCGAACCGACGGTTCCCGCTGGTGTCGTGCGATCACGCTCAACCGCCGTTGTGCCGATAAGACACCCGTTCGGCGGCCGCGCCGGGGGTTCGGCCTCCGTTTGACAGCGGCGCCGCGGCCGCCTATACTGCACCTGCATCCCGTGGAACTACAGCCATTGGAGCAGCCAGGCACCGATGGCTTTTGACTGACGCGATGCGCGTCCGACACATCCGCAGCCTGGGTTTTTGACAGAGATTCTGAATGCGATTTGAAGAACTGCGGCTGATGGAGCCGCTGCTGTCCGCCGTACGCTCCGAGGGCTACCGCGAACTCACCCCCATCCAGGAAAAGGCCATCCCGTACGTGCTGGAAGGCCGCGACGTGCTGGGCTGCGCCCAAACGGGCACCGGCAAGACGGCCGCGTTCGCCCTTCCCGTGCTTCAGCGGCTTTCGCAGGCGCGCGGCGGCAAGCCGGCTGCGCGGAGCATCCGCACGCTGGTGCTCAGCCCCACCCGCGAACTGGCCCAGCAGATCCACGACAGCTTCGCCACCTACGGGCGCAACACCCGCATCCGCCAGACGGTCGTCTACGGTGGCGTGACGCAGAGCCGGCAGGTAACGGCCCTGCGAGAGGGCGTGGACGTGCTGGTGGCTACGCCCGGGCGGCTGCTGGACCTGATGGGGCAGGCGCTGGTGAGCCTGGCCCACGTCGAGATCCTGATCCTGGACGAAGCGGACCGGATGCTGGACATGGGGTTCCTGCCGCCGATCAGGAAGATCCTGGCGGCCGTGCCCCGGCGGCGGCAGACGCTGATGTTCTCCGCCACGATGCCGGGGCCGATCCGCAAGCTGGCGGCCGACATCCTGCGCGA
>QZJT01000096.1 GCA_003597935.1 Phycisphaerales bacterium | reverse complement strand
CCTTCGGGGCAGGCAGCATCCGGTAGCGGGAGGCGTTTTCCAGCCTCACTGGCCGCATGGGCCGCCTGCCGCGCAGACTTGTGTAGAAGAGCGAGGCATTCATGCCGGGAGTCTCTCCGCGCGACGCGCCGACCGCGGGGAGCACGCGTCGCATACACCCGGCGCCGGTTGTCTGATCCAGCGGCGCCGTCCAGCGACCTTTCGGGTTCCTTGGCAATCGGCGCGAACATCGACTAGACTGGCGGTCCGCTCCGTGTAAGCGAGGTCGGGCGCAGGTCACGCCTTCTGCCGTGGAGGCCGGGCGATCCGTCGTCGCTGACCATACGGGAGACAGAGCCGTGAAAAAAGTCGCCGTCATCGTCGCCGTGATCGCCATCGGCGTCGCCGTTAGACTGTCCAGCCGCAGCGACGACTCCGACGTGGTCCTCGCCGAGGTGAAGGAACTCATCGCCGGGTTGGAAACCTACCCGAAGAGCGCCGAGTACCTCGATGCGATGCTGGAGCGCGAGCACCGGATCGCCTTCGACGAGTAATATTCCGTCGGCGGCCGTCGGCGGGCAGCCTCGTTTGACGACGAGGGCTACATCCGGGAACTGCTCCACCGAATGATCAAGAACTGCCATCGCGACGGCTACGACGACGTCGCGAAAAAGCTCTCGGAACTCCGGGAGGCGATGCTGGGTGAAGACGAACAGCCCTGAAAACGCACGTGGATAACGAAAACGGGTTGGACCCACCATGCACAAGAAGACCCTCGACGACATCGACGTGCGATCGAAGCGCGTACTGGTAAGGTTGGACCTGAACGTCCCGCTTGACGCCGGCCGTCGGGTGACCGACGAAACCCGCATCCTGGCGGCGCTGCCGACGGTGCGCAAGATCATCGACGACGGCGGCCGCGCCATCCTGATGAGCCACCTCGGCCGGCCGTCCGGCAAACCGTCGGACCGTGATGAGTTCTCGCTGGCGCCGGTAGCGGCGCGGCTGAGCGAGCACCTCGGACGAAGCGTCGCCATGCTCCCGGACTGCACCGGTCCGCAGGTGGCGTCGGCGGTCGGCCGGCTGCGCGACGGCGACGTCTGCGTGCTGGAAAACCTCCGCTTCCACGACGCCGAGACGATCAAAGACAAGGACGCCGCCAAGGACGCGGCGCTGAAGTCCGCCAAGCGGGCGTTCGCACGGCAGATCGCCGACCTGGGCGACGCTTACGTCAACGACGCCTTCGGCACCTGTCACCGCGACAACGCCAGCATGTTGACCGTGCCACAATTGATGGAGGGCCGGCCGCGCGTCGTCGGATACCTGGTACAGAGGGAACTGGAGTTCCTCGGCAAGGCCGTCAGCGCTCCCAGGCGGCCCTTCGTCGCCATCCTGGGGGGGGCGAAGGTCTCCGACAAGATCAAGGTGATCGAGAGCCTGCTGGCCAGGTGCGACTCGCTGCTGGTGGGTGGGGCGATGATGTTCACCTTTTCGGCCGCCGAGGGGCGTGACGTGGGCGCGAGCCTGGTCGAACCGGACGCCTTCGACGTGGCCCGCACCCTGCGGCAGAAGGCCGGCGACAAGCTGGTCCTGCCCGTCGATTGCATCGCTGCGGAGCGGATCCAGCCGGACGCCGCCACGATCACCTGCGGCCTGGACGTGACGCAGCACTACATGGGCCTGGACATCGGTCCGCAGACGATCGAGAAGTTCCGTCGGGTGCTGTCGCAGGCGGAGACGATCCTGTGGAACGGACCGATGGGCGTGTTCGAGACCAGGCCCTTCGACCGCGGTACGACGGCGATCGCCCAGGCCTTGGCGGAGGCAACCGCCCGTGGCGCCATTACGATCGTCGGCGGCGGCGACAGCGCGGCCGCCGTGGCGCAGGCGGGTCTGTCGGACAAGGTCTCGCACGTCTCCACCGGCGGCGGCGCATCGCTGGAGTTCCTGGAAGGCCGGCGATTCGCGGCGATCGAAGTGCTGGATGAGGCATGAGATGACCGCATACCAGTGACTTTGACCAGAATGAAGGCGAATCAGACCATGCTCAGGAAGCTCAAACTTCACAACTACAGGACGTTTCTGAACGCCGAGTTCGACTTTACAGATAGACACCTCGTCATCGGCGCTAATAATTCGGGTAAGACCAATCTCTCCAGCGCGATCGTCTTCCTCGGGGCGACCGCCCGGCAGGATCTCACGACGGCCGCGGCAGCCTGGGTTCCCGGTGGGATCCTCGAGATGAGCAACTGGTATTCCAAGCGGGAGGAGATGGAGTTTTCCTGCACCTGCGAACTCGAGTTCGGGGCGAAACCTTGTGAGTTCACATACGATCTTGTGCTGGAGCGATTTCCTGCTCGACTGGCTTCAGCCCCCGCTCCGATCGGGCTTCGTGTCGTCAATGAAAAGCTGGTGTTATCCGGTGAGGGGTTCAACGACGTCGTGCTGCTTGATAGCGACGGACATGAAGCGAAGCTCTTTGACGAAATTCAACACGAGCAGGGGCAGCCGGCGCATGCACCCAGCACACCTGTCCCCGCGAATGCAACGATGCTGTCCAAGCTGTACGAACTGGAAACGAATCGTCGCGCCATCTTGTTTCGCCGGTTCCTCTTCCATTGGAATTACTACTGCCTCAGCCCATCGGCCATACGCACGGGATTTCGTACCAACCAGGGCGTAATGCCCGCGCTCAGCCCAAGCGGCGACAACCTCTCCTCCGCCATTTTTCAATTGAAGAACCTGGATGAGGCGCGATACCGAAACGTCATCGATCATACTCACATTGTCGAACCCGACCTGGAAGCGATCAATTTCTTCCCTGCGCCGGATCAGGGAGCAGTTCCGTTCGTCGCACTCCGCGGGCGGAGCAGTGCATCGTGGTATGGACTGTCCGACGGAACCCTTCGCTGCATGGGGCTGGGCTATATCGTGGAAAGGAGTGCACTGGTGACCGACGCCGCGGGAGTCCCAGCCGTGACGGTCATCGAAGAGCCCGAAAACGGGATTTATCCTGGCCAACTTCGCCGGGTCTTCGACCTGTTTGAAGAGCGAGCCCCGGCGTCGCAGTTCATTTTCACGACCCACTCGCCGTACTTTATCGACTTCTTCGATGCCAGGCGGGAGTCCGTCACTATCCTGAAGCGCAACAAGGATCGCACTCAGATCAATCCTGCGCCACCCGTTCGACCGGAAGATCAAAGCCCCGATCGTCTCACGCTGGCAGAGCAATATGCATTGGAGCTGGTGGATTGATCCGAAAGATCGGGATCATCGCACAGGATGCCGGCAGCATCGGGTTTCTTCGCGGCCTGAAGGCGCGCCTGAAATGCAAGGCGGAGCTTGTCGAGCCGCCGGCGCCGATCGGGTGTACGCAGTTCCTTCCGCGTCGCAAAGCGCTTCTGGCTTGGGAGTACTTCAGGAATCGCGGCGTGGACCTCATCGTCAGATTCACCGATGCCGACGGGGACCGATGGCAGGAAGTCAAACGAAAGGAACTCGACGTGTTCCCTCCAGAGGCGCAGAGCATCCTGGTCTGCGGCGTGGCCGTCAACAACGTCGAGGAGTGGTTGCGGCTTGACGTGACTTATTTCGCAGGGTTTGTCGATCGCTCCGTGTCGGATGTCATGAACGCCGACTACGGCATGTACAAACGGGCGTTGGGAAGGGCGATGCGGGATTGCGAATCCAAGAGCGAAACCGTCGAACGATTCGTCGTCGACGCGCCGCCTCAGACGTTCAAAAGGTGGCTCGACGATGCTGCCTTGCGGCGGCTTTATCAGGACGCTCGGGCGGCCGCTGTACGCGCGAACTGTGACGTCCCGAACGAACTTGGAGAAGGAGATTGAGTTGGCCCCTGGCTCAATCGGCGATCCGGGTCGCGTGCCGAACATGGAACGGCCATGGAACTTCCCGTCCACGATGATCGCACGCCGGCGACGCGCAGCGCCGAGGACGTCCGGGCCATGGCCGTGGTGGTGCAGGCGAACCTGGTGCAACTCAAGGTCGAGGCGCTGCGGCGCCGCTTGATCGACCCGGCGGCGGCGCAGAGCGTCGCCGTTCCCCCCCCCGGAGCAGTGAAGCGCTTCCGGGAGGCGCTGCTGACGCCCGCGGCGCTGCGGGGCGTGGCGGACGACGATCTGCCGGCCGCGCTGCACGAAACGTGGGGCCAGTATTGCACGATGTGCTGGCTGTTCGAAAGCACCGGCCCGGGCGCCATCGTCAATCTGGCCGCGGCCGGGGACCTGCCGTACCGCTGTGACACGCCCATGCAGGCCAAGCACGCCGAGCTGCACGCCCTGCTGTGGCGGCTGCTGTATGAACACCGCCGCCGCCATGACGCCGCCGCGCCCTGCGAACCGGCTGAACTCGCAGAGCTTGCCGAGCTTGCCCGTCGGATTCCGGCCCGCGCGATCGGTTCCGACGTCGCGACGTGTACCGATGCCGAACTGGCGGCCGCGATCTGCGAGCACGTCGGCATGATCACGACGCTGCGCTGGGCCGTGGACGCCACGCGGGTGTGGGGCGATCCCGCCCTGCGCGAGGTGGACGATAGGCCCTTCTGAGGCTGTTCACCCGCGTTCGCCTGCCTCCCTCGCCTTCTCCAGCAGCGCCCGCGCCGCCTGCGGCGGGTCGGGGCGTCCGAAGACGGCGGAGCCGGCCACGAACGTGTCGGCGCCGGCGCTGACGCAGCAGGGGATCGTGTCGAGGTCCACGCCGCCGTCCATCTGCAAGCGCTGATGCGCCGCCAGACGCGGGCGGATGGCTTCGACCTTGGGCAGGACGTCCGGGATGAACTTCTGGCCGGAAAAGCCGGGCCAAACGCTCATCACCAACACCAGTTCCACCCGGTCCACGATGGCGTCGATCGCGTCGGCGGGCGTGGTGGGGTTGAGCGTCACGCCGCAGGCGCAGCCCAGGCCATGGATCAGATCGACCAGCCCTTTCGGGTCGTCGGCGACCTCGATGTGAAAGTTCAACAGGTCGCAGCCGGCCTTCGCGAAAGCCTCGGCGTAGCGGGCCGGCTCCTCGATCATCAGGTGGGCGTCGAAAAAGAGCTTCGACCGCGGCCGCAGGGAGGCGATCACCGGCGGGCCGAACGTCAGGTTCGGGGCGAAGTGCCCGTCCATGACGTCCAGGTGGACCATCTCGACGCCGACGGCCTCGATGCCGTCCAACTCCTCGCGCAGCCGGGAGAAGTCGGCCGAGAGCATGGATGGTGCGATTCGGATCTTCGGTTCGGCCAGTCGCCAGTTCAACGAAGCGCTCCTGCGGACGGGTCCGTGGGGCGCGTGACACTCGCGGCGGATTGAGGGGTGGCTCGCCGCTCCGCGGCGAGTGGATCGCGTCAGCGACCGATCGCTCCCGCCGCGGAGCGACGGGCCACCCAAGCGCCGCGCGCGTCCCACGCCCCACCCCGCCGATTGTGTCACGCACCCGGGTCCGTGGGTCGTGAGCCCTATTATCCCACGCGAGCGCCGGCCGTCCAACGGGCGGTGTGCGGAGGAGTTTCTCCGTGCAGGCGGATGTGTGCGTCACGAACGCGGAGGACGTGCTGAGCGAGCCGCCTCCCTTCAGCCCCAATACGGTCGACTGGCGCAGGCGTTGCACGATGCCGGTCTGTTGCCGCCCCGAAGAGGCCGGACATATCAGCCCTGGGCAGAGCGAAGCGCCGCCCGTGGGAGCGTTGCGGTGAACCGGACGTTGGATTCGCTTGAGGCCGCGGTTTGCGATATGAAGCGTGTTTTTTGTACCTTGCCGACTTACACCCTGGACGTATGTTGCTACGGAATGATCGCTGAATGTTGACGGCGACCCCGATGCGCTACCTGCGAATCATCCGCACGTTCTGGCGAAACAGTCTCATCCGCGAGATGACGTTCCGCTGGCACTTCATCATCAACGCGGCGGCCGAACTGGGCTGGATCGTGCTGATGCTGATCTTCATCGACGTGATCTACGCCAACACCGGCGACGTGCGCGGCTGGACGCAGGCGCAGTACCTGTTTCTGACCGGGACGCACCTGCTGATCACCAGCATCTTCGAGGCTTTTTTCTGGGGGAACTGCTGGCGGGTGAGCGAACTGGTGCGCACCGGCAACCTCGACTTCGTCCTGGTGCGGCCGGCCAACGCCCAGTTCTTGCTGAGCTTCGAGCGGCTGGACTACTCGTCCTTCGCAAACGTCCCGGCGGCGCTGGGGATCTGCGGCTATGCCCTCGTCTCGGGCGGCCGCAGCGTGACGCTCCAGCAGGGCCTGGTCTTCGTCGTGCTGATCTTCGCCGGCGTGATGATCCTCTACGCCTTGCTCTTCACGTTCGCCGTCACCAGCGTCTGGCTGATCCGCCAGACCGGCATCGAGGGGCTGTGGTTCTACACCGTCAGCCTGGCCCGCTACCCGGCCGAGATTTACCGCCGCTTTCTGGGCGGGGCGCTCTTCTTTGTGCTGGTGTTCGTGGTCCCCGTGCTTCTGGTGTCCAACCTGCCCGCCAACGTCGTCATGCGCACCTTCGAGCCGGGCATGGTGGCCCACGTGCTGGCCGCCGGCCTGCTGCTGCTGGCGGCGTCGACGGTCGTCATGCGGCTGGCGCTGCGCTGGTATCGGTCGGCCAGCAGTTGAGGGCGGAGGGGGCGGTGTTCAATCCCACGGAAAATGCGCCACACTTGCTGCGGTCAGACCTGATTCGACGACGCCTCCATCGCCGCTTCGCGGCTCGACAGACGTGCGGCTGTGCCTTCTAATGCGCCTGCCGCCGGGTGTGCGCGGCCGGAGCGTCCCGCGTGGGTACGGACAAGATCAAGATCGTGGCAACGCTGGGTCCGGCGAGCAGGTCAGCGGCCACGCTCGAACGGCTCCTGCGGGCGGGCGTGGACGTGGTGCGGCTGAACCTGTCGCACGGCTCGATCGAGGAGCACCAGGCCGCGCTGGCGGCGTTCCATAAGCTCCGGTGGGACCTCGGCATCCACGCGGCCGCGATGGCCGACCTGGGCGGGCCGAAGGTGCGCACGGGAGTGATGCTGGAGGGGAAGTCGGACCTCGCCGACGGCGCGACGTGCCGGATCGAGAGCCTGCCCGTCGAGGGCACGGCCGCCCGCTTCAGCACGACGCATCCCGGGCTGGTGGACGACGTGTCCGTCGGAGACCGCGTGCTGATCGACGACGGGCGGATCCGCCTGCGGGTCACCCACAAGACGGACCGCGCCGTCGAGTGCGTCTGCGAGAGCGGTGGGGCCATCGGCACGCACAAAGGGCTGAACCTGCCCGACTCGAACGTCTCGCTGTCGGCGATCACGGACAAGGACGGGCGGGACCTTCGCTGGGCGCTGGAGGCGGGCGTCGAATACGTGGCCCTGTCGTTCGTGCGGCGGGCGGCCGACGTGGAGGCGCTGCGGACGGCCATGGACGAGGCCGGGCGGCGGGTCCCGGTGGTGGTGAAGATCGAGACGCCGCAGGCGATCCGGTCGCTGGACGAGATCATCGCCACGTCGGACGCGGCGCTGGTAGCCCGAGGCGACCTTGGGGTCGAGATGGACGTGTGGCGCATCCCGATGATCCAGAAGGACATCGTGCGCCGCTGCCGGCGGATGGGCAAGCCGGTGATCATCGCCACGCAGATGCTGCACAGCATGGTGGCCAGCCCGACGCCGACGCGAGCGGAGGTCAGCGACGTGGCCAACGCCGTGCTCGACGGGGCGGATGCGGTGATGCTGTCCGCCGAGTCGGCGGTGGGACGCTTCCCGGTGCCATCGGTCGAGATGCTCAACCGGATCGCACGGGACGCGCTTCAGTTCCGCTGGGCGAGCGCCTGCGACGCGGCCGGTCCCGACGGCCTGCTGGACCAACGCCTGTACGTCGGCCATGGGGTCGATCCCACCCGGTCGGCGGTGGCCCGCAGCGCGGTGCTGATCGCCCAGGACCTGGGCGCGCAATTGATCGTCGTCTGGTGCCACAGCGGAACGACCGCACGATGGGTCGGCAAGTATCGGCCGCTTCAGCCGGTGGTCGGCCTTTCGGCGGACGAGACGACGTGCCACCGACTGGCGCTGTGTTACGGGGTGGAGCCGATGCGGGTCAGCCCGGCGGAAAGCGCCGGCGAAGGAGCGTCGTGGCGAGAAGTTCAGCGGCGGCTGGCGCTCCGCTATGACCTGGCCGCCGGCCAGATGATGGTCGTGGTCGGCGATCCGCTGCACCCGGAGCGAGCGTCGAACCTGTCGATTCATAGAATAGAATAAGGGAGTGAGGGAGTGAGGAAGTGAGGAAGTGAGGGAATGGGAGAGTGAGGGAGTCAGGGAGTCAGCGAAGAGAAGAGCGAGAATCTCGATCCTCCTTCTTCCCTTACTCCCTTACTCCCTTACTCCCTCTTCCCTCACTCCCTTCCAGGGCTTTGGTTGCGGCCGAACGCCGCCTTTGGAGAGTGAGGGAGTGAGGGAATGGCGGAGTGCGGGAGTGACGGAGTGCGTGAATGAGGGAGTGAGCGCATGCAGGAGTGAGGGAATGTGGGAATGTGGGAGATTGGGAGGTGAATACGTCTGGTGTTTCTTTCCGGCTCTTCTCCCGAAAAGTTACTGCACCGGCGAGCGTCAGGTTTGTTTCACCGGGCGCTCGTCGTAATACGGCCGGCGAGCATCGGCGGAACCGGGAGAGACGTTCCGAATTCGATGAAGTGCGATGACGGCATTCTGCCGCCCGGAGGGCGCACGATCGTAGCCAGGGACTTCAGTCCCTGGGTTGCGTGCCCTCCTCAGCTCTTCCGCCCGGAGGGCGGGCGGGCGCCGCGGCGCACGCTTCGTCCGCCCTCCGGGCGGAAGAAAGAAAAATGGAGAGGCGTCCACCAGGGGCTGAAGCCCCTGGCTACGATCGTCCGCCCTGCGGGCGAAGAGAGCATGGAGCATCCACGATGGGGTGTCCGGTTTGAGAGACGCACGATGAGGTATACAACACGAAACGTGTACTATGAGGTATCCAGTATGAACCGGTGGACGGCACGAATGACGTTGGTCGAGCGGTATTTCACGACTATCATTGTCTCGGCTGTGATTCTCGGCGGCCCGTCGTGCGTCGTCCCCGACGGCCGCGGCAACGACAATTCCGCGGAGCTGATGGTGACGATTGACGGCGGTGTGACTCAGACAGCTCCCAACGGGTCGGCAATCGAATTGTCGGCTTCGGCGGACGGAGGGTCGCCGCCGTATACGATCCGCTGGTTGCAGGAGCGGGGGCCTGAGGCGGTCCTCGAATCGCAGACGGGCGCGACGGTGACCACCGACGCGGCGACGACGCAGGGCGACTACGTCTTTCGCGTGGTGGTCACGGATGCGGAGGGTGTGCGGTCGGACCGGTGGGTCACCGTCACGGTGGATCGCGGCCCCTTCCGGGTGACCATCGAAGGGCTGGAAACCGTCGAGTTCGGTGCGATCGCGACGTTGACGGCGGTGGCGCCCTCGGAGGGCGAGGTGACGGTGGAGTGGAGCGTGCTGGAAGGCTCGGCCGCGCTCGATCCGACGGACGAACTGATCGTACAGGTGGCCGACGCGGAGCTGGGCGGCGTGCGCGTGCGGGTCGAGGCGAGCGAAGGCGATACGGGCGAGTCGGACGACGATGAGTTTGCGTTTACGGTGGTCCCGGCCGTGAGCCTCGACGCGCCCAACGTGACGTTTGCCGGCGTGGCGGAGGCGTTCGCCGCGACCGTCGATCCCGTCGTCGAGGGAACTTCCTACGCCTGGTCGGTCACTTCGGGCCGGGGCGCATTCGACGATCCGTCGTCGCCGTCGCCGCTCTTTACGGCCGCGGGGGGGGGCGACATCGCCTACGAGCTGAGGGTGACGGTTCCGCTGGAAGATGGATCTTCCGTGGAGGGCACGGCGGCGGGGACGATCGTGGCGTTGGAGGACGCCGTGGTGATTTCCACCAACCTGGGCGACATCACGCTGGAGCTTGATGAAGCCAGCGCCCCGGTCACGCGCAACAACTTCATCGCGTACGTGGAGGAGGGGTTCTATGACGGCGTGCTGATCCATCGCTACAGTTGTGAGATCCACCTCACGAACGAGTGCGCCGATGAGCCCGACACGTGCGAGTGCGTTCCCTTCGTGATTCAGGGCGGTGGATTCGTGCGGGTCGAGGGCGGCCTGGAACCGAAGGAGGCGACCCGGGACCCGATCCGCAGCGAGGCGGACAACGGCCTGAGCAACGTCAAGTACACGGTGGCGATGGCCCTGTCGGCCAACGACGTCGATTCCGCCACCACCCAGTTCTACGTCAACATGAACGAGAACACGCACCTGGACGGGTTGTTTACGGTCTTCGGGCGAGTGGTGGACGGCTTCGAGGTGCTGGACGCAGTCAGCCGGATCGAGACCGGCACGGCCGAGGTGCTGGATCCGGAGACGGGCGAAGTGACGGGAGAACTGGACGAGGTGCCGGTGGAGGACGTGGTGATGGAGTCGGTGCGGCGGGTCGAGGGAACAATGGCGAACGGCGAATAACGAATAACGAATGAAAATGGCGCCCCCGCCGCTGCCGGCGGCAACTCCGTCCTCATGCCGCTGGCTACGATTCGGTCTTCGAGGACGATACACGCATGTCCTGGCCCAGGATGAACCAGCGCATGAGTTGGTCGGCGATCTGTGCCTGCATGCGCGGATCGCCGGTGCGGCTGACGGCCAGTTCGTTGAACCGCCGGCGGGCCGATCCCCACCGACTCTCAAGCTCGACCAGCACGGCCGCCGATGGCGCATCCTCGGCGGGCACTTTCACCATGCCGGTCAGTCCGAGGTTCGCCAGACGCACAATAAGCTGCGCCTGTCCGTGCGAGGCGCAGTCGACGTGCGCAGCGTGTGCGCCTTTCTTTGAGTGCAGTCTTCCGAAGTAGACGGTGTCCGGATCGAACATCGGAGACGGTGACAGGACCGCCGGGCGCTCCTCCGGGATGTTCACGGCCGAGGTGCACTCGGGCCGCTTGCCCAGCCACTCCGCAAGCGGCGTCACGTCGGGAAGCTCGGCGGCGTCCCAGGCGTCCTTCGCCAGTTCCTCGACGGTGAACCGGCGGCTCCCCGCCCGCGAGCGCTGTTCCATCTTCTCGATTTCCACGACGCGGACGGCCCGGAAGTGACGAGCAGTTGCCTCGTGCAACTGCACTACGAGATGGGCCCGTTCGGCGGGATCATCGACGCCCAGAAGCTCGAAGACGGCGTCATCCAACTCGCGCCGGTCATCCTGTCGCAGTTCTTCAGAGAGCACGAGCGGCCCCGACGCGATCCGCCGGGCGCGCTCATGATTGTGACAATCCATGAGCCGCTCTTCCAAGAGGCGGCCGACGGTCCGCCGGCTCATGGCCTTCATCGCAGCACCGAGCCGCCTCGCCAGTGATGCGCTGATGCCGCGCGGGTCCGGCACTTCCAGCAGGTTTACGTCGACGACTTCGGTTTTCAGGTTTCCTTCGGTCCCCGCGAACCGCCCGTAGAACGTCTTGAAGAGGCCGATCAGGGTCGAATTCAGCACGGCGAGAAGGGCCTTCTGCTCGCGCGCCAACAGGCCGTCCGACGCCACGTCATAGAGATTGCAGTTACAAACAACGCGCTCAGGGTTCGCCGGAATGATATGGCGGTACTGCTGAGCTTTCGACCACATCGCGAAACCCGGCTTCACCAGTGCTGTCAGGTCATACCATGGATCCCGCGCGGCGCACGTCGAACGCTGCGGAACCGGCACAGCTTTGGATTTCTTGGACGTGAACGTCGCCTGCTCGCCGTACTTTATGTATTTGTAAACCCACGTACGGCGGAGGTCCTTCATCGGCTGGCCGACGAGCAGAACCACGCGGTCAAGGTCTCTCGCCCGTACGATCGGCCGGTCTACGTTCATCAGGCTGTGAACTTCGGGCGCGAGGAACTCGGCCTCGATCGCGTGAACGCTGCCGTCGCCGGCTCGAATCACGCGCAGCGCGCCTGCCTCCACATCTTTGCGGGCCACGCCACCCACGCGGCGTCGGAACGCCGCGTCGGTCGGGCATTCGCGCAGCAGTTCACTGGTTACGTCGTGCGGCATGAAGAACGCATCGCACCCGCTCGTAATACCGCGCCTCACGGCCGCGATCTCACCCAGCGCCACGAAACGCCTGCCGAAACGGCGCAGCACGTCGAAGTAGAAGTCGGGAGCGCGGACGTAGCGGCCCCACTTGCCGGCCACGTATCCGCCGGATGTGAAATCGAAGTGGGCCCTCGGCGTACCCGCGTCATCCGGTTCCGCGCTTGCCCCGTCTTCGTCGCCGTTTTCCGGTTCGGCGGCGCTGCCCGACAGGTCCCGCAGGACCGATCGGGCCCGAACGCCGTCGGCCCACAATTCCCGCTGCGGCTTGACGAGGATGCGCAGCGTCTCGTCTTCATCATCGGCAACCGCCGACAGAATGCGGTCGCGCAGCCGGTCCACGGCCCGTTGCCGTGCCGGCTCGTCGTCACCGGCCGGTACGCCGATGATCTCGCGCAGCGGCTTGTCGAACCGGACGAAGCGGACCTGGTTGTCCATGCGCTCGGCCTCGTCGTCGCACCGCCGCAGGATCGTCGCGACGGTCTTGACGCGAGCGTCGGTGAACCACGGCTCCGCACTGCTTTCCATGATGGCCAGCACCTTGAAGTGCCGCAGAATCCAGCCTTGCAACGCGAAGCCGTACTCCACGTCCAGCCACGATGAACTGGTGAGGAAGCCGAAACAGCCCGTCGGCTTCAACAGCTTCGTCGCTACGGGCCAGAAGTAGCAGTGCAGATCGGCACGGCCGGAGAGCCGCAGATCCGGCCAGGTTGCCGCCGCCAGCGCCGCATAGCGCGGCTTCGCCTTCTTCTCAATTCTCTCCTGCCGGACGTAGGGCGGGTTGCCGACCACGGCGTCCAGCGGCGGCAGCATGACCGGTCCGCCGTCCGGCGCATGCGGTGGCAGTTCGCAGAACGGCCGCGGCGTTTCCAGCCCGTTCCCGTTGGTCAAAATGTACGTATCGAAGAAATCTCGGCGGACGATCCGGGGATAATTCGCCTCGTCGTTGATCTCGCGGGCGGCGAGGTTGAGCGTCGCCAGGTGCGCCGGGTAAAGCGCGATGTCACAACCGAAAATATCGCGAAGGTGCTCGACGTGCTCGCGCGTCGGGTCCAGGCATTGCTTGCGGTAGTAGGCGCGGACCAGAAAGCTGCCCGAACCGCAGGCGGGGTCGAGCACCGTGTCGGCCGCGCTGCGGATGCAGAAGGCGTTGATCAGGTCCACCGCGTCGTCGCCGGTGAAGTGCTGGCCGTAGCGGTGCCGCTCCTCGGGGGAGATGAGCTTCTGAAAGATGCGCCCGACGACGTCGGACGGGACGTCTCTGAAATCGACCGATTCGATCCCGCGCAGGAGTCCGCGCCAGGCGTCCAGCGCGCCGGCCGCCTCGAAGACAAGCGCACCGGCCCAGTCCTGCGCGCTCGGGAACAGCAGCGGTTCGTAGTCGCCGCTGCGTTTGACGGCTTTCTCAAAATAGCGGTCGAGCGCCGAAACCGCGTCGGCGGGCGCCTTGACGCTGCGCTTCAAGTCCAGGCGCGGCAGGTCCCGGAACCGGGCGCGCAGGGCCTTGTAGAAGATGAGCCGGTTCGCCCACACGTAGGCGAGCGTCTTCGCCATGTTGGCCAGCGCCGCCCGCCATTGGTCGGGGTCGTTGCGCACGAAAACCCGGTCCTGCTCCGTCAGCCACTGTTCGACGCGTGCGGCGAAGGCCTTGCTGCGGGCGGCGCCGTCGATCAGATACGAGGTCGTCAGTTGAACCGGCCAGTCGAGGTGACTCTCCAGCGATCGTAGGAAGATCACGTCCGGCGGCATGGCCCAGTCGCGCCGCCGGCCCGTGTAGATGTCGCCCAGGTCGCGCAGCAGGTCGGGCAGAAAGCGCGTCTGAATGAACTCGAGGTTCTCCGGGCGGGCGACCTCCGCGGGGCTGGTCAGGGTCAAGCCGAGCTTCCACTCGCGGACGCGCCGGTCCAGGATCTGCTTTTCCCACTGACTGCGGTCCCACAGGACGAAGGTGTTGACGTTCCAGGTGAAGAAATACTGAACGCTGGCGTTATCGGCCTTCTGGTGGGCCTCGACGACCAGCTTCTCGTCGTAGGGCGAGCGACCTTCGGGCGTCCCCGGCAGCTTCACCTCGCCGCACAGCGCAAGACCTCGGTCGGGCGCGAAGAACCGCAGGTCCTTTCGCCTGGCGTGGGCGGCGCCGGTGCCGTAGCCCTCGACGCGTGCGTCGCTGAACGGAAAGGCGTCCGGATCCTGGGCGAAGAGGGTGTTCGCCGCCGCCGCGATCACGCCGCAGAAGTCGATTTCGTGAATGGACTGCTCGCCGCTGCTCATGGCATCCGTTGGGTCGCGTACCGCACGCCGGAACCATAGGCGCCCGGGGCCACGCTCGCAGGATAACGGCAAGCCGGGGGCCGCGTAAGCGGGGCGCACGTACGCGACCCGCCAGCGCCTGCAGCGCCCGGCGACGCGGGCACGCACCCGCCGCGCGGCTCGTGCGACCGCGCGGGCGACGTCGGTGCGGCGCAATTGCGTCCGCACACGGGGGGTACTACATTGGACGCTCCATGCCGGCGCCTCCATCCGGCACGATTCGTGCTGGACGGCAGGAGGTCGGCAGACCAGACCCGGCGGTCGGATGACGGCGATTCGCGGCGAGGCCGCCCGGCCGCGTCCTGCCAAGGGGTTCAAGACGCGGCGCGCAGTGCCGCGGCGGCGTCCCGGGGAGTGACAGCGATGATCGTCGGTGTTCCGAAAGAGATCAAAACCCACGAGTATCGCGTGGCCGTCACGCCCGTGGGCGTCGATGAACTCGTGCGCCGCGGTCATCGGGTGCTGGTCGAGCACGACGCCGGCATCGGATCGGGGATCACTGACGACGAGTACAGGGCGGTAGGGGCGACCATCGTCCAGACGCCGGCCGAGGTGTTCGCCGAGGCGAACATGATCGTCAAGGTCAAGGAGCCGCTGGCCGGTGAATGGCCGATGATGCGCCAGGGGCAGGTGATGTTCACCTACTTCCACTTCGCCGCCGACAGGGAACTCACCGAAGGGGTCCTCTCCACCGGCAGCATCGCGATCGCCTACGAGACTATAACCGATCGCAACGGCCGGCTGCCGCTGCTGACGCCGATGAGCGAGGTGGCGGGCAAGATGAGCATCCAGGAGGGAGCGAAGTACCTCGAACGGCCCATGATGGGCCGCGGGATTCTCCTGGGCGGGGTGCCAGGCGTGCGGCCGGCGGAAGTGCTCATCATCGGCGGCGGCGTGGTGGGGACCAACGCGGCCAAGGTCGCGGCCGGGCTGGGGGCCAACGTCACCATCATGGACGTGAATCTCGACCGCCTCCGCTACCTGGACGACGTGATGCCCGCCAACGTCCACACCGCCTACAGCGACCGGCTGACGCTGTTGCGGCTGATCGAAACCGCGGATCTGGTCATCGGAGCAGTGCTGATCCCCGGCGCCCGCTGCCCGATCCTGATCCCGCGCGAGGTGCTGGGACGGATGCAGAACGGCGCAGTGATCGTGGACGTGGGCGTGGACCAGGGCGGCTGCTGCGAGACGATCAAGCCGACCACCCATGAGAATCCGACCTACATCGTCGACAACGTGGTTCACTACGGGGTGGCCAACATGCCGGGGGCGGTGGGGCGGACGTCGACGTTCGCGTTGACGCACGCGACGCTGCCCTATGCGCTGCGTCTGGCGGACCTGGGCTGGGAAAAGGCCTGTCGTGCGGACAGGGGGCTGGCGGCCGGAGTCAACATGGAGCGCGGCCGGCTGACCAACGGGGCGGTGGCCGAGGCGTTCGGGATGAAGTGGGCGCCGTCGTCGGTCGCGGGGTGAGCCGTGGCATGGGTGTCCGGCGGTGGAGGACACGACGGAGTGTGATCTTACCCCGGCGCAGCAACGGCTGGCGGGGCCGGTCCGGTGGGGGGCGGGCGGTTGCCGGGCGCGTTCCCGCACCCGATGCGTGCGCCGCTCGTCGTGGCTTTGCTCGGAGTTCAACTGGCGGCGGCGCTGCCCGCCCTCGCCTCGCGCAAGCCGGCCGCGGTGCAGAAAGCCGTGACAGTCTTCCTGCTCGCTTGGATCGTCTTTGAGGCCCTGGTGGTCGGCGCTGCCGACGGGGAGTTCGCCCTCGGCCTGGTCGCGGCCCTGCTGTTGCCCGCCGTGGTGCTCTCGCGGCGGTTCCGGGCCACGTAGTCGGCATCGACCGTCCCCTTCGGCGTATTGCACGCGTACGGCCGCGTGCGCCCGCTGCGGCCGCGTGTGCCCGCTGCGGCTGCCTGCCCGGCGGCTGCGTCGGCGTATGGCTTGCGTGCCATGGTCGGCGCGGCTCCTCAGCGAGTCGCGCGGCGTGAGTTCCTGGAAACGTACCCCCCCCTGGCCAGAAGGGCGCACGATCGTACCCAACGACTTCGTTCCTGGGAGCGTGCCCCCTTGAGTCTTCTTTGCTCGGAGGGCGAATGGTCGCAGCCGGGGACTTCAGTCCCTCGAAAAGGCACCCACCCCCCCCATTCTCTTCGCCCGGAGGGCGCATGGTCGTAGCCAGGGACTTCAGTCCCTGGTGGGCACGCCCTCCAGACCTTTGCCGCCCGGCAGGGCGGACGAAGTGTTCGAACCGGAATCCGTTCCGGCAGTAGCAGCGTTGGCGACGGTCTCCCGCTGAGACGGCATCGCTTGCAGCGGCAGAAGGAACACGACAAGCGCGTGAGCTTCAGGTCGGCAAGGTGGGCGCTGCTTCAGGTGCGCCGGATCGAATTCGATAAGCCGGACGTGTTCAGGTGAGTCGGGGCGTCGAGCTGAGCGCGGAGGCCATGAAAGTGAGCGCCCCGTGCGCCCTCCGGGCGAAGACCATGGAGGGGGCAGGCTTTCGGGGACTGAAGTCCCCGGCTACGATCGAGCGCCCTCGGGGCGAAGAAGACGGCTGGGGCGTATCTGCCAGGGCAGTAAAGTCCTGGGCTACCCCCATGCGCCTTCCGCGCGACGAGGCGTGCGGCAAACCTCAACGACCGCTTCACAAGAAGAGTGCGGGAGAGCGGGTCATCGCAGACGTGCCGTAAGGACCGAACTCGCACTGGTGGGGCGCCGAACGATACGGCGACGACACGAGGCAGGCGCGGTTCGACCCAAGGCCGGCGCGAGAGCATCACGCACCGCTCGATACGGCCCTGCGGCGAAGGAGTTGTGCCCTGCGGAACGGGCTGAATCGAGGCGCCGTTTCGCCGGTTGCGATCCTGCCGGCGATCCGCGGCCGCGTCGCGCGGTTCCCATGCACCCCTTCCCACCTGACGGCGACCGGCCGATAGCCTGTGCCGGCGCGGTCCGGTAGGATGCCGGACGTGCCGGAAGGATCGCGTTCGGTACGGTGCTCAAGTGTCCGGTTGAGTGTCCGGGCGAATCTGCCGCGGCCGGCGGGCGGCCCGCGGCTCGCTCGCCCCTTCGGAGTTTCGATGCCCATCAAGCCCCTTCACGCTGAACACCCGGTCGAGGAGATCAGCGTCGTCAGCGAAACGGGCGAGGTCGATGCCGCCCTTGAGCCGACGCTCGACGCGGACGCGCTGCGGCGCCTGTACCGGGCGATGGTGCTGACCCGCAAGCTGGACGAGCGCATGATCGCCATGCAGCGGCAGGGGGAGATGGGCACCTTCGCTCCCGGCCGCGGGCAGGAGGCGACGCAACTCGGCCAGGTCTATCCGCTGGAGGCGAAGGACTGGTTTTCCCCCTCCTACCGCTCCTTCGGGGCGCAACTGTGGCGCGGCTGGACGATCGAGCAGCTTATGCTGCTATGGGACGGCTTCTTCGAGGGCTTTGCCCCCCCCGAGGGGGTCAACGACCTGCCTTTTTCCATCGTGATCGGGGCGCACGTGCCGGTAGCGGTGGGTGTGGCCATGGGGCTGAAGTACCGCGGCAGCGACGCGGTGATGCTGACCAACTTCGGCGACGGGGCCAGCAGTGAGGGCGACGTCAGCGAAGCGATGAACTTCGCCTCCGTCTACAAGGCGCCGGTCGTCTTCGTCTGCGAGAACAACGGTTACGCCATCTCGATGCCTTTCGAGCAGCAGACGGGGGTCAAGTCGCTGGCCCACCGCGGGCCGGCGTTCGGCATGCCGGGATTGCGCGTGGACGGCAACGATCTGTTGGCGATGATCGTCGCCACGCGGCGGGCCGTGGAGCGTGCCCGCGCCGGTGAAGGTCCGAGCCTGATCGAGGCGGTGACGTTCCGCATGGAGATGCACACCACCGCCGACGATCCGAAGGTCTACCGCACCGACGACGAAGTGCTGAAGTGGCAGAAGAAAGACCCGATCGTCCGCTTCGAGCAATACCTGCGGGTCAAGGGCGCGCTGAATGACGCGGACGTGGAGCAGATCGCCAGGGACGCGGTGGAGCAAGTCCTCGCCGGCCGCGAGGCCTTCCGCAGACGGGCGGTCCCCAACCCGCGCGAGGTGTTCAACTTCGTCTTCCGCCGGCCCTCCGCCGAGCACGATGCTCAGAAGGCGGAGTACCTCGAGCGGCTGGAACGCACGTTGGGCGGCCAGACGCCGAAACCGGTCTGACACACGGAAGCGGAGAGGGTCATTGGGAGCCGCCACCGTGACGGGACGGCCTGACGCGGTCACCGTTCGGACGGCGACGTCCTACGGCCACCACTCTTCCCAGAAGTACTCCTCGTAGTAGTACTCATCCCGGCAGCAATCGTCTTCGACGAAGACGTCGAAGCCGAACCAGCCGTCGTCGTGCCAATCCCGGTCCCGCTCGACGATGACGCTGATGTCCTCCAACTCGAGTTCGCAGCCGGGGGCGACCGTCATCACGAGCGCCGCCAGACCCGCGAGCACCCACCGTGTACGTCTGCACGCAGCCATGGACCCTGCTCCCTACCATGCGGGCCGCGGCCGGCCCTGGATGCCCCCGGTGACCGTCACCGGCGGCCGCAATGGTTGACACCGGAAAACTATCGAGGTGAGTAAACTTTCCGCCCGTGGCCAGCGGTTGTCAAGCTCGGGGCGATGCGCCAGTCCCGGGCGGGCGCGTGGCAGACGCGGTGGATGTGCCCAGGACCGCCGGGATGCCACCCGGGAGGCTGGGGGCATCATTCTCTCGACGGCAAGCGCTTGTTCCGAGCGCGACTCCGCGCGGGTTGAAGCCACGCGGCTCGCTGAGTGGCGCCGCCGCCCGGGTCATGCCCGTGTCCGCGGATCGTCACACCTGGAGCCCGCCGATCAGTTCCCGGACGGAAGTCATGCGGTGACGGCGGAGATAGTCCTCCAGGCCGCTGACCACGCGCTGCGGGGCCGTGGGGTCGATGAACAGGGCGGTGCCGATCGACACGGCCGTGGCCCCCGCCAGCATGAACTCCACCGCGTCCCGCCAGGTGCAGATGCCGCCCGAACCGAGGATGGGGACCCCAGCCGGGCCGGCGACCGAGCGGTAGACGGCGTGGATCATCGCCAGCGCCACGGGCTTGATCGCCGGTCCGGAGAGGCCGCCGGTCACGTTGGCCAGGATCGGCCGCCGCGTCTCGGCGTGGATGGCCATCCCGGTCAGGGTGTTGATCATGGACAGGGCGTCGGCGCCGGCGTCGATGGCGGCGCGGGCGACGGCCGTGATGTCGGTCACGTTGGGCGAGAGTTTCACGATCAGCTTCGCCCGCGACACGGCCTCCCGCACGACCCTCACCAACTGCGCCAGCCGCACCGGGTCGGTGCCGAACTCCAGCCCCTCGGCCACGTTAGGGCACGAGACGTTCAGCTCCAGAGCGGCGACGCACGACTCGCCGTCCAGCCGTTCGCACACCGCCGCATAGTCCTCGACCCGGTGTCCGGCGACGTTGACGATGACGGTGGTGGGCGCGGTTCGCAGATAGGGAATCTTCTCGACCAGGAACCGCTCCAGCCCGACGTTGGCCAGCCCGATGGCGTTGAGCATGCCGCCGCCGGTTTCGACCGTCCGCACCGGCGGGTTGCCCTTGCGCGGCTCGCGGGTGACGGCCTTGGTCACGAAGCCGCCGAGCTGGCGCAGGTCGAGATACTCGGCCAGTTCGGCGCCGTAGCCGCAGGTCCCGGACGCCGTCGTGACCGGGTTGACCAGGTGCAGCCCGGCGAAATCGACCGACAGATCGACCGGGGCGGCGGCGGGACCGGTGGAAACCATGCCGGCCAGCATCCGCACCCGCCCGACGACTGTCAACCGCGCGGGGCCGTCACGCCAGACGCTGGAGTTTCTCGATCGCCCTGGTCATGGGCGAAAGCCCGCGCGGGCCGACTTTCACCATCAGGTTGAAGAGCCTGTTCATGGTGGAGAAGAAGTCGTGCATGGCCGCCATCCGCCGCCGGGCCGCTTCCGCCCGCGGGGTGGTTTCGGCGTCGCCGTCCTGGCTGATCATCTCGAGGCACTTCTCGATCGTCTCGACGATCGGTTGGACCTCCCGGCGGCTGCGCTCGCGCGTGATGATCTCAAACATCTGCCAGACGTCGTGCTCGGCCTCGAAGTACTCCTTGCGGTCGCCGCGCTGATGGACGCGGTAGATCAGCCCCCAGTTGACCAGTTGCCGCAGGTTGGTGCTGGCGCTGCCGCGCGATACCTGCAAGCGTTCCATGATGTCGTCCGTGCAGAGCGGCTCGGTGGTCAGGAACAGGAGGGCGTGGATCTCGGCCATCGTCCGGCTGATGCCCCAACTGGCGCCCATCTCACCCCATCGGCGGATGAAGAGGGCGGTGGCGGCTTCCAGGCGTGAGTTGTGCATAGGTCCGATACCTCCCGGGCCCGGTGGACGACCGGAATCTTTCAATCGTCATTGAAACTATTGTATCGCCAGAAGGAAGTGATTTCCACCGTCCCCTTTCCGGCGGGGGGCACTGGGGCGAGAGGGAATCCCAACCGCGACCGAAGATGGCCGCCAGGAGGGTCGAAGCCCATAACAGAGCCTGCGGCCCCGTGCATGGCTCGGACCGCAGTTCGGATCACCCATCTCAAGCGTCGGGGTTGCTTTTTCCGCCCAAGCCGGTAAGATAAGCAGGGAACCGCACGACCCGAATCGTCGGTTACGGCAGCCCGTGGGGGGATCCGTGTTCCGGGGGGTGTGGTGAGTCCCGTCGCAGAGAAACGCGGGAGCACAAGAGGGTGTCGGCGAGTGTGCCGGCCGGAAAGGGCGACGGAGCGCTTGTGAGGCCGGGAGTGCCGGCCGGGCATGAGCGAGCATCTCTTTGTGCGCCATGAACTCATTCTGTAGGAGGTTGTACGATGAGGGTTGTTAGGCAGGGGGCGGTCGTCCTGGCGGCGCTGGCTTTTCCGTTGATCGCGTCGGCGCAGTGGGAGGAGAACTTCGACAGCTACAGCGACGGCGACTGCTTGCTCGACCGTGGCCTTGGCGGCTGGGAGGGGTTCTGCGGGCGACTCCGCGATATGTGCGTGACGTCCGCCGAGCGCATCAGCCGTCCCAACGGGCTGAGGACCGGTTTCGGCAGTATCGTCCAACCGATCGACCTCGGCGGCGAGAAGAAGTTCCGGCTTGCCGTGTGGCTCAAGATCCCGAACAAGGAGGAGCACCAGGACCTGTTCATCAGGGGTTATAACGAGTACGACGCCGACGCGTGTACGGCGACGCGGACGATCGACGCGGTCTTCTCGTTCGAGGGCAAGGTGCGGGACGGCATCCGGCGCTTCGAGGACGTGGACATCCAGTACGGCGACTGGAAGGAGCTGCGCGTCGACGTGGACATCCAGGCGAACACGCTGAACATGTTCTACGACGGTCGAAAGGTGTCGGAAGGCGTCTACAACGTGTTCGGCGGTCCCGATGATCTGGTGGCGTTCCACATGAGCGCCTCCAGCGACAGCTTCATCGATGACATCAGCCTCACGGTGCCACCGACGTGCAGGTACGAGAACACGAAAGTGAAGAAGAAGAAGTGCAGGGTTTCCAAGTGCCCGGCGAAGGTCGAGGGGTGCGAGACGACCAACGACGCCATCTGCGGCAGCGTAGAGGACTGCAAGAAGAAGATCACGAGGAAGCTGCCCTGCAACGATCCGGAAGAGAAGGGCAAGTGCCTCGCCAAGTTCGTCCGGTGTGACTGCTCCAACTAGCGCAGACACCCGGGATCAGCCATAGCTGTGGCCGCGCGCTCGACTCGATCGGGCGCGCGGCCGCGTCGTTGCGTAGCACCGGCGCGCCGGCGGTGAACCGCGGGCTTCGAGCCGCGCGGCTCGCAATGGGGCAGCCAGCCCACCACGCGATCAGCCGCATCCGGTCGATACCCGAGCCGACGCCGGCGCCGCAATCGCCGTCACCGTCTGAACACGGCGCTCCGCTTCCGAAAGCGGCATGAGGAACGCAGCGGGATCGGCGCCGCCTTCGAGCTGCTCGATGGAGCAGGCCGCCTCGAGTTCGAACGGCCCCACGCGCTCCCGGGCAAGCCCGGTCAGACACCCACCGACGTGCAGTACCGCGCCCAGGTCGCGGACGATCGCCCGCACGTACGTTCCCCGCCCGCAACAAAGGCGGATAGTGACTTGCGGCCACTGATATTCCACCAGCTCGATCCAGTCGATCCGCACCGGACGGGGCGCGATCGCCACCGCCTCGCCCTTCCGCACCCGTCGGTAGGCCGGCACACCGCCGAGCTTGACGGCGCTGACGGCCGGCGGAACCTGTAACGTCGTGCCGAGGAACCCGTACAGGGCGTCACACACCTGTTCGAGCGTCGGGACACGGTCCACGGCCACCGGCGCGAGCCGCCCCTCCGCATCGAGCGTGGCGCTGGTCACGTCCAGACGGGCGTGCGCCAGGTAGACCTTGGGTTGGGCCATGATCCGCTCGACCAGGCGCGTCGCTTTGCCCAGGCAGAGCACCAGAACGCCGGTGGCGGCTGGATCGAGCGTGCCGGCGTGTCCGCTCTTGCGCTGGCCGGTGATCTTCCGCACCCGGTAGAGCGCTTTGGCGGAAGTGACGCCGAGGGGCTTGTTCAGGTTGATGATGCCGTCCATGAGGCTACGCCGTCCGTCTCGACTCTGCCCGGAGATCTTACGGATACCAGCGGTCGGTGTGCATCACAGTTGGGCCGGATCTGGCCAACAACGCCCGAATCGCCCCTGGCACGCTGGGGCGATCCTTTCGGCAACGGCAACCGTCGCGGCGAAGGAGACTCCGCGCGGGCTGAAGCCACGCGGCTCGCTGGGCGGTCCCGCCGATGCCGTCACGCACCCCGCCATTCTCCGCCGATCGCCCCGGCGTTGCGACGACCGCCCGACGACGATATACTGTCTGACGATGGCGACAAGGCTGAGGCCTTGCCGCCGGACGTGCGTTACCGGACAACCGGTGCGCGGGGGCGGGCCGCTCCAATGCCAAAGAGGGTCCATCACGAAGGACCCTGACAAGATAGGTCCCTCTTCAGAAAGGGTGTGTCATGCAACTGATCGCTCGTCAAAGCCTTGCGTGCGCGTGTGTGGGTGTGCTGGCGCTCGGTGCGTGCGTGGCACAGGGCCAGTCGTTGACGACCAAACGGGTGGCGGTCGGACTCAACGGGTCGCTTTTCGCCACGGCCCCTCCCGGGGACACCGAGCGGCTGTTCATCGTGCAGCAGGGCGGCCAGATCCGCATCCTCGACCTGACGAATGAAAGCCTGCTGCCGACGCCGTTTATCACCATCGCGGTGCAATCCGTCGGCGAACAGGGCCTGCTGGGGCTGGCGTTCCACCCGGACTATGACCAGAACGGCTATTTCTACGTGAACTACTCGCGGCCGGGCGACGGCGACACGGTGGTGGCGCGCTACAAGGTGTCCGACAAGGACCCGAACGTGGCCGACCCCAACAGCGCGCTGCAGCTCTTCACGATCGACCAGCCGTTCTCCAATCACAACGGCGGCTGGATCGGGTTCGGCCCCAACGACGGATACCTGTACGTGTCGATGGGCGACGGCGGCAGCGGCAACGATCCCGGCGACCGGGCACAGAACCTTGATATCCTGCTCGGCAAGATGCTGCGCATCGACGTGGACGGCGACGACTTCCCCGGCGACCCGAACAACAACTACGCCATTCCGCCGACCAATCCCTTCGTGGACAAGCCCGGCCGCGACGAGATCTGGGCCTACGGCCTGCGCAATCCGTGGCGGGCCGGATTCGATCGTGACACCGGAGACCTCTACATCGGCGACGTCGGACAGAGCAACCGCGAGGAGATCGACTTCCAGCCCGGCGACAGCACCGGCGGCGAGAACTACGGCTGGAAATGCGAGGAGGGCTTCGCCTGCGGCGCTCAGCAAAGCCGCTTCTGCCGTTGCGGCGACGAAAACCTGCTGCCGCCGATCCTCGACGTGGGCCGCGGGCTGGGGCAGTGCATCACCGGCGGCTACGTCTACCGCGGCTCGGCCATTCCGGCCCTGCAGGGCACCTACTTCTACGCCGACTATTCCTCGGACCGCATCTGGTCGCTGCGCTACGACGGCAACAACATCAGCGAACACGTCGAGCGCACGACCGAATTGAGGGCGCCCGACTTCATTCTCAGCGACATCGCCTCGTTCGGCGAGGACGGCCACGGCGAACTGTACATCTGTGACCGGGGCGGCGAGATCTTCAAGATCATCTCAGCCGCGCCGCCGTGCGAGGACATCAGGAAGTTCAAGGCGAACTGCAACAACAACGGCTTCGTCAAGGCGGTCGTCAAGCTCACCAACGACCTCAGCGACGGCCTCTCGGTGCTCATCGGCATCGGCGACGACGAATACGACGTCGAGATCAACGGCAAGAAGGCGAAGACGAAGGAGTGCTGCTACGAAGGCGCCGTCAGCGTGCAACTGCTCGACCCGGCGGACTGCAAGCCCGCAATCGACGTGAACTGCCCGTAAGCGGAGACGGACTCCTGCGCCGGGCCGGGTTTGCGGGCCGGCGCGCTGAATCGCACAATCCCTACAGATCGCGGTCGCGGGAGACGTCGTCGCTCGCGGCCGCGTCGCCGCTGGGTACGCACGTTCCCGGTACACGAACGCACCCGGGCGGCGAGCGGCAGGCCGCTGCCCGGCGGGCGGCGGATAAGCCGGCGCGGAGTTCCCGGTCGCAGCGCGGCCTGCGGCCGTCAGGGAGCCGTCCTTCGCGGACGTGGATTCCCCCGACCGGCGGGCCTACAGTCCGTGCCGGCGGACGGGGGGCGACGCCGGCTGGATCCAGCGGACCAGGGGAAGAAGCGGCGTGAAAACGATCAAGACGGTCATCCACATCCACACCGATTATTCGCCGGACAGCGATATCTCGGCCGAGCACTTGGCAGAATATGCGGACGCGCACGGCGTCGGCTGCCTGGCCGTGACCGATCACGACGAGATCGAAGGGGCGCTGCGCGTGCGGCAGGTTGCGAATTGCCACGTGATCGTCGGCGAGGAGGTCACCACCCGCGATGGGCACCTGATCGGGCTGTTCCTCCACGAGTGGATCCCGCCGGGCCTGTCGGCGCGGGTGACCGCCGAGGAGATCCGGCGGCAGGGCGGCCTCGTGCTGCTGCCGCACATGGAGGCGCGGGTGTTCGGCTGCGGACTGCGCGAGGCCGCGTCGCAGATGGTGGACCTGATCGATGCGGTGGAGGTGGTCAACGCACAGCACCTCACCAGGGCGCCCGACCGCCGCGCCGATGCCTTCGCCCGCCGTCACGGGTTGCCCCGCTACGTCGGCAGCGACGCCCATCTGCCGTGCAGCATCGGGCCGTGCTATCAGGAGCTGCCGCCCTTCGAGACGCCCGACGGCTTCATCGAGTCGCTGCGGCGCGCCCGCCTGGTACCCGGATATCATCCGCTGCTGAGCTACACGATCCCCATGTACCTGCGGGCGGCACGGTACCTTTTCGGCCTGCCCTTTCCAGCCCACGTCGGCGTCAACTCAAGGCGCAGGCGCAGCCAGGCCCGTGCGGCCGTGGTCGCAAGCTGATCGAACAATCCTACGGCTCAACGGGCGGCACGTTCGCGGTTACGGCCTCCTCCAGCGCCGCGATGACCGAGTCGGTGATGGGGTCATCCGACGTTGGGGTCCTCAGCGGAAGGATCGCATCGAGCGCCTCCTGGAAGCGGCCGCTCGACATCAGGGCGTACCCGAGCAGGAAGCGGGCCTGGCGGTTGGCCGGGAACTGACTGACGAACTCGCCGAGTTGTTCGAGGCGCCCTTCCAGCGCGGCCTCATCGCCGTACAGCGTCCGCAGGTCGAGCGGATGATGGACCACTTCCGGCGTATAGCCCAGAGCGCCGCGGATCGCGGACGCCGCGATCTCATGATCGCCGACGGCGAACCACGTCCACCCGTACAGGAGCATGGCGTACGCATCGCCGCGGTCTTCGAGCGAGACGCGGACGAAGGACCGCCGGGCCTCCTCGAATCTCCCCGCCGCGAACGCTTCGATGCCTTCGTCGATCACCGCGTTCACGCCCGGCGTCACCTCGGCCAGTTCGATGCCCCGTTCTGCTGAATCGGCCGGCTCCGTCGGCTCCGTCGGGGCGGCCGGGGCGGCCGCCTCATCGATCCGCTCGCCTGGGTAGTACTCCACCGACGATTCGGGGGGCATGGCCGCCGAATCGGCGTCGTACGGAACGCCCGGCTCATCGAACGCGCCGGGCGCGTCCCCGTACACGGGCGGCGGCGGTGATTCGTAGTACTCGTACCGGTTGTACGTCTCATACGTCGGGTAGACGTACGTCGGCGGGGCATCGTAGTACGTGTACGTCCGCCACCAGTACGGTGCGTACGCGTGATAGGGATAATCAATATACGGGTCGTACCCGAAGCAACCGCCGGCGTAGAACGGGTGGCCGCAGGACGGATACAGGCCGCAGTAGCGGACGTAGTCGTCGTCGCGACGCAGGATCACCGCGTTGATCGAAATGCCCGCGCGACTGTGGCCGAAACTACTCCCGGAGCGGACGTACGACGGCCGGCCGGGCGAGCCGGTCGCGGGACGCTTCCCCGGCTGGACGTTGGACCCCGGCGCGATCCGCGTCAGCGGTGAACGGACGGGTGACGACGGCCGGACGGCGCTGGTCGGCAGCGGAGAATTCCCGATGTACGGCCGGACCGTGCCCGGGCGGCTCGCACTCGACACCGGTTCGCGGCTCGTGGGGCGGTAGGTGCTCGACGGGACGCGCGAGATGGATGAACGATTCACGTCGCCGACGCCGGGCCGCTGAAAGGTCGGCGTCGACAGGCTGGAGGAGCGGCTCGGCTGCCATGAGGGCGAGCCGGGCTGCACCCGTGTCACCGGCGTGCGCACCGATCCGGGATAACTCGAAGACGTGTGCGGAGCCGAGCGGCCGACGTATCCCGGACGCGTCGGCGCGACGGGAGACGCCCACGAGGGCGACGTCGTCCGGCTTGGTGCATATCCCGACCCCGGACGCAGGCTGATCGAGGAGGGCGAGCGGGAGAACCCCGGCGCCAGCGACGGAGCGCGCGATGGGCCGATCCGCGACGCCCCCAGCGACGACGGGCTGCGCGATGGCGTCACCGACGGCCGCTGGGCGGCGCCGACGCGTGACAGGCTCGAACGGCTGATGCTCGAAGGGGCCGACGGCCGCACTGATCGATAGACCGGATACCGCGACGCCGAACTGGGCGAACGCTGCGACGCCGGAACCTGCGACACGGAGCTGCGCACGATGGGCGAGCGGCCGACCGAGCTTGCTCGGCTGGGCGTCGCGGAGCGCGTCGTCCGGCTGGCCGTGCTCCGCTTGTTCGAGTCATCCGCAAGGCTGACGCTGCAAAGCAGGGCCGCGAGCATCACGGCCGCCGCAGCCAGGAACCAGCGCCTGAAATCGTTTAGGGTCCGCATCGTACGCCTCCGGCGGGTGTCCGGGTCCAAATGACACGATCGGTCAATAGTTGCCAACTGTTAAATAATACGGCGGGTCCGACGGTTTTGCAAGGGGCGATCTGCGGCCCCGGCGGATGCGGGTGCATGGCTCCGACGAAGGGCCGCCTCGCGGTGTGGAACCGGCTTCCGCCCCGTGGGCATCGGCGTTTCTGAGCGAGCCGCGTGGCTTCAGCTCGCGCGGACGCTGCGGACCGCTGACGCTCGACCTCCTGGACGATCCTCCAGGCCGTAGAATCCGTCCCCGGCTTCAAGCCCGCGGCTCGCCGGGAGGTTCCGCCAGTGGCGTCACGCACCGGATCACGGGCAAGCAGCCGCCGTTGACAGGCGTGGGGCGATGCTGAACCCTATGGCGGGCGGCCGGAGGTGCGGCCCGACGGGGGCCGTGGGAGCAGCACTCTGGAACGACTCGTCGATCCATTCACGGGCGCGCCGACGCGGCTGACCACGGCCGAGCGCTGGCGCCGGCACTGGACCTACACCAAGGCGGTGGTCCGCAAGTTCAGAGGCCGCCTGTACCTGCTGGCCACCGTGCTGATGTGCGGGGCGGCGGCGTTCCGGTTGCTGTACGTGTCCGAAGAGGGCGAGCGGGCCACGATCTTCGAGGGCCTCTACTACACCTGGTGCCTGATCTTCTTCGAGCCGCAGGTCGAGTTGCCCGACTCGCTGGTGCTCGACATCCTCTTCTTCGTGATTCCGATCCTGGGGTTGGGGGTGCTGGTGGAGACGTTTCTGGAACTCTCCATGACGCTGCGCGACCGGCGGCTGAACGAACGGGAGTGGTGCAGGATGATCGCCGCGGAAATGAAGAACCACGTCGTGCTGGTCGGCTTCGGCCGGCTGGGGTATCGCACCTACGGCCATCTGCGCCGAATGCACATGCACACCGTCGTCATCGAGGCGAAGGCGGACAACCGGTTCCTGGAGACCGCCCGGATGGACGGCACGCCGGTGCTCATCGGCGACGGGCGGGTGGATGAGGTGCTGCGGGAGGCCAACGTCGCCAGGGCCGCGTCCATCATCTGCTGCACCAACGACGACCTGGCCAACCTCGAAATCGGCCTGGACGCCCGCGCGTTCAATCCCGACATCCGCGTCGTGCTGCGGATGTTCGACCAGAACATGGCCAACAAGGTGCGCGACGGGTTCAACATCCACGTGGCGTTCAGCACCGCCGCGATGTCGGCGCCGGCGTTCGCCGCCGCGGCGGCCGACCGGTCGATCAAAAGCTCGGCCCTGGTGGACGGACGGCTGGTGGTGACCAGCGAGATCGTCATCAGCCCGCAGAGCTGCCTGGCCGGCCGCACCCTCGACTATCTGTTGCGGCAGATCCCCATGAACGTCGTCTCGCACCAGCGGCCCGGCAAGCGGGCCGCCCTGTTCGCCCCCCCCGAAACCGCCCTCAACGTCGGCGACACCCTGCTGCTGCAACTCCAGTTCGCCGACCTCAAGGCGCTGCACGCGATCAACCAGACCGGCGCGGCGGAGATGAACCCGGTGCCGTAGGAGGTCGAAAGTCCAAGGTCGAAGGTCGAAAGTCCAAGGTCGAAGGTCGGAGGTCGAAGATCACTCCGGGCAATCGACCGTGACCGGCGCCACGCAGCCTTCCGGATCGAGCAGCGTCAGCAGCGTCGGGCCGGAGAAGCAGCAGGTGAAGAGCTGGGCCTTGCGGCCGCGGACAGTCAGGTCGAACCGCAGCCGGTCGCCCACTTGGACTTTTACCGTGCGCCCGTCGTAGCGATCGTCCCGGAACTTGACGATCCCCTTGAGCGTTCCCGACCCCTTGCACTTGCCCTTGAACTTCTTCAACTGATCGCAGATGCACGCCCGCTCGCAGGAGACCCCCTCGCCGATGAACTCGGCCCCGGGGATCCGGCTGCACTCGCGCGGCAGCAACTGGCGGCACTCGCTGTCGGTCACGCAGCAAGCGCCGGCCCGCGGGCACTGGAAGGTGCCGCACTCGCGGTTGAAGTTGAATCGTCCGCCGCGGGTGGCGCAGTCATCCGGCAGGAGATCTTCGCAGCTTCCGTCATCGAAGCAGCATGCCCCCGGCTCCGGGTCGGCCGCGATGACGCCGGAAACCACCAGAGCGTAATCGGCGTCGATCTCGGGCGTCTCGGTGTGCGAGTCCTCGTTGACCTCGTCCGCGCTGACTTCGATGGACCAGGTCCCTTCCTCTGGATTCTGCACCCAGACGTTCTCGACCGTGTCCTTCGTGTTCACGTTGCCGCCCGGCGTGGACCAATTGCCGTCCCGCAGGCCGTTGTTGCCGTAATAGACGTCGCCGGACGGCGACGTGACTTTGATCGACAGGTCGTTGATGCGGTGCTGGTTGGCCGAAGTGGTTCCGGGGATGTCGGTGTAGACCAGCGTCGCCTTCAGGGCGGGCGTGTTCTGGGCCACGTCCACCAGGTGCGTCGTGCTGGCCAGGTTCTCCAGCACGTCCGTCTCGTCGATGATGTACATCTGGTCGCGCAGATTGAACAGGTTGCGCACGTTGGGCAGGCCGAAGCCCTGGTGTACGCGGGTCAGGTCATGGCCCTGTCCGGTGAAAGGATACGGCTCGACCGTGTTGATCATCATCGCCTTGGCGGTGGCCAGGTGGGGGCGGTTCTCGAACACCGTGCCTTCCGGGTCGACCGGGTTGCCGAAGATGCCGTCGTTCCACATCTGGTACATCAGCCCGATGTGTCCGGCCGTCTCCGGCGTGGCGGCGCTGGTGCCGCCGAAGCTGGGCGTGTAGCCGCCGCTGCGCGACGTGGTGAGGATGCTGTCGTACCAGTAGGCCAGTTCGGGCTTGATGCGTCCGTCCTCGGCCGGGCCGATGCTGCCGGCGCCCCCCCAGCGGTCGTCGTCGCGCGTCTGTGTATCGAAGTGGCGGATGCCGCCGACGGAGATGATGTTCTTGCCCCAGGCGTGAACGTCGGAGTTGCGGCTGCCGCTGTTGGCCTGCGCTTGCAGGATCAGAAAGTCCAGGTCGAAAGCGATGTGGTCGATCATCTGGGCGTCCGCGCCGTACGACGTGGTGCAGCAGCGGCCCCAACTGTTGGTCTGCAGGATGGCGAAGTAGGGCGCTTGGAGCAGTTCCGCCGTGGTGGCGTATCGGTCCGGAGGCGCCCACCAGGCGAAGATGCCCTGGGCGTCCGGCATCATGCCGCGTCCGTTGGGGTTGCCGGTGCCGTCGCCGAAGACGATGCCGTAGACGCTGGTGCCGTGCGCCTGCGACTCGCCGGCGCGGTGGATCAGCGGCGGCCGCGCCTGGAACGCCGGGTGCGACACGAGCAACTCCGTATCCATGACCTCGGCCCGCACACCCTCGCCGGTGTACCCCGCCACCAACTCGACGTAGTCCGCCCCGCCGTCCACGCGGACCTTTTCCATGTAGGACTGAAGCGGCAGGACGCGGTCGACGAAGAAGACCTCGCTCAATGCGATCGCGTTCATCAGGGCGGCGTGGTCCATCGTCGCCTTGAGCAGGTAGGAGTGCGGCTCGAGCGGCTCGACGATGCCGCCGAGTGACTCGATGCGGTCGGCGACGCGCTGCTTCATGTCGAAGCCGGGTTCGAGCACCTGCACGTTGTACTGTTGCGTTTCGAGCGCTGCGCCGGGCTGGCGGATAGACTCCCACAGCGCCGCTTCGAGCTTGTACGCCGGATGATACGGCCCCACCCAGCGCACGAACGGCAGCGCTTCGATCGCCGCCTTGGCCTCCGCGGACATCTCGATCATGTAGGCATGGTCGGGCAGGAAGAAGCGGATGAGGCCGCCATGCGATTCAATCGCGTCGCGATACGCCTGCAACGGCTGGGTGACGAACTGCACGACGTACACGCGGTGGTCCGCCCCGGCCGCGAGGTCCGGCGGCACGCCCGGCACCGCCTTGAGCGGGTCAAAGTTCGCGTACCGCAGCTTCAGCACGTAGGAGGTGCGCTTCACCGCCGCGACGGAGGTGCCGTCGAAGCTGACGGCGTACCAGGGCGCAACGGCGCCGTCGGCCTCACGCTGCGTCCACAAAGCGACCTGCGTCGCGCCGACGCCGATCGACTGAAAGCCCTCGATCCGGGCGTCCGTTGAATGGACCGCCTCGCCCGCCAGCAGGACCGACGGTCGACCCGAGTCGGCGCCCATGGTGAACGCGGCGCCCGCGTCGCCGGCGGTGGCCTGCGCGACACAAAAAACAAGGGCGCCAAAACAGAGCGTGACCAGGCCGGAACATCGCATCGTTTTCATTTCACTTCCCCGTGAGGATCAGCGGGCAAAGACAACCCGCATTAAGCCCGATCGTAGCAAATCGAGTCCGGCGATGGAAGCCGGCCGCGGTTGAAAAGTCGGAAGGTCCAAGGACTCAGGTTGCGGGTTGCAGGGCTCAGACACCCGCGACCCCGGTCAACCTTCAACCTTCCAACCTTGGACCTTCCAACCTCCATCCGGTGCTCAGCGCCCCTTGGGCGAACCGACGATGCTCCACGCCCGCCGGCCCAGCACCAGCGAGACCAGGTCGCCGCCGCGGGCGTTGACCTGCCGCGTGATCATCAGCATCAAAGCGAAGATGATCCCCGCGATGAAACCGCCCAGATGAGCCCAGTGGGCGACGCCCGTCTCGATCCGCAGCGCGGTGTACGCCACGTCGAACGCGATGTAGAAGAGCAGCACCCAGAAGCCGGCCACTTCGAAGATCTTCATCGAGAGGTGAAAGCCGGCCACCAGGCCCCATCGGAACCAGAACACCATGTGGACCTTGTGCCGCGGGAAGAACACCAGGTACATGCCCGCCAGCCCCATGACCGCCCCGGAAGCGCCCAGCATGGCCATCATCGGTTCGTCGCGGCTGGCCTCCATCTGCGCCGCCGCCGCCACGATCCCCAGCAACGGATAGAGCACGATCGTCCAGACGTTGCCGATCAGGGCGTTGACCCGCCCGCCCAGCACCAGAAGAAACAGCATGTTCCCCGCCAGGTGGATCGGGTCCGCGTGGAGAAAGACGTGGGTGAGCAACTGATACGCGCGGAACTCACCCGTCGGCAGCTCAGCCAGGATCTGGGCTACCCTCTGCTTCACCTCTTCGTCGGTCGGCTCTTCGTCGAGGTATTCATCCTCCCGGACGAACTCCTCCACTCCGGCGGCCAGCGCTGGATGGTCAGCCTCGCGTCCCGACCACAGCATCAGGTTCGAGGCGGCATCCTCGTTCCAGAACCACGCGGCCATCACCGCGACGCTGATCACGCAGGTCGCCAGCGCCACGCCGCGCACCACGAAGGGCTTTTTCGTCCCAAACGCCTCCGATGCGAAAGGGTAAAGGCCGCACCAGATGATCCAACTGAGCCAACTCAGCACCGAGTCGAGGCGGCTGTAGGCGTCATCGAGGGTGGTGGTCTCCGAGGTCATCAGGCTGCGGCCAGTGCGCAGGTCGATGCCGCAGTCGACGCAGATGACCGCCCGTTCGGGCAGCGCCTTGTGGCAGGAGGGGCAAGTCCGCGCCGGGGCCGCGTCGGCCGATTTCTGGGGCGCGGGCGTCGCGGCCGGTTGGGGAATCGTCAGAGGCGCCAGCTTGAAAACACCGTCATCGTCGGCGGCAATGGCTTCGATGCCGTCCAGCGGAGGCGGCGATTCGCTCGAGGGGACGCCGCCGGCCGCGGCCGGCCGGGGCGCTGCCTTGTCCGCCCCCCCCGGATCCGGAACGCGGAAGGCGCGCTGACAGTTCGGGCAGCGCGCCCTGCGCCCGGCGCTGTCGAGCGGCAGCGCGATCTTCGCCCCGCACTTGCAACGGACCTTGATCCGCGACGGCCTGGATTCCCCCATCAGCAGCACTCCACCGAATCGGCCAATCCCGATCTGCGCTCCCCTTCGCCCCATGCGTCACGGGGGCGGTCAGGCGGGCGTCGTACCTACGTGCGATCGTACTCGACGATCTGCCCGGCCGGAATGAATCCGGCCGCCAGCAGTGCCGCTCGGAACTCCGTCGCGTCGGCAGGGGCCTGCGTGCAGACGTTCGGCAGTGCCAGCCGTCGCGCCAGTGTCGTGATCTGCGCCAGCAGCGCCGTGGCCACGCGGCCGTCGGCGGCGAAGGCCGGCGCCACGTGCAGCCCTTTCACGCAGCCGATGTCGCCCGCCTGGTACAGCCCCCCCCGGCCCGCCGGGCGGCCGTCGACCGTGGCCACGAACATGTCCAGGTGCGCGTCCGCCATGCGGTCTTGGCTTCTGATGGGTTTCGTTTCCATATTTGTACAGGCCTGGAGCATAAGGACGGGTTCAGCGCATTGGCAGACAA
>QZJT01000129.1 GCA_003597935.1 Phycisphaerales bacterium | reverse complement strand
AGGACCGGATCGCCGCGGACGGCGGAGCACATTCAGGCCCGCCGCCGCGTGCCGGCCACGCGTCGGGGCCTGCGCCGCCGCCATCGCTGCGCTCGAAGCCCAGCACGGCGCCAATCACTGCCAGGGCGATCGGCAGCATCATCATGGTTGTTGCAGTGTTGCTGATCCACATGCTCAGCAGGGCGCTGGCGATCATGAACCCCAGCACAAGGGTCGAGCGGCTGGTGCCCACCCACAGCACGACGTTCAGCGCGATCCGCCGGTGCAGGCCCCATTTCTCGATCGCCAGGGCGATGATGAAGCCGCCCATGAAGAGGAAGACGTTGGCGTTGGCGTAAGGCACGGCCGCCCGCTCGATCGGCATGACGCCGACCAGCGGGAACAGCACCAGCGGCAGCAGCGAGGTGACCGGAATCGGCAGCGCCACCGTGATCCACCAGCACGCCACCAGGAGCGTCACGGCCGCGGCCCGCATCATCTGTCGGCCGTGGGCATCGACGACGCTACGCTCGGCGGCCAGAAACGCCAGCGAACCGGGTTCGGCGCCGCCCTGGCCGCGCTCCGCCAGCAGGGCGGCGGTCATCGAGCGGAGTTTCGCGCCGAGATCCTCCCGGGCAACGTCCCGCATGGATTGCGGCGGTGGCGCCACCATCGCCGCGACGAACAGCGCCAGCCCCAGCCAGAACCCGATCGCGCCCGCGTGCCGTGTCCGGGTTGGACCGGTCCCCGACGCCGCCTGTGGCTCGTCCGGCGAAGTCATGCCGGCATGTTACCCGGCTTCCGAGCCGGCTTGCAGTGTCCGAGCACGCGGCCGACGGTGGAACCGTACGCAGGGGTGACGCCGGCGTGACGGAATCGGCGGCTCTTGCGCGCGAGCCGCGTGGCTTCAGCCCGCGCGGACGTTCCCGGTCGCTGGCCCTCCACCCCCCGGACGATCCTCTCGGTCGAACAATGCCCGCGGCTTCAAACCCGCGGCTGGCGAGCGCGTGACGGATGCGGCGAATGTGCCGAGCGCGGGTGTGGCCCCCGCTCTGCTCTGGCGCCGCGAAGCGGCTGAAGGGCTGTAGCTGCATTCGCGGCTGCAGAGCGAAGCGTGCAAACTCCATCACGCCTGACCCTTGGGCCGGCATGGCCCGCAACCCAGGAGAACCACGCGGGTCGCGCCCGTCCGCCGCGACAAGCTTGCCCAAACGAGCGGCATCCATCTTGCCCAAACGAGCCGCAACCATCTTGCCAAGACAAGAGGGAATAACGGGATGGCGGTCCAGGGCCGCCCGAAGGGGGCTCGGAAGCCTGGGGCGATCCTACTGTCGATCGTAGCCGAGGTTCTGACGGAGACTCCGCGCGGGCTAAAGCCACGCGGCTCGCTCAGAAAGGCCGTCGATTCCCCCACGCACCCGCGGCTCGCCGAGGGCACGTCCGGGCGGCCGATGGGGATATCACCTTCGAGGCGCGTGACCCTCAATCAACGCGTCTCGAGGAACGTGAGGATAGCCGCCCGGTCGGCCTCGGGCAGATTCCGGAACGCACGGCGGACCTCAGCCGACTCGCCGCGGTGGCCGAGGATCGCTTCCTCGATGGTGTCGGCGGAGGCGTCGTGCAGGTACGGGGCCGTCCGGCTCAGGCCCCACAGGGGCGGCGTGCGGAACTCGGTCATGCCGGCGTCGCCGTCCTCGATGCCGATGCCGCTCTGGCCCATCGCGTCGTGCAGCAGCAGGTCTGAATAGAGCGGCACGTCGATGCGCTCTCCGTCCAGCGTGGCGGGCAGCACCGGTACGTGGCACGTCGCGCAGCGGATGCTCTCGAACAGCGCCTGGCCGCGCAGCGCCTCTTCCGACGTCGCGCCCGGTTGTCGCGGCGGCGCGGCCAGCATGGCGACGAAGAACGTCAGGTCTTCGACCGCGTCGACGGTCAGTTCCGGGTCGGCGACGCCGTCGCTGTCCTCCGTGATGCCGAACGTCAGCCCCTCCTGCACCGGAAGCGTGATGCCCATTTCGGCGGCCATAGCATCGCGCACGAACTCCGCAAGACCGGGAACCTGCGCCTTCCAGCCCAGGCGCCCGACCCGGCCGTCGCTGAGGACGTGTGCCCGGCCGCTGATCCCGTCGCGGTCGGCGTCGTCGCCGTCTTCGTGGGCGAGGATGTCCTCCTCGGCGATCGCGTCGATCAGACCCATGCCGAACAGCGGCGGGGTCTGCCGGTGCTCGAAGACGTTGACGTCCAGGTCGGGGCGGATCGGCTCACCGCCGATGACGATTTCCTTGTGCAGGATCGTGTTCGGTGCGTCGGTCGAAGCCTCGAAGTCGCCCTGGCCGGTCAGGATGCCGTGCCGCATCACGTTGACGCCGCGCGGCCCGGCGCCGCCGATGACGGGATCGAAGTGGCAGGCGCGGCAACTGTCGCCGTTGAATCGGGCGAAGCCGTCGCGGCCGGTCAGAGCCCCGACGCCGGCATTGAACCCGAAGCGCCGGTCGAACACTTCCCGCCCGCGCAGGAACCGCTCCTCCTCGTCTTCGGTCAGCGAGCGCCGCGGCCCGCCGAACTCCCCGACGCCGGGCTGCGGCTGCGGGGCCTCCGCCACGCCGGGTCCGGCCAGTTCCCGCCCGCCCAGGGATTCGAGGAACGCGATGACGTCGGCGCGCTCGACCTCGGTCAACGCGGCGAAGGCGGCACGGGAGGCGTCGGCCTCGCCGCCGTGGGCGAGGATGGCGTCTTCCAGCGTATCGGCCCGCCCGTCGTGCAGGTAGGGTCCGACGGATGCGACGCCCCACAGCGGCTGGGTGCGGAACTCCGAGCCTTCGGCCATGCCCTGCTGAATCCCATCCGCCAGTTCCTCGCCCATGTCGTGCAGCAGCAGGTCCGAGAAGAGCGGAACAAGCCCGCGCGGACCCTGCAGCGCCGGCACGTGACACTTGGCGCAGCCGACGCTTTCGAACAGCGCCTGGCCCGTGCGCGTCTGGTCGTTGAGCGGTTCCGGCGCCGGCCCGGCCAGCAGCAGCGCGAACGCGACCAGGTCGAACAGGTCGCCTTGCGACATCTCCGGATCGGGCACGCCGTCCGCGTCTACGAGATCTTCGTCGTCACCGATGACGAGTTGGGCCTGACGGTCCCCTTTGCCGCGCGAGGCCGCGGCCGCGACGTTACGCATGAACGGCAGTTCGAGCCGCTGCTGGTCCGTCAGCGGATCGGTGGTGATGCCGAGGTGATTGAGCAGCGGCCCACGGATGAATCCCTCGAGGTCGATGGTCTGGGCCTTGCGTCCAAGCCGGGCGATAACGCCGTCGACGACGTTGGGCCGGCCGCTGATGCCGTCGCCGTCGAGGTCGTCCGGGTCGGCGTTGAGCAGGATCGCATTGTCGGAGATTTCCAGGATCAGCCCGGTGCCGAAGATGGGGACCGGGTTGCGCTGGGCGAAGATGGTCAGCGCCGAGGACACGGCCGGACGGGCGGGCAGGTCGTCGTTGCCGAAATGGAACATGCGGAGCACGCCGCCGGTGGCGCCGAGTTCGAACTCGCCGTCGCGGTTGATCAGACCGGTGATGAAGAAGTTGCGATACAGCCCGGCGCCTCCGCCGAGGGTCGGGCGCTCGTGGCAGGCCATGCAGAAGGTGACGTTGAGGTCCGGCCCCAGCCCTTCGGTCAGGCTGAAGCGCCGAGTCGCCACCGCCTTGCCGCGTTCGAACAGCTCCCGCTCCTCGGCGGTGGCATTGGGGCGGATTTCGCCGAGCGCGCCGAGGACGCCCTTGGCGACAACGTCATCGTCGCCGCTGTTGTCGTTGACGTTGCCGTCGCCGCCGGTGTTGTCGTTCCGGCTGGTGTTGGCGTTGTCCTCGTCGTTGCCCGTAGGACCGCCGTTCATCGTGCATCCGGCTGTCCCGAGCAGCAACAGGCCGCACACCGCCGCCACGGTCCGTGTACCCACTGGGAGCATCGTTCTCACCTCGACAGAAAAACTCGGCCCGCGCCCTCGCCGCGTCGCAACGGCGGAGCGCGTTTACCATGATACCGCGCTGGCACGGCGGTTGGGAAAGGGCAGTCCATGGGGGTTCGATCCGCTGATTGCGGCGTCTACGCCTCCGATGCCAGTATCGAGTGGAGCGGCATCGGCGCCGAAGGCGGCGCGTTCGAGGGGGACGCCATCGTGACGGTCCGCTACATCGAGCCGGCTGCCGACGGCGTCGACTGTGACGGCGACGTGCTGGTGATCACCATCGAAACTGCCGCCGTCGAGGAGCGACGCGATCCGGACACGGACGAGATCATCGAGCGCCGCCAGCCCGGCGCCGGGACCATTGAGGTCGAGCCGAAGGGGTAGCGACTGAACGCACTTCGCGCGGACGGATTCACCCGAGCGATGACAGGAACCGGGCCATCCGTTCGTATGCGTCGCGCGCGACTTGATCGACATCTTCACCCAGTCCCCTGGAGACTTGCGCCGTCCATTGCGGTCCAACGCGGTCGATGGCCGCAAACTTCGATCGCAGGATGCCTATAGCCTCGTTCATGCGTGGATGCCCCATCAGGGGGCGAACCGTGTCGGCGAGCGACGTGGGTCCGCCATCGCAGTGTCGAAGGCAAAAGTAGACGTCGTACGCATCCTTCTCCCGCTTTCGCTCATTGAGTGCATGCGCCTTCATGCAAATGAACGCCGCCGCGCTTGCGATCCGCATTCGCAACTCGTTTACCGTGCCATCGGGCAATGCCCCGGTCAGCGTGATCGTGACGGTGTGGTCGAGCGCAAGATCGATGCCGCGCAGCATTCCGACGACCATATCCTGGATGACCGCGTGAGATTCCTGTTCGCGCGGGAGGACGCCCTCGCCGGTGATCAGGTCCAGTTTGACTCTGATCCCCCCATCGGGCATGTCTCTGTAGAAAATGCCGGCGGAGGGGGCGACCGGAACGTAGTGCGATTGGATGAGGCGCCGCCGGATCGAGTCGTAGGCCGCGGGCAGAATGCGGCGTCCATCGAGGGCCACGTCCACGTCCAGTGAACCAATGTGGCCTCTGCCGGGGTAGAGCAGCTCCGGTACCCACCCCCCGACGATAACTACCTTGTCCATGTCCGAGCCGAGAATGGTCATGACTTCGAGGAGAACGGCTCGGCTCGCCAGAATGCGCGGGTCGGTCCAGGATGCTCTGGGGCCGGTCATTGGCGCCCACCATCGGCCGACACGGCCTTCCAACTGGGGATGAGCAGGCGATGCAGGATTTCCTGGGCGGCTTCCCGGCCGCGCCCAGGCTGCGCGTGCAGGTCGAGATAGTGCTGCAATGGGGAGAGCACCCGCACGCGCCCAACCTCGAGTATGTCGAAAAACACGGACTCGTCGCCCGTGCTCAGTATGACCAGGTTGCTCCCGGATACTGCGGACTTCGCATCCAGTGAAATCTGGATTCCCCTCACAATATCCGTCGCGCCGGACTCGAGCACTGCAACCGACGGCTGTCTATAGCGGACCATGGGGGCGAGGCGCCACGCCCCCGCATACTCCGCGAGGCCGAATGTCACGTCGTTCTGCTCACACCATGCAGCCACGGCCAATTCGATTTCCTCGGGTTCTTGCATGACGTAGAGGTTCGTTCGCTGATACGGTGGGCGGTATACCGCGCTCCACGCCATAAGCAGCGCTGCGGGATCCGCCAGGCGCAGCCGACCTCCGTCTACGACGACGTACGCTTGTTCTACGAGAGCGTTCTTCGCCTTCGATGCCAGACCAAGGCTGATTCGACCCTGCCTTGCCAGGTCCTGTACCTTCCAGGTCCGAGTCGGCGAACTCAGCAGGAGCCGCGCCACGCGACCGGCCTTCGGAGCGAACGGGGTGGAGAGTGGACGCGTGTCGCGCGCCGCGGGTGGGCGTCCGTCCACGTGCAGTGCCAGACCGGGCGCACGAATGTCGCAGTTGCCCGCCTGGTCGAGGTAGCCGACGCCGTGTCGACGGCAGATGGCAGCGGCCCGGGGTGAGATCGCGGGACAGGCAATCAGCAGGGCGCCGGAGCCTGCGTTGACGGCGCTCGAATCGTTCGCCAGCGCCACCGCCTCACGCGGGGTGAAACGCGATCGGGTAAGGACGTTCAACTTGATGGCCTTGCGAGATCCGGCGGGCAGCAGTGTGGCAACGTAGTCGATGGATGGCGCTGGCCGTCCGTTGCCCGCTGCCGGCACCAACCCGGCCAGTTTGAAGGCGCCGGTGTCAGTCGCCAAGGCTTCGAGCCAAGCTCGGATTGAGATGTTCCGGCGGTCGGGCACTTTCACTATTATACACTGTTTCACCACGTCGTGAAAGCGGCGATACGGATGAAATAGTCCAATAATATCAGCTTGACATTGGCAAGAACGGCAGTCGCGGGCGATACGCTTGAGGCGTCACCTTCCGCCGGTAAACGCGCCCTGAAACCCCGCCGCGTCGCGCAGGTCCACCCGGCCGTTGCCGTCGAAGTCGAAGACGGTGCAGGCGAACTGCGGCGGGCAGTCGGCCGGACCGGCAAGGCACTCGACCATCAGGCCCAGATCCTTCAGGTCCACGTCGCGGTCGCCATCGCCGTCACCCTTGAGATGGTCAAGCTCCACCAGGAAGTGCGCGCTTTCCGTACCGCCGATGCCGCCCAGGATGCCCGAACCCAGGACCATCTGCCCACCGTTGTTCATCGACGGCCAGCCCTGGAACGTGTTGAGCACGCCGCCCAGCGGGGTGGGGTCGTTATCGCCCGCCGTGACGATCTGCTGGCCCGACGGCGTGATCAGCACCTGGAGGCTCCGCTCCGAGTTGTCCTCCTTGAGCACCATGCACCACACCAGCAGGTTGCCGCAGTCGTCCAGCGCCCGCATCGGGTTGCGCGACACGGCCAGGTATCGCACCTCGCCGTCGTCGATCCGGTCGAAGAACGCCACCGCCTTGCGCCAGTTGCCCGGCCGGCCGACGACCCAGGCGGAGTTGCCGTGGCCGCCCAGATCGACGTCCGTGAAGAAGGCCAGTTCGCCCTCGTTGTTGATCAGCGGGTGCCAGAAGTTCAGGAAGGTCCCGCCGATGGGCGAGGGCTGGCCCCGCCAGACCGCCCACTCATGGACGCCGTCGCGTGAGACGAACAGACCCTGCCCGCCGCGGCCGCCGGAGACGATGGCGAAGAAGGCGATCTGGCCGGAATCGTTGATGTCCGGCACCGCCCCCACCGGCATGGTGGTGCCGTCGCCGAAGCTGGCCGTCTCGTAGGCCAGGATCTGAAGCGTGCCCCCCCCGGGGGCCGGGTCGCCGGCCGCCACCACCTTGGACACCGCGCCATCCTGCCACCGGAAGATCTGAGCGACGGTGGAGCCTTCGTTGTAGGCCAGGAAGACGGCCTGCCGGGCGTTGTTGATCGAGCCGGGTCCGACCATGCCGATGCGGCCGCCCATCGGCGAAGGATCGCCCACGGCCGCGATCTTGATGATGTCGTCCTCCACCCGGCGATAGAGAAAGAGCCCCCGCGGCGACGGGCCGTCCACCACGTCCGACAGGAACATCACGTCACCCGCATCATTGACGGCGGGAATGAAGTAGGTGCCGCGGAAAAAGCCGGTAAACGTCCCGCCGATCGGAGTGGGGTCGCCGCAGTGGGTGCCGGGATCGCCGGTGCCGCCGCCCGAGCCGCAGCCGATGGCGATCGGGTGAAGACCGTCCTCGTCCGCCAGGAAGATGCCCTGATTACGCGGCACGCCGTCGATGATGGTGGTGAAGGCGAGCGTCCCCGATGCGTCGATGGACGCGCCGTCCCCGTAGGCGACCGGATTGAGCGTCCCGCCGCCGGGGACCGGCTGCTTGTGCCACGCACGGGCGGTCAGCATGAACGGCGCCGCCAGGGCCGCGGCATCGCTCCGGCCGCCTGCCGCGGCCGGGCGTTCCACGCTCTGCGCCCCCGCGGTCCACGTGTCGCCCGTGATCCGAACGGCCGTCTGCCCGGCCGCCGAACTGACACACCCGACCAGCGCAACCAGAATCTGAAAACATCCGCGCGTCGTCATGAATGCGTTCCCCTCGACAAGGCGCTTGCTTCGACATTAACTCCACACATCCTACGCCGGGACCGCAGGCCCCGGCAACACGTACGCAGCCGGGACGGCGGGGCGAGGTGCGCGACAGATTCGACGGCGTGGACGCGGCGCCCGCACGGTACTCGGGCAGCCCGCCGCCTGCGAAGCGCGCCCCCGTGCCGCGGGTCGAGCCACGATCGCGCTACGAGCAGCCCGTCTTCAGCCCCGCCACCGCCGCTCCCGCCACCGCCCCCCGAAAAACCCTCGGCAGCCGCTTCAAACCCTCCCGCCGCCGCCGGCTGTGATGGGTCAGGGCCATTCAGGCTGAAACCACGACAAGCTGTTTGCGCGCCTTGACCAGTGCGATGCCCTGCTCGAGACGATTCCCTGGACGTGGGTTCATCCTGAATTGGAGCGACCGATGGATTGGCGAGACCGAATCGTCATAGATCCCGGCGTGTTTTGCGGAAAGGCGGTCCTTCAGGCGACCCGGCTGAGCGTAGAGCACGTGGTAAGATTGCTCGCACAGGGTTGGGCGGAAGCGGAAGTGCTGGATGCCTACCCGGGCGTGACACGGGACGATGTGCTGGCGTAACTGAAATACGCGGCGGAGTCGGTCGCAAACGAGCGGTTGTTTCCTCTTGATGCCTGAATGTTGAAGTTGATGGCCGACGAGAACATACCGCGGTGCCATCCCAACTCAGGACGACTTGGTCACGGCGAATCCGCGACGCAGCGACACGGCCCGCTGACCGAAGAACCGGCACGTTTTCCCTGAATGCCTCCGTGCGACCGAGCCGGAAGGTGGGAGCGGCCGGAGGAGACCCGCTCACCCTTCGCCGCGCTGGGCCTGTTCGAGGTGCTCGGCGACGACCCAGCGTTTGTTGGCCTCGGCGGCGCGGATGTCGATGAGGTCGGCGGGGGCGTCCTGCGCGGTCAGCAGCGCCGGGCGGGCGGCGGCGTGGGCGCGGCCGTTGCCGCCGTTCCTGGATTTGGGCTGGTGCAGACGGACGCGGAAGTGGGTGGCCCCGATGAACAGGTCGTCCTGGTCGCGGAGCTGCTGAAAGCCGGTCGGCTTGTCGCCCACGCGGACAAACTCAGACGCGGAGACATCGTACAGCACCGGGTGGTCCATGTAACGGCACAGGACCGCGTGACAGCGGGATACCTGCGGATCGTTGATGACGATGTCGCAGCCGCTCCGCCGTCCTATGACGCTGACTTCGCGCCGCGGCTGCAACAGGCGGCCGGACTGAACGTGCTCCAGCACGATCGAATCGGGCGTCGGATCGAGGCTGATCGGGTGCAGGTCGGCGTCCTGGCGGCGCTCGGGCGTGGCGTGAATCCTGATTCGGAGCTCCCAGGGTCCGACCGTGAACACGTCGCCGTCGCGAAGCCGCTCATGCTCGCAGGGCAGGCCGTTCAGCGTGGTTCCACCCGGCGAGACCAGGTCGCGCAGGATCAGCTCCGTACCGTTGTTGACGATGGCGGCGTGAACGGGCGCCACCAGCGGATGCCGCAGGTTGAACTTGCACCCGCTGCGCGAGCCCAGCAGCGTCACCAGGCGCCGGCAGGCGACGATCCGGCCGCTGCCGGGACCGGCGAGAATCGAGATGCTGAACGTGACGAGTCCTGCGCCGACGTAGGGACTCTGGTGGATCACCTGGTTGGTCACGGCAGACGCGTCCTGTGGGCGCAATGGTCGCTGCGGCCCTTCGGCCGATGCCTCACCCCCCGGAGGCGAGAGCCGCAGACTCGCTCCTGAGTATAGAAACGAACGCTTGTGGATGCCAGAGAATTCACGCTGCACGGGCACACCCTCACTCCGGCGCGCCTCCCGACCGCGACACCACGAGCGGTGCAAGAACCATACCAGCGTACCGTATAACGGCCGAATGAAGGTCGCGCTAAAAACGCGCAAAGCGGCGGAATCGCGTTTGCCGCGGCGGGCCGCGTGCGGGATTGGGGAATTCGCCACGCCGACGCGAGTCCATGGTCCTCCGGTGCGGTGCGAGCAATGTCACGGCGCCGCGGCCGTACCCGGCCGGAGTCGGCCGGCGTCAGCCGCGCGGAGTACTCGAGGCTCGTCCGCACCCACGATCCCAGTCGTCTGGAGGCGCGATGAGTCGAACGCGTTGAGGCAGGAGCAGGCCACCCGGAACCACGTCCGTAAATTGCATCCGTGCAATAATTGACACATCGTTACTATTGCGCGACTCTAACCAATTCGGGCCGGTCATGTCTACGCAGTCGAAAGGCGGACGAGCGCGGAAGGGCCTTCCGCCCCCATGATAGTAAGCATCTGAAAGAAGGAGGTTTACGACATGTTCAAGTATCTGGCGACAGTTTTCGGGCTGGTGTTGACCGGTACGGCCGCGCTGGCGGCGGAGGCGAATGCCGTCGCGGTCGCAACGCACGGCGGCTCCGCCCGAGCGAGTTCCGTGGCGGTCGGAAACGCTCGTTCGGATGCGTACGCCGGCGCGACGCGGGGCGGTCGGGCGAGCGCGGAGTCGTCTGCCTACGGCAACCGCAATGGACTGGCGACGTCCGCGGCGGTGGCGCTGGCGGATCGGGGCGTGGCGGTGAGCCGTTCCGATGCCCGAGCCATCGGAGTGTACGGAGGTCTGGCCCGCGCCGACAGCGCCAGCGTCGCGACCACGGTCGGTGGCGTGGCGGTGTCCGACGGCCGGGCCGTTTCGGTCGGCCGCTTCGGCGGTGTGGCAGAGAGCGTCGCCCACTCGACGGCCGCCAGTCGGTACGGCGTCGCCGACAGCAGCGCCAGCGCGGACAGTCGCAGCGATTTCTTCAGCCGCGCGACCGCGGTCAGTGAGTCGCTCGCTGACACCTGGGGCGGGCGGGCTAGCAGCCGCGTCCACAGTGGCGCGAGCGCCATCTGGGGCGCCGGGGCGCATTCGGAAGGGCTCGGCGTCAGCGTCAGCGGTCCGATGCGCTCCGCCCGTGCGACCGTCGTCTCGGAGACCATCGCGAGCCACTTCGGCCGCTCCAGCAGCCGGGTCAGCGCGATCGAGTTGCGGCGGTAGGACCGGCGCTTCCACTGGTTGCAAACCGGAGCCACATGCAGGTCAGAGCCCCGGCATTCATGCCGGGCGGACACCGGTTGGAGACCGGTGCCACATGCCGGGCGGACTCGACGAAACGTGTTGCAGTGCCTGCGAGTGTTCGATCACTCGCAAACCTTGCGGAGAACAGTCATGAAACGCTTGATGGTGTACTCGATGGTGATGATCGCCGCTACGGGCGCGGCGGCCTGGGCAGGGGAGGCGACCAGTTCGGCGGGCGCGGGATCGGGACGCGACGGGCGCGGCTGGGCTGAAGCCGCCGCCGCGTATCGAGGCGGTGGTATGGGCATCGCCAAGGCCGACACGCACACCGGCGCGATCAACTTCGGTCACGGCTGGTCGGTGGGGTTCGACGGCCGGGGCCTGAGTCTGTCATCCAGCTTCGCACTGGCCGGCAAGAGCGGGCCGGCGGTCGGCCGCACCACCAACCTGCACATCGGCCTGGACGGCACGGTATCGCACGGCAGCGGAAGCGTCGTTGCACAAGGCGGCGCGGCCCGCGAGGTCACTGCCGGCGGCGCCGCCGGCGCCCATCGCAGCGGCCCGATCGCGATCGCCAACGTCGGCGGCCGAACGACGGGCGGCGGGCGGGTCGAAGCGTCTGCCCACACGCGGACTGCCCATCCGACCATTCGTGACCTTCCGGGCCGACCGGTCCGGCTGGTTCGCCGATGACCTACGCTGATGATGAAGCGACCCACCCGCGGACACACGTCGCCCGGGACGCTTCGAGGGAAGCACGCCCGGGCGGCGATGCAGGTCCGAATCAGCCCTCGTCCGACGCGATGGTGCCTGCCTGGAACCGCACCGCGTCGGTACGGCTGCCCACGTCCATTGCCGACGGCGCGAACGCCCCGCCTCTCTGCCGCCAGCCCGATGCAGCCGCGAACGCGGCCGCCAGCGAGAAAAGGCCCAGCCATTCCAGCGCGACGTTCGGCTCCTGCCACCCTCCGCCGGCGCGGACGAGAACGAGCGCCGCCAGCAGCAGGGCGAGCGCGAGCAGGTTCCGCCACCAGCGCCGCCGCGGTCGCAGCAGGACCAGCCACGCCGCCAGCACGATGATCAGTTCCCGGTGCAGGTAGAACACGGACACGCCGTAGCCCAGCGCGTGGGGCAGTTGCGCCAGTTCGGTCAGGCGCAGCGCGATCCCCCGTTCCGTGGCGACCACGGCCACCCGCTGGCCCGGACTCATGGTGTCGCCGAACTCGGTGCGCACCCACACGTGGGAGAAATCCGTCACCAGGGTGGCGGGATAACCCAGCCGGCTCAAAAGGGACGCCGCCACGACCGCCCTGCCGTCGCAGTCCTCCCGGCCGCGCGCCAGCGCCTCTTCCACGGTCGGGATGTAGTCGGCGTTGGACCAGTTCTTCCAGTCCCATTCGTAGGGCAGATGGTCGTAGACGAAGTGCTCGATGGTCTTCAGCGCGGCCTGCGGCGGCAAATCATCGGTCAACTGCGGGCGGAGTTCGTCGGCCCAGGGTTGAAGGACCTCGGCATCGGGAGCGATCAGCCGGTTGGGGTCGGTCCATCGCTGAACGTGGCGCACCAGCCGCGGGACGTCGGGAAAGCACACCAAGAGCACGGCCGTCGCGAGTGCAAGGCTCTTGAACGGCCAGCGCAGCCACGCAGGCCAGCGATTGACGACGACGAACCATCTCAACGCGTGTGATCCGATGGCACCCTCCGACCTGCGGTCACAGCGGGAACTGCTCGCACAACTCGGCCACGCTGCCGCGGACCGACTCGATGACCTTCGGGTCGCCCTCGGCCCGCAGCACACGGTCGATGAGATCCGCGATGGTCCGCATGTGGGCTTCTTTCAGGCCGCGGGTGGTCAGCGCCGGCGTCCCGATCCGCAGCCCGCTGGTCTCGACGGGCTTGCGCTCGTCGAAGGGGATCATGTTCTTGTTGACGATGATGTTCGACGCCTCCAGCCAGCCTTCCGCCATCCGCCCGCTGACCTGCGGGTAGGCGGGGCGCAGGTCGACCAGCATGAGGTGGTTGTCGGTGCCGCCCGAGACCAGCCGGTTGCCCTTCGATTGCAGCGCTTCCGCCAGCGCCTGGGCGTTGGCGAGGATTTGCTGCTGGTACGTCTTGAACTCCGGCTTGAGCGCCTCGGCGAAGGCCACCGCTTTCGAGGCGATGCAGTGCATCAGCGGACCCCCTTGCGAGCCGGGGAAGACGCGCGAGTCGATCTTTTTGGCCCAGGCTTCCTTGCACATGATGAGGCCGCCGCGCGGGCCGCGCAGCGTCTTGTGCGTCGTCGTGGTGACGAAGTCGGAAGACGAGATCGGGCTGGGGTGAAGCCCCACGGCCACCAGGCCGGCGATGTGAGCGATGTCCGCCATGTGGGTGGCGCCGACCTCGTGAGCGATCTCGCTGAAACGGTCGAAGTCGATGGTGCGCGGGTAGGCGGATGCCCCCGAAATGACCAGCTTGGGTTTGTGTTCGCGGGCCAGTTCGCGGATGTGATCGTAGTTGAACTGCTCGGTCCGGGGATCGACGCCGTAGGGGACGATGTTGTAGAGCAGCCCGCTGACGTTGACCTTCAGCCCGTGCGAGAGGTGCCCTCCGTGGGCCAGGTCCAGCGAGAGGATGGTCTCGCCGGGCTGCAGCGCGGCCAGGTACACGGCGATGTTGGCCGACGCCCCCGAGTGCGGCTGGACGTTGACGTGGTCGCAGCCGAAGAGTTTTTTCACCCGCTGGCGGGCCAGCTCCTCGACCGCGTCCATGTTGGCGCAGCCGGCGTAGTAGCGCTTGCCGGGATAGCCCTCGGCGTACTTGTTGGTGAAGACGGTGCCGAGCGCTTCCAGCACGGCGGCGGAGACGTGGTTCTCGGAGGCGATCAGCTCGAGCGTGTTCTGCTGCCGCCGCACCTCGGCCTGCATGAACGGCCAGATCTCGGGGTCAACAGTGCTGATGGGGTCCTTGGCGGGCATCGGGTGACAGTCCTGGCCGAAAACGCGGATCATCTCGTCACACAACGATCGTCAGCGTAAGGAAGGAGGCGGGGTTTGGCAACGTGGCGGCCCTCGTTTCAGCAGACCCCGCGGAGAAGCGACGGGCGGGTCAATCGGAGCCGCGCCCGTCAGGAAGCGGGACGCCGCTCGCGCCACGAACACGCAGCAGCAGCGGGTAACACGCGCCCAGGCCCCTCCCTGACGGTCGGGGTCCGGATGGGGCGGGGCCGCGCCCCGGACCTCACCCTTTGATGACGCCGATCGGGCGCAGGCGGGCGACCTTGGCGGCGATGCCGGCGTCGTGGAGGACGCCGACGACTTCGACCACGTCTTTATACGCGTCGGGCTGTTCTTCCTCCAGGCCGGTGCGGCCGCGGGCCCGGGCGACGACGCCTTTATTGAGCAGTTCACGGCGGATGTTGCGGCCCTTGCTGGCGCGGATCGCCGCGCCGCGGGACATGCGCCGGCCGGCGCCGTGGCAGCAGCTCCCGAACGTGTGCTCCATCGCGCCGGGCCGGCCGACCAGCACGTAGCTCGCGCGGCCCATGTCGCCGGGCACCAGCACCGGCTGGCCGATCGAGCGATACTTGTCGGGCAGTTCCGGATGGCCGGGCGGAAACGCGCGCGTGGCACCTTTGCGATGCACGCAAAGCTCCACCTGACGGCCGTCGACGTCATATGGCTCCATCTTGGCGATGTTGTGGGCGACGTCGTAGACCAGGCCCATGCCGAGGTCTTCGGCCGGGCGGCCGAACACGTCGGAGAACACCTCGCGGGCCAGGTGCGTCATGATCTGCCGGTTGCACCAGGCGTAGTTGGCGGCCGCGCGCATCGCGCCCAGGTATCGCTGGCCCTCGGGCGAGTTCACCGGGGCGCAGACGAGCTGGCGGTCGGGCAGGTCGATGCCGTACTTGCGCGGCACGTCGCGCAGCTCCATGAGGGCGTCCTCGCAGATCTGGTAGCCGAAGCCGCGCGAGCCGGAGTGGATGAGCACCGTGACCAGGCCCTCTTCCAGCCCCATAACCGCAGCGGCCTTGGGGTCATCGACGTGATCGACGACCTGCACTTCCATGAAGTGGTTGCCGCTGCCGAGCGTGCCGCACTGACCGGCGCCGCGCTGATAGGCGGTGGGCGACACGTATTCCGGCATGGCACCCGCGATGCGGCCGCCGCCTTCGGTGGTGTACACGTCCGACTCCCAGCCCAGCCCGCGCCGGATGACGAAGGGCGACCCTTCCGACACCAGCCGCTGCAGCTCGGCCGGCGTGAACTTGATCCGCCCCCCCCGGCCGACCCCGCAGGGGACGCTGTCGAACAGGGCGTCCACGAGCCTTTCGATGCGTTTTTCAGCGTGCTTGAGCTTGACGTTCGTGCGGATCAGGCGCACGCCGCAGTTGATGTCGTAGCCGACGCCGCCGGGGCTGATGACGCCGCCGTTTTCGGGGTCGGTGGCCGCGACGCCTCCGATGCAGAAGCCATAGCCCCAGTGGATGTCGGGCATGGCCAGCGAGTACTTCACGATGCCGGGAAGGGTGGCGACGTTGGCCACCTGCTCGGGCGACCTGTCCGACTTGATGGCCTCGATCAGCGCCGCATTCGCATAGATCAGACCGTCCACGCGCATGCCCTGTTTATACGACTTCGGGATGCGCCAGCGGTTGGCGTCAATGGGTTCAAGCGGGCCTGTGAACATGGAACAGTCAGAAAGTCAGAAGGCTAAAGGTCAGAAAGTTGAAGAGCTGACGGTCAAGGGTCAAAGGTCGAAGGTCCAGATACGCGGTTGATTGTGGGGTTCATGTTCCCACCTTCCCGCCTTCCAACCTTCCAACGTAAAACCTTCAACCTTAAAACCTTCAACCTCAAAACCTCAAAACCTCCGCTCAGATATCCAGTATGACCGTAAACGTCCACCGCCCATCTGCCTCGACCAGCGACAGGGCATGATACGTCACCGCCTTCACCTCGCGGGCCAGGTCCGAGGCGGCCGCATCAAGCGGCGCATGCCGGGCCACGACTTCCAGACCGGCCTCATCCAGCCGCGTCACCCGCGGATCGACCAGCACCACGCCATCACACTCGAACAGCAGCAGCAGCCGCGCCAGATAGTCCCGCCAGCGCAGGGCCGGGTCTGCTCCGCCGATCGAAAGCGTCTCGACGCTGCCACCCGGGGCCGCCGCCACGTCGCCCACGGCCGCATAGAAGCCGCGCGTCAGCGGCTCGACCAGCCCGCCCGGCGTGTCCGCCCAGGCCCGCAGGCCCAGATCGGCCGTGTGGTCGAACAACTCGAATCCGGCGGACATCGTAGGCGATTGTATGCCGGATCGGTACGGGCTGCCATTCCAGGACGGGCTTGCGTTGCGGCCGGGTGCGTGACACGCGCGCGCCGGAGGCCGGCGAAGCACGGCGGACCATCCCCCGCCGCGGCATTCGACAGCCGACCGCTGCACTTCTACATTGCCCTCATGCAGGCCATAACAAGTGACGCCGGTGGCGAGGCCGTTGCGGTTCGTAAGAAGCGCGTGCCGTTTCTGATCGGCCTGGCCGCGGGGGCGGTGGGCGTGGCCTGGTTGTTCCTGGCCGCCGACGGGCCGGGCCTTAGCGACGACGAATCGCTGGTCTTTTTTCCTACGCTGGGGCAACGCACGCCCGACGGCAACGGGTGGGTCCTCGACCTACACGGCTGGGTCTTCGAGCCCGCCGACAGCGAGAAGTACCTCGGCGCGCTCAAGGCGGCCCTCGAGATCGACCGGATCGAAGCCGTCGCCGCGCCGCCGGAGATCTTCCTCGGGCGGGCGGCCTGGTTCCTGGTCGACAACGAGCGCGACAAGCGGATCCGCGTCCGCATCGGCGACGGCGAGTTCGATTCAGACCCGTCGACGCCCGACGGCCACTTCCGCGGCCGGGCCGAGGTTTCCGAAGCGTTCGTCCAGAACCTGCGGGCGTCCGGCCAGTTGAGCGGCGGCGTCCTGGGCTATGACGCCGTCATACCGCCGGACCGCAATGAGACGTTTCGCGGCGGCGTGCTGCTGGTGGATGCGGAAGGGGTCAGCGTCATTTCCGACATCGACGACACGATCCGCGTCAGCCACGTCCGTGAAAAGGCGGAGATGCTCAAGGGGACGTTCCTGCTGCCCTTCGTGGCGGCGCCGGGCATGGCCGGCCTCTACCGGGACTGGTCGAAGCGGCCTTCGGTGCGCTTCCACTACGTCTCCGCCAGCCCTTGGCAGCTTTACCCCGTCCTGTCGGCGTTCTTCGAATCGTGCGGCTTTCCCGCCGGGTCGTACCACCTCAAGGAGTTCCGCTGGAAGGACAGCCGGTTTTTCAGCCTGTTCGAATCGGGCGAGGAATACAAGCTGAGGTCGATCGAGCCGCTCCTGGCGCGCTTTCCCTCACGGAGATTCGTGCTGATCGGCGACTCCGGTGAGAAAGACCCGGAAGCTTACGGCGAACTGGCCCGCAAGCGCCCCGATCAGATCATCGGCATCGCGATCCGTGACGTCACCGAGGTGTCCGCGGACGCGCCGCGCTACGTGGAGGCGTTTCGAGGCGTGCCGCCGGGCAAGTGGCGCGTGTTTCGCGAGCCGGACGAGATCCGGGACATGATGCCGGACGACGGCGAATAGGGATTGGCGAATAGCGCGTCGTTGGCAGGTCAGGCCGCCTCCAACGAGCGACGCTCCGCGTGGCGGCTCAGCCCCTGCCACGCGGCCGAAGCGGCGCGGCCGCGTTGATTGTCCCGCCGCCAGCGGCTAGATTGCCCGGCGGGGCGTCGGCGGCGCGGTGCAGACGCCCCGTCGCGGGGTTTTTCGCTCGAATCCCCGCCCGAAACAACCCGCAGCGACCGATGCAGGCGCGCCTGGCGCTGCCGGGGGGGTTCTCTCACGCGGGGCGGCGCTCGCGGAGGATGGTTTGTCCCGGATCGGTCGCCGCCGCGTTGCGTGAGCATGGACCGCCACGGAGAGTGGAGCCTTGAGGATAGCCACGATCATCAAGCAGGTGCCGGACTCGAACGCGCCCATCCGGGTGTCCGCCTCCGGCAACGGGATCGAAACGGCCGGTCTGAAGATGGTCGTCGACCCGTTCGACGAGTTCGGCGTGGAGCTGGCGGTGCAGTTGCGGGAGAAACGCAACGACGTCGCGGAGATCGTCGTCTTCACGCTCGGCCCGGACAAGGCGTCGGAGGCGATCCGCACCGCCCTGGCGATGGGCGCCGATCGGGCCGTTCACGTCAACGATGAGTCGCTCGTCACGTTCGACGAGGTCTACGCCGCCGCCGTGCTGGCGTCCGCCATCCGGACGGAGGGCGATTTCGATCTGGTCTTGTGCGGCAAGTACAACATCGACCTCGACGCCGGCGCGCTCGGCCCGGCGGTGGCGGAATACCTGGGCTGGCCGCACGTGGGAGCGGTCACGGCCCTGGACATCGAGCCGGACGGACGCGCGCTGGTCGCCCGGCGGCGGATCGAGGGTGCTGAGGAGGTGATCGCCGGCTCGACACCGGCCGTGCTGACCATCGAAAAAGGGCTGGTGGAGCCGCGCTACCCGTCGCTGCCGAACCTGATGAAGGCGAAGAAGAAGCCGGTGGCGGTCAAGAAGGCGGCCGATCTGCCCGGGCTGGAGGGTCTGCGGCCGGCGCTGACGCTGGAGTCGATGAGCCCTCCCCCACCGCGGCCGGCGTGCAAGTTCATCGAGGGTGAGCCGGCCCAGATGGCGCGCGAGTTGGTGCGCCTGCTGCGCGAGGAAGCCAAGGCTATATGAGCGCCGGCACTCATGCCGGGCGGACACCGGTTGCAAACCGGTGCCACAGGTTCCAGAGCCCCGGCATTCATGCCGGGCGGAACGCGGGCTGTAAGCCCGCCATCCGGCAGCCGGCGACGTGGGCCGCAGCAGCATCGGCTCGCCGCGGCTGACACAGGACGGATTCGAGTCATGAGTGAGAATATCCTTGTCGTAATCGAGCAGCGCGAGGGGAAGGTCCTCCCCGCGTCGTTCCAGCTTTTCTCGGTGGCGCGGTCGCTGGCCGGGGCGTCCGGCGGCCGCGTGGACGCCTGCATCCTAGGCCCGGAGGCGGCATCCCTGACTGACGCCGTGGCCGCCTACCAGCCGGGCCGCATCTTCACCGTCGGCAGCGCGGAGCTGCGCCATTACCGCGCCATGCCGTTTACCGGAGCGATCTGCGCCGCCGTCGACTCGGCCAGGCCGGACATTCTCCTGCTGATCAACAGCTCACTGGGGCGGGACGTGGCGCCGCGGGTCGCGGCGCGCAAGCGGGCCGCCCTGGCGATGGATTGCACGGTATTGACGACGGAGGGCGACAAGCTGGTCGCCGCCACCACCAACTATGCCGGCAAAACGCTGGCGCGGTATGGCCTGGCGAAGGACTGCCTCAGCATTGCCACGGTCCGTGCCAACGCCTACAGCGCCCCCGAACCTGCGCCGGGCCACGCGGCCGAGGTGCAGGCGGTCGCGTTCGAGCCGGGCGACGCCGAAAAGCGCATCACGGTCAAGGAGGTCGTGCAGACCGGCTCCGGCATCAAGGACGTGACCGAGGCGGACATCATCGTCTCCGGCGGACGGGCGCTGAAGAGCCAGGAAGCCTTCGAGAAGGTCATCTTTCCGCTCGCCCAGGCGCTGGACGGCGCCGTCGGCGCGTCGCGGGCCGCCTGCGACGCCGGCTATCAGCCGCACTCGCGGCAGGTGGGTCTGACCGGCAAGGTGGTCACGCCGGTGCTCTATATCGCGTGCGGCATCGACGGCGCGATCCAGCACCTGGCCGGCATGCGCGGCAGCAAGGTGATCGTCGCCATCAACACCAAGAAGGAAGCGCCGATCTTCGCAGTCGCCACCTACGGTTGCGTGGCGGACCTCTTCGCGCTGGTGCCGGCGCTGACCGAAGAGGTGCGCAAGCTGCGGGAGGGTTGAGGCCCGGGGAGGGGTGGATGGGGCGGTCGAGCGGCTGATGGCAAACGGCTTTCGGATCACGATAACCGCGGGAACGGGGCTGGTCGGATCGACCGTCCCGCTCAAGCCCGACGCCGCCACCACGATCGGAACCCGGTCCACCTGTTCGCTGGTCACGCCGTCGGAGCGCGTGGCGCCCGTCCACTGCAAGATCGCCCGCGAAGGCGGCGACTGGGTGCTGCGCTGCGAGACCGACTCGCGCACACAGAGGCTGTGCGGCGTGAACGTCAACGACGGCCGCTGCACCGAGTTCCGGCTGCGGCACGGCGACCGCATCGAGATCGGTTGCTACCGGCTGCGCTTCGACGAGCCGGACGGACCGCCCGACCCTTTCGAGGCGCTGGCGCCGCCCATTACGCTTGCAGCCGTCCCCCCCCCGCAGCAGGGAAACCCCCGCATCACGGCGCTGGCCGGCGAACGCGTACTGATCGGCAGCAGCGACACCGCCCTCTGGCGCCTGCCCGACCGCACCGTCTCGCGCCACCACTGCCGGGTCGAGTTCGACGGGCAGAACTGGATCATCCGGGACTTGCAGAGCCGCAACGGCACCTACGTCGACGGCCAGCGGGTCGCGTCAACCGACCTGTCGCACGGGAGCCGGATCCGGGTCGGCCGCTACAGGATCGAGGTGGCGATCGAGGGGTAGCCAACGCGGCCGGAGCGGACGGCACCGCCCGTCGCGCCGATCCACGGGAAGAACCGTGGGACCCGCTGCCGCGTGGACGTCGAAACGCCTTCTCTGCGCTTACTGCGGCCTCCGCGGTCGCCCCGCCGGCATTCGCGTCGTGCCGGGCCGACGGCTATAATCGCCACGGGAAGGCGCGCGGTGTGTATCCCTGCCCGGCGGGGCAGCGCGGTTCCTCCCCAGGCAGCGCGATCGCCCCGGGCTGCGATGGCATGGCTCACGAAGACTACTACAAAATCCTCGGTGTCTCCAAAGACGCGGACGACGCGACCATCCGCCGCGCCTATCGGCGGCTGGCCAAGCAGTATCACCCGGACCGGAACTCCAGCCCGGACGCGGTGCGGAAGTTCAAGGAGGTGCAGGAGGCGCACGCGGTCCTCAGCGACCCGGAAAAGAGGAAGCAATACGACCGATTCGGACGGGCGGCCGTGGGCGGCGTGAGTTCCGGGCCGCGCGGAGAGCGCGTCTACACCTGGGGCGGGGAATCCCAGATCAACATGGATGATCTGGAGGACCTCTTCGCCGCCTTCGGCGGGCGCGGCGGCGGCAACCGCGCCAGCATCTTCGACCAGATCTTCGGCGGCCGCGGCCGCGGCCCGTCGCAGGAACCGGCGCAGCGGGGCCAGGACCTGGAACAGACCGTCGACCTGACTTTCGACCAGGCCCTGCACGGCGCGTCCGTCAGCGTCACCTTGCACGATGGCGGGTCCGGCCGCCGGCAGACGCTGGACGTGAAGATCCCCCCGGGGGTCGCGGACGGCCAGAAGATCCGCCTGCGCGGCAAGGGCCAGCCGGGAGCAGGCGGCGGACCGCCCGGCGACCTCCACCTGATCTGCCGGGTCGAGCCGCACCCCGTCTTCGGCCGCCACGGAGACGACATCCACTGCACGGTGGACGTGTCCGTTACCGACGCCGTGCTCGGGGGGCGGATCGAAGTGCCGACGCTGGAAGGCCCGGTGCAGATGACCGTGCCGCCCGGATCGTCCAGCGGCGCCCGCCTGCGGCTGCGAGACCGCGGCGCGCCCCGCCCCGACGGCACGCGCGGCAGCCAGGTGGTCACGCTTCGCGTGGTGGTCCCCACGGGGCTGGAACCCGAAGAGCGTTCCTGCTACGAGACGCTTCGGGACATCGAACGCCGCCGTTCCGAAAGCAAGGCGGCCACGGGACGAAGGGCGTGATGAAACCCAGACCGATCGAGGTTTCCGTTCGGCGCACGCGCGGCGGGCTGATCGCGCTGGTCATCGGCCTGCTGCTGTGGCTGTGGGTGTGGCTGATGGTGATGCTCGGCACCCCCAAGCCGCCGAAGTCGCGGATCAGCCACGAACTGGCAGAGGGTTCGCCCGACATGGTCATCGTGACCGAGGAGCACAGCGCCGCGCCCGACGTGCGCACCGCTCCGCTGATGCTCATGTTCGGGCTGGTCCTCATCATCCTGTTCGTGATCAGCAGCTACGTCCTCATCCGCGGTTCGCGGCGGTTCGCGGCCAGCCTGGACGACCGCCCCGCCAAACCCACCGAAGTGACCGACATCTGGTCCATGCACGTGGTGCCGGAGGAACGGCAAAAGCCGTGAGGAGGGCGCAGCGCGCCATGGCGCGCTGGCCGCGCGATACAGGGTGTTCGATACCTCCCGGACGTGGTACCCACGCAGCGGACCGCCGGCAGGCGGCTCGCCTGGCGCTGCTCGTTCGGACGCGTCGGCACGACGGCGAGCCGGTGCGCGACGGCGTCAGGGCTGGGGCGTGGGCTGGGCGATTCTGGCCGCGCGCTCCGTGTTCCAGCGCACCGGGCGCGCCCACGGATCCGGGGACGGCCACGGACCGGCGAGTTGGCTGCGAATCATCGACAGCGGCTCCAGCAGGGCGCTGCGTTCCTGGCCGGACGTGCCGGTGATGAGACTCAGCGTGTCGCGGCCCGTCGGAGTGGGATAGTCCCAGCCCAGATCGGCGTCCATCGGTCGCCACACCTCGTCGTCGGTCGTCGTGGCGGCCCAAACGTCGGCGGCCGCCCAATTGACGGCCGGTTCGTCGGTGGCCGGATAGAGCACGAAGGCGGCGAACGCATCGTCGTCCGCATCCGCGGCGGTCAGCGCGTCGGCCGAGGACTCGTCGTTGGCATCACCGGCGGGCGACGGCGCGAACGATCTCTTACCGTCATCGGCATCGAAATCACCGCGGGCAGCGGCGTCATCACTGTGCAGGGCGCTGTCACCATCGTACGCGGCGCTGTCATCGTCATTCGCGTCGTCGTTTTCCGGGTCGTCGGTCGCCGCCGACAGCGGCTGGTCGATCGGCCCGGTCGACGTCGGTGAGGTCGCGGCCGGAGCGGTCTGCGGCTGATGCTGGCGGGACTGCATCATGAACCACGCCCACCCACCGGTCCGCGAAGGCGCCGGCGTGGTCGTCCGGTCAGTCGAACTGCCGCCGAAGATCATGACCGGCCGCCACGTCGAGGATCCGCCGAACGAACTTCCCGAGCCGCCGGACGCCGCCGGCCACGAATCGCTGTTCTCATACCCGCCCTGAACGACTGGATCTTGGGTGTCGCCGAACGACGCGCCGGCATCGAAAGTGGAGGAAGCTTCGTCATCCTCAGAGCCGTCGATGTTCCATCCGCGGTCGGCGCTCGAACCCGTCGGCGTCGTGGGATCGTCTCCGAAGGCCGTCGAGCCGCCGTCGAATGTCGTCGAGGCGTCACCGGAAGGTGCGGTCGAGGAGCTGTCATCAGAATCGGCGCCGCCGGTCTGGGTTTCGCTGAACGAGCCATCAGTGTCTTCGCACGGCTCGCCGTCGTCTTCTGCCGGCCATTCGTTGAAGCCGTCGGTGGTCTGTAGATCCTCATCGGACGTGATGACGCCGCCGGCCGGCTCGGTGATGACCTGGGCCAGCGGCTCGGTGAGCTTGATCGGCCCGAGCCGGGCCACGCACAGCTCCAGTTGGTGCGCGGCCGCGGTCATGCCGGGGTCGAGTTCCAGCGCCCGCACGAAGGCCAGGGCGGCGTCTTCGATGCGGTCCTGGCCGCGATACATCACCCCCAAGTTATACTGCACCGCGGACTCGGGCAGCACGGCCGCAAAATGGTCGCGCGCCGCGTCGAACCGGCCCTGGCGCGCCAGCGTCATGGCGAGGTTGACGTGAGCGCGGGCGAAGTCCGGCTCCAGCTTCAACGCTTCCTGAAACGCCAGTTCCGCGTCGCCGTAGCGCCGCGCCTGGGCATAGGCGAAGCCGAGGTTGTTGTAGAGGATCGCCACGTCGGGCCGCAGCATGACGGCCCGCTCCAGCGCCTCGATCGCCTCGTCGAACTCGCCCACGTGGCTGAGCGCCAGGCCCAGCCGGTGGAAGGCGGCGACGAACTCGTGATGGGTCAGCGTCGCCCGGCGATACTGCACGATGGCTTTCTGCCACTGGCCCTGGGCCTCCAGCAGTTGCGCCGCGGCGAAGTAGGTTTCAGGCAGGATCTTCGGCGCGGGCATCTCGTCGGCGCTGGCCAGCGCCGAGGCGTCCACACCGAGCCAATTGGACTGTTTCTGGCTCGCCACCGACACCTCGCGTTTCGAGCACGCGAGAACGGCACACAGCGAGACGAGCATCAGACAAAGACCGGTTCGCAGCAACATTGGGCCAGGACCTCCTTGTGGTTGTCGGCGTGTACGAACGGGGCCGGTCCGCGGCGTGCTTCTGGACGCCGGCCGACGCCGGGAAAGCGCATCCTCATCGTGTCGTACGCGACAGCTTCACCATCTGTGTATCTTGTCGTGACGTGCGCCGGCCGCCCGCCGCGCGGCCACGCGCATCGGTCGTTCACGCCGGCGCCGATCCCGTCGTGCGGATCGGCCCGGCTCAGGTTCGCATCAACTCCCGCTGCCGGCGCCGGCGCCGGCACCGGCGCTGCCGCCGGTCTGGCTGTTGCCGGCCATGGCCGCCTCGATGCTGTCCGCGGTGCCACGGTTCATCGCGCCGATGGCGTCGATGGCGCGTGCGCCGCGCCCGCCGGACATCATGCTCCTCACCGCCACGCGCTCCATGTTGCAGTCGGCGCTGGCCAGGAACTCGCGCACGTGTCCCATCCGCTCGGTGACCAGTTCCGCGTCTGGCTCGAAGGTCTCGTAACGGACCGTTCCGCCGTAGGTGTTGAGCAGACGCGCGAAGCGGATGAGCCGGGCCACGCCGGTTCCGCTCAGTTCCGAAGTGTGGGGGATGAAGTGCGCGTCGTTGATGGACATGTCGTGCAGCATGGCGTTGTCCGCCATGTAGACGAAGTTGGCGGAGTAATCCGCGTAGGCGTCATGAAACGACTGGATCGGCTCCTGGAAGGTGGCGCTTTCCGGATTGTTGCAGCCGGCCAGCCCGGCCACCGCAGCCAGCACGACCCCGATCCCCATTCGATGCGACATGATCCGTCTCCCGAGTGTGCGTACGATGGACGCCGCGACGGGCGCCGATCCAACTTCCGAGCAATTCCGCCAGCGCGGCGTACCGCGCTGCCTGTCGATCTCCGGCCGGGCCGAGAATCGCGCGGACGCCCCGGCCGACATCGCATGTTTATCGGTCATCTGCGGCGGCGCTTGAATTGAAAGTCGGAACGCGGCGGGCGGCCGCGGGAGCGGGCGTTTTTCCGCGGCCATGGCTCCCTCAGCCTGCGAAATCGCGGCGTCAGTACTGGGAACCGGGCGGAAGGCGCGGGCGACGCGACAGAACGGCCGCTCCGTGACGCTCGCGGTTCGGATTGGCCGCAGACGCACGCCGCGCTCCCTCAATCCGTTGACCCTTGCTACAGCACGGCGAAGTAGTTCTCACACGCCGCGTCGAAGCCTTCGGGCGACATGCGGGCGGGCTGTTTGACGAACTTCGCCCGGTTTTTGATCTGCAACAGCAGGTCGCGGGGATGGCAGCAGCGGAAGGGGCGGTCCTTCCTGCGGTAGTGCTCCTCGATCAGGTAATCCACGGCCGCGTCGTCCCGCTCCACCTCCAACGCGCCGGCCATGACGTGGAGCAACTCGCGGAACTCGGCCTCGCTCGGGTCGCCCACGTTGATCTTGTAAGGGATGCGGCGCAGGAACGCGTCGTCGACCAGTTCCCTGGGTTCCAGGTTCGTCGAGAAGATGATGAGCTGATCGAACGGGACCTGGATCTTCTTGCCGTTCGACAGCGTCAGGAAGTCGTGGCGCTTCTCCAGCGGCACGATCCAGCGATTGAGCAGCTCGATCGGCTTCATGCGCTGGCGGCCGAAGTCGTCGATCACCAGCGTGCCGCAGTTGCTCTTCATCTGCAGCGACGGCTCGGTGATCTTCGTGTGCTGGTTGTAGCACAGCTCCAGGCTCTCCATCATCAGCTCGCCGCCGACGACGATGGTGGGACGCCTGATCCTGACCCAGCGGGCGTCGTGGGCGGCCCCCTTGACGATGGAGGGGGCGTCTGTGCCGACCCGCTCGTGACACTGCGGGTCGAAGAACTGAATGATCTGGCCTTCGACGTAGATGGCCCTGGGCACCCAGATGTGCGTGCCGAAACACATGGTGATGCGCTCGGCGATGCTGGTCTTGCCGTTGCCGGCGTGCCCGTACAGAAACATGCCGCGGCCGCTGTTGATGGCAGGGCCCAGGATATCGAGCATGGACTCGCGGATGAGCAAGTCGCTGAAAGCCCGCCGCAGGGCATCGAGGCCCGGCTGTTCCAGCGTAATCGTCTGCGCCCGGACCGAGGCGACGTAGTCGTGCAGCGGAACGGGGGCACAGCCGGCGTAACTGCTCTCGGCGATGAAGCCGCGTGCCCGTTCGCGGCCGGCGTCGGTGAGGGCGTACTCGAAGTCGCCCATGGAGGCGGCGCCTTTGTACACGACGAACTGCCGCGCCTTGAGGTCGGCCAGCATCTGATGGGCGGGCTTGCCGGGCAGGCACAGATCGCGGGCGATGCCGCGGCCGGTGTTGGAGCCGACCGCCAACAGGTGCTTGAAGATCAGCGATTCGATCAGGGCGTCGGGAAGCCCCATCTGGGCCAAGGTCTCCACTTCGGGCGGGAAGAACGCCTCCCCCCCCGCGGGCCCGACGCCCGGCGCATCGTCCGAGGCGGATGCGCCGGCGGTCGTTGCCGCCCCCTCCGCCTCCGCCGCGCCGGGGTCGATCGCTTCAACCTCCCCCGACGAGGCCTCGGAATCCCTGGCTTTTTTCAGTGGCGGAGGTTTCAGGACGATCACGTGGTCGGTCTCCCCGGCTCGACGCGCGCAGATTTCGGGCGGTCCCGCCGGCGTCGGTGCTTCTCACTCGGATTGCCCTACGGGTGGCACAAGCAACTATTCAATACGGGGCCGCAGCCGGCAAACAAGCGCCACCCGTTATGGGGCGGGCCAGTGACATGCCGCACGCGGTTTCGTCCACGCCAGGAGGGCGTCCGTGGCCCGTTCGCGTGTGCCTCAGCGCCTTCGACCTCCGACCTTGGACCTTCGACTTGGACCTTCGACTTGGACCTTCGACTTGGACCTTCGACTTGGACCTTCGACTTGGACCTTCGACTTGGACCTTCGACTTGGACCTTCGACCTTCCCGTAGCCCGTTCACGTATGATTCTATGCCTCTACGCTGGACGCTCGATTGAGGATCCGCGCGGCGGCGCAGGCGGCGCCGAAGCCGTTGTCGATGTTGACGACGGTCACGCCCGACGCGCAGGAATTGAGCATCGCCATCAGCGCGGCCAGGCCGCGAAAGCCCACGCCGTATCCGACGCTGGTGGGTACCGCGACGACCGGACAGGCGACCATCCCCCCCACCACGCTCGGTAACGCCCCTTCCATACCGGCCACCGCGATCACCACATCCGCCGCCCGGATCGCGTCCAGCGAAGCCGTGAGCCGGTGCAGGCCGGCCACGCCCACGTCCTGGAAGACCTGCACCGACAGGTCGAGGATGTCGCACGTGACCCGCGCTTCCTCGGCCACCGGCCGATCGCTGGTGCCAGCGGAGACGATCACCACTCCGCCTGGCGTCCGGGGCCGCGGCGCCCGCCGCAGCGTCACCGCCCGGGCGTCGGCGTGGTACACCGCCTCGCCGAACCGGGTGCAGATGGCCTCCGCCACGCCCGCCGCGACGCGCGTGGCCAGCACGTTGCTCTCCCCGGCGGCGCAGCGCTCGAAGATCGCCAGCACCTGCTCGCGCGTCTTGCCGTCCCCGAAGACGACTTCCGGAAACCCGCAGCGGATGCCGCGATGATGGTCGAGCTTGGCGAAGCCGAGGTCCTCGAACGGCATCGTCGCAAGCCGCGCGAACGCCTCCTCCACGGACGTGACCCCGCGTCGAAGCGAATCGAGCAGTGCTCTCAGATCGTCGGCATGCACGTTTCGTTTGTAGCGGCGTCCGTGACAATCGGCCAGACGTCGCCGAGCCGGCGAACGACGAAATCCGCCTCGACGGCGAAGGCCGGCGCTTCCGCCTCGCCGATCATCAGGATCGTCCGTGTGCCGGCGGCGGCGCCGCTGAGGATGTCGAAGTGGTAGTCCCCCACCATCCAACTGCGGCCCGGCGCGGCCCCCAGTTGACGGCACAGCGCCAGGACCGGTTCCGCCGAGGGCTTGACCGCCCCGTCCTCGCGGGTCCGCAGGGCGTCGACCTTCAGGCCGTGCATGGCGAGGACGAGCCGAGTGCAGCGGCGCGAGTTGCGGGTCAGGATCGCGACGCCGAAGCCGTGGCGGCGCAGCCGGTCCACCAGATCGACGGCGCCGTCGTAAAGCTGCGACCGCTGGGCGGCTAGCAGCTCATGGCGTGCCAGTATGCCCTCGGCCCGCCGGCGGGCGTCGTCCGACATGGACGCCATCGCCTCCAGAATGGGCCCGGTCACGCCGCCGATTTCGGCCCGCATGGCGTCGAAGTCGAGGATCGGCCGCGTCAGCGTCCCGTCCAGGTCGAAGATGACCGCCGATCGTTCCACGTGGTCGCCCGCCTCCGCGACGCTAACATACACCCGGAGGCGACAGGATTCTCCTCCCCGCCCCACCTGATGACAAGACGCCTGACATGAACACGAAACACGAATCCGACCTGGTCGAAGCTCCCGAGGCCGTCCAGGCAGACCCACAACGCCCCTTCGTGCGGGTGCTCTTCATCGCCGGCGGGCTGGCGTTCCTGATCCTGCAGGTCATGTTCTTCTACGGCCTGGCGGTGGCGAAGCAGTCGCGCCGGCCGGACGTTCTGCTGGTCACCTTCGACACGCTGCGGGCGGACCACTGCTCCGCCTGCGGCTATGACCGCCCCACCACGCGGACGCTGGAGACGCTGGCGGCCGGCGGCGCCAGGTTCGCCGTCGCCTGCGCGCCCATGGCCACCACGGCGCCGTCGCACGCGTCGATGTTCACCTCGCGCTACCCGCTGTCCCACGGCGTCCTCCGCAACGGCTTCCGCCTTCCCGACGAGGCCGTGACGCTGGCGGAGTTGCTCCGCGACCAGGGGTATTCCACCGCCGCCTTCGTCAGTTCCTTCGTGCTGTATCACAAGTTCGGCTTGGCGCAGGGGTTCGACGTCTATGACGACGACTTCAGCGGCGCGGAGGGGACGCAGGCACAGACGGGCGCGTGGGAGGGCGAGGCCGTGCCCGGCCGGACCGTGGATCGGCGGGCCGACGCGACCACGGACGCGGCGCTGAAGTGGCTGGCCGCGGCGGCGGTAGAACCCGAAGGGCGCAAACGCCGGCCCATCTTCACGTGGGTCCATTACATGGATCCGCACGAGCCGTACGTGCCGCCGGAGTCGTTCGGCGATCCCTTCGGGTCAGCGCGGATGACACCCGGCAGCCTGGAGCAGGCCATCGCCCGCTACGACACGGAAATCGCGTTCGCGGATGCGCAACTGAAGCGACTGGTGGATGCGTTCGACGCGGCCGGGCGGGAGACGGAACCGCTCATCATCGTCACTTCGGACCACGGGGAAGCGTTCTGCGAGCACGGGTGGCGCGGCCACGGGCCGCAGATCTACGAGGAGGCCGTACGCATCCCGTTGATCGTGCGCTGGGAAGGTCGGATCCCGCCCGGACGTGTGATCGAAGCGCCGGTGTCCCTCCCGGACGTCGCGGCGACCGTGCTGGACCTGATCGGCGTCGATGCGCCGCGGACCGACTTCGACGGCGAGAGCCTCGCTGCCGCCTTGACGAAAGGCGTGCGCCTCGATGACGATCGGCCGCACGTGTTCCAGCGCCGCCTGTATGAGCGCGACGGCGCCGTCGAGCCGATCCCGCTGCGCGAAATGGACGGCGCGACGTTCGGACAGAGCGTCGAGGTGCGCGGGGTGAAGTTCGCCATCCGCAGCGGCCGGTGGAAATACTATGAAGCGCGGGAAGAGAGGGTCGCGCGAGAGCTGTACGATCTGCGTGCCGATCCCGGTGAGCAGTCGAACGTGGCTGCGGATCACCCGGACGATGTGAATCGCCTTTCGCAGATGCTGAACACCTGGCGGCGGCGGCAGTTGGCGGGGCTGCTTCAGCGGCCGCCACAAACCGTGACGTCCCAGGACCGGGCGATTCTGGAATCGCTCGGATACACGGAGCCGGATGACGACGATCCGTAGCGCGAAGAACGCACAGCAGGTTGCCGGAAATGGTGATGCGGCGCGCCCGGAGCATTCCCGATAGGCCATTCGTCATTCGTCATTCGTCATTCGTTATTCGACATCCGACCTTCGACCTTCGACCTTTTCCATGACCACCCTCCTGGGCATCGAAACGAGCTGTGATGAGACCGCCGCCGCCGTGGTGGTGGACGGGCGGCGCGTGCTCAGCAACGTGGTGGCCTCGCAGATCGACCTGCACCGCAAGTACGGCGGCGTGGTGCCGGAGATCGCCTCGCGGGCGCACATCGAGCGGCTCGACGGCGTGATCCTGGAAGCGCTCGACGTGGCCGGTTGCAGCCCCGGCGACGTAGACGCCGTCGCCGTGACGCACACGCCCGGGCTGGTCGGGTCGCTTTTGATCGGCGTGACCGCGGCCAAGACGCTGGCCTGGGCGTGGGGCAAGCCACTCGTCCCGGTACACCACATCCGTGCCCACGCCCTCAGCCCGGCGATCGACGCGGATCCGCCGCCCTGGCCGGCCGTGGCCCTGATCGCGTCCGGCGGGCACACGTCGCTCTTTCACGTGCGCGACCCGAACGACGTGACGCTGCTGGGCGCGACCACCGATGACGCGGCCGGCGAGGCGTTCGACAAGGTCGCCACCATTCTCGGTCTGCCCTATCCCGGCGGGCCGCACGTCGAGCGGGCGGCCCGCGCGGGCGATCCTGCCGCGGTTGCGTTTCCGCGTACGATGCTGGGCCGCGATTCGCTCGACTTCTCGTTTTCCGGCGTCAAGACCGCCGTCTTGTATCACGTTCACGGCTACGGGCGCACCAGCGGCGGGTTGGACAGGCTCAGCGAGACCGACGTGGCCGACATCGCCGCCAGTTTTCAGCAGGCGGTCGTGGACGTGCTGGTGGGCAAGACGCTCAAGGCGGCCGACGCAACCAGCGCGGACACGGTCACGCTCGGGGGGGGGGTGGCGGCGAACACCTGCCTGCGGCAACACCTGGAAGCGGCGTGCGCCGCGGCCGGGCTGCGCTTCTGCGCGGCGGCCATGCCCTACTGCACGGACAACGCCGCCATGATCGCCGCAGCCGGTTTCTATGCCCTCGCAGGCGGCGTGACCGCCGGGCTGGATCTGGACGCCACGGCGAGTTGACCCCCGCCGGAGGGGGACAACCGGCCGTGCAGTGCGGCGGGGAGCACCGCTCGGACAGCGCGCAAAGAGACGGGCCCGGTGCGTCGCATCGGCGCAACCGGGCCCGCGTTGAACTCAGTCCATCGCCGCCCGGACCGGAGCCGGCACGGCGCGGTTTCGATCAGGCGCTAGCCGCAGGACGAGCGCTTGCCTTTGAGCTTGCAGGTCCCATTGCCGCCGTCCGGGCAGGGGATGGTCTCTTTCAGCTTCTTGGCGCAGTCCTTCACGACCTCGCAGGCGACGCCGGAGCCGTACTCACCGCCCTTGGGCGGGCAGACGTCGCAGTCCTTGGCCTTGCTCTTCTTGACGTTGTAGTTGCAGGCGGGGCCGCCGCACTCTCCCACGAAGGTGTAGCGGGCGCGGACGTTGCCGGAGCCGACGTAAGCACGGCCGCCGCGGACGACGCCGGTATCACCACCGGCCGCCAACCGCCAGTCGGGGCCCAACGCGCCGTCGGGGCGATTGAAGTCGTCGCACAGGCTGTCCGTCTCGATGGAGAAGTCGTCCATCGCGGCCACGCCGGTGTAGCCGTGGATACCGATCTGGTCGCCGTTGCGCGGGATCCAGCCGCCACGCTCGTGAATCTGGTCCGGCTGTGAGGGAACGAGGTTGCTGAGCGTCAGCTTGACGTTGCCCGCGCCGTCGTGCTCGACCAGCATATCCCCCTCGCTGAACGCGCCCGGCAGCGTGAAGAAGGCCGCGCCGCCGGTCATTCCCGGCCAGCCGCCGGCGCCCTCTCCTCGGTAGAACCCACAGGTGTGGAACGTCCCGGACGAGTTCTGCTGCTGGACCTTCACGTAGATCTGGTCCACGCCATCGCCGTCAAGGAAGACTCCGACGTACTGCAACTGGGTCCCGTTCGTTGCGACCCTGATGCTGGCCGCCTGGGCCGCCGAGATCCCCGTCGGGTTGTTGGGCAGGACGTACTGGCTCGGCTCCGGGTACGTCAGGTCCATCAGGTCCGTCTGGCCCGCATAGGCGCTCACCGCCAGACAGGCGCACAAGCTGAAGACGATAAGATTCCGCATACTCCAACCTCCAAAAAAACGACTGTCCCTCCAACTAAGGAGGAGATCGCTCCCATGCGCCGTTGATCCTACCTACGCGGAAGTGCGGCGCAGACGTTAAGCACGAGACGGCGATCGGGAACCTTCACCCACTCCCATCCGGGCTCGCTCCCGCCCGCCACGAATCCACATGTCGAATCAGCGGCCAGCCGGCCGCGGCCTCCTGGGACGAGACCCGGCGACGAATGGTCTGAGGGGCGCCGGATCGCGCTACCGATGGTGCGCATCCTACCTCACTCCGCCTCCCGAATCAAGCGCCGGAATTCACGCGATGACGGAAGCAGAAGCGTCCCAGTGCCGGCACCGGATTATCGGAGATGGGCGCCCCGTCGAGCCCGTACCCTTCATCGGAGCCGCGCCGTGCCGGCAGCCCTCTTTCCACCGTGGGGCAGCGCCGATGGGGACTGGGCGGGCGGCGTCATGCGCCGGCCTCCGGCCAGCGATGGCGGGCTTCGGCGGGCCGGACAGGCTCGGCGCCCATCGGCCCGAGCCCGTGACGCTGACACGGTGGGCGACCCCCGAGCGACAAGCGGGTCCGGCGCGCCGTATCGACCCCGCCAGACCCGCTTTGATGCCACCCGGCCGTCAGTCCCCCGGGGGCCACTGACGGGCGCGGTTGCTCACGACCCTAGCCGCAGGACGAGCGCCTACCCTTGAGCTTACAGGTCCCGTTGCCGCCATCCGGGCAGGGAATGGTCCCTTTCAGCTTCTTGACGCAGTCCCTCACGACCTCGCAGGCGACGCCGGAGTTGAACTCGCCGCCCTTCGGCGGGCAGACGTCGCAGGCCTTGGCCTTGCTCTTCTTGATCAGGTAGTTGCAGGCCGGGCCGCCGCACTCGCCGACGAAGTTCGAACGGGCGCGGCTGCCGCACACCGCGGCGTTGCTGCGGATCACGCACGTCGGCGCAATGTCCTTCCAGTTGTCCCCCAGCGGGCCACCGGCGCGATTGAAGGCGTCGCAGACGGCGTCCCCCGGGATCGAGAAGTCGTCCATCGAGGTGATGCTGGCGAAACCGCCGATGCCCAGGCCGTCGCCGTTACGGGGCGCCCAGCCGCCCCGCTCGTAGATCTGATCGGGCTGCGAAGGAACGAGGTTCGAACAGGTCAGCTTCACGTTGCCGGCGCCGTCGTGCTCCAGCGTGATGGTCCCGGAACTGAACGCGCTCCCTCACGGTCGCGGCTCTGAAGGGTGCGCCCGCGCCCGCACGAGTCGAGCGACGCCTTCAGGACATCAAAGCGGCCGCACGACGACCCGGACCATGCCCCCACCAGATTCGATAGCGATAATCTGAATCGGGCGGCGTCCGTTCGGCCACGTCAGGCGATTGATCCAGGTGCGCTCCAGTACGTCCGAGGCGTGAGGTCCGGTACGCGCACCGGACGCACCAGACGAACCGGCCGCCGCCACGGCGGACGACGCCAGCCGCCGGGCCAAGCCGTCGGGGAGCGGCAGACCGCCGCAGCGCAGGTCGCCGACCGCCAGCCGGATCGACGGGCCGTCGTCCGAGACGGCGGCGGTCATCCGGCCGCTGACGATGCAGGACCAGTACGGGCGAGTCACTTTCACCCCGATCCGCAATCCGCCCTCCTCGACCACGACCGCTGGATCGACCAGCCACGCGGGCCAGTAGCGACGGGCCTCCGGCATCACCTCCGGCAGAGCGGCAAGAAACTCATTGATTTGATGCTCACTGACCTCGATCGTGAACTCGCGCCGGTTCACGATCCGGTCGGATACGTGATCGGCCCAGGCCGTCGCCTCCCGTCGGATCCGCGTTTCATCATCCGGCCCCAGCCGGACCGGCCGATACCAGCCGGGAATGCGCTGGAAGGACAGCCAGAGCCAGACGAAAGCGACGCAGACGGCAACGCCGGCAGCAACGATCGCGCGCCGACACCATCGCCGCCTCACTGGTCGGGAGGCGCTCACCCGCGCGGCCTCGCCAGCGGACACGCTCGGCGGTTGTCGGTGGCTCGCCGCTGGGTAGCTCGCCGCTCTGC
>QZJT01000054.1 GCA_003597935.1 Phycisphaerales bacterium | reverse complement strand
GTCGTCCGGGCCGACGTGGATGTCGCCGCCGGCGTTCACAACCGGTACACTGGATCGGAATAGAAACGCGCGCGCGGCGACGAAGCGCAGCGCCCTCCGTCGCCCCGAAGGGGCGGAGGCGGTGCTGGTGATGAACGTACGCGCCAGGTGTACGTGACGGCCACACTCAGAGGGCCTTGTCGGCAACGCACAGGATTGACGGGAACGAATGGTAAAGATCAAAAGTCAGAAGAAGGTACTCGGGTCGATGGCCGTTTCAAGCAAGGGAACTCCGCGCGGGCTGAAGCCCGCGGCTCGCTGGCGACGCATGATTGCGCCGGGGACGTGGTGTTCCCCCGCCTGCCAAATTCCAGAGCTTTCTGATTCGCTGGTCCCCAGACTCTCTGATTCCCGGGTTCCGGGTTGCGTATTCCTGTATCCCCTTACTCCAGGTTCGCTGGTTCCCTGACGGACTTCTAGCACGCCATGCTCAACGTTCTCATAGAATGGTCCCTGCGAAACCGCTTCCTGGTCGTCGCGCTGACGGCCGCGCTGGCGCTGGCGGGCGCGTACTCGGCGGTCCACCTGCCGGTCGACGCGTTCCCCGATACCACGCCGGTGCAGGTGCAGATCAACACCGTCGCCCCGGCGCTGGGGCCGCTGGAGATCGAGCAGCAGATCACTTTTCCGGTCGAGCAGAGCATCAGCGGCTTGCAGGGGCTGAAAGAGGTGCGGTCGCTCTCGAAGTTCGGGCTGTCGCAGGTGACGGTGATCTTCGAGGACGGGGTGGACGTGTACTTCGCCCGGCAGTTGGTCATGGAGCGGCTGGGCACGGTGGAGCTTCCCGCCGGGCTGCCGCGGCCGCAGATGGGGCCGGTCGCCACCGGGCTGGGCGAGGTCTATCACTACGTGCTCACCAGCCCGACGCGCGGTCCGTCCGAGCTGCGCACGATCCAGGACTGGATCATCAGGCCGCAGCTCCGCAGCGTGCCCGGCGTGGCCGAGGTCAACAGTTGGGGGGGGCGGGAGCGGCAGTATCAGGTGGTGGTCGAGCCGGACCGGCTGCTGAAGTACGGCCTGACGCTGACGGACGTGTTCGACGCCCTGTCGCGCAACAACCTCAACGTCGGCGGCGGCGTCATCACGCGGGCGGGCGAGTCGTTGCTGGTGCAGGGCATCGCGATCATCGAGTCCATCGAGCAGATCGAAAACGTCGTCATCCGTTCGACCGACGGCGTGCCACTGTACGTCCGCGACGTGGCCGACGTGATCGACGGCCACGAGACGCGCCGCGGCGCGGTGACGTACGACGGACGCGGCGAAGCGGTGCTGGGCCTGGGCTTCATGCTGATGGGCGAGAATCCCGGCGAAGTGACGCAGCGCCTCAAGGAACGCATGGAGACCATTCTGCCGTCGCTGCCGGACGACGTCGAGGTGATCACCGTCTACGACCGCACCGAACTGGTCGACCACGTCATCGGTACGGTCAAGACCAACCTCTTCGAGGGGGCGATCCTGGTCGTGGCGGTGCTGTTCATGTTCCTGGGCAACCTGCGGGCGGGGCTGGTGGTGGCGTCGGCGATCCCGCTGTCGATGCTGTGTGCGGCCGGGGCGATGCTGCAGGCGGGCGTGGCGGGGAGCCTGATGAGCCTGGGCGCCATCGACTTCGGCCTGATCGTCGACAGCTCCGTCATCCAGATCGAAAACGGCATGAGGCGGCTGGCCCACGCCCCCCCCGGACGCGAGCGGCTCGACGTGGTGCGGGAGGCGGCCGTCGAGGTGCGCCGCCCGACGATGTTCGGCGAGCTGATCATCATGATCGTCTACCTGCCGATCCTGACGCTGGAAGGGATCGAGGGGAAGCTCTTCCGCCCGATGGCGCTGACGGTCGTTTTCGCGCTGGCGGCGTCGCTGGTGCTGTCGCTGACGCTGATGCCGGTGCTGGCGAGCGTGCTGCTGCCGAAGCGGCCGCGGGAGCGGGAGCCGTGGGCCGTCCGCGCGGCACGACGCCTGTATGCGCCGGTGCTGGAGCGGGTGCTGCGGCGCCGCGCCGTGGTGCTGGCGTGCGTCGCAGCGGCGCTGATCGGGGGGGGCTGGCTGGCGACGCGGCTGGGGACGGTGTTCATCCCGCGGCTGTCGGAAGAGGCCGTCGTCATCAACACGGTGCGGCTCGCGGGCGTGTCGGTGGATGAGTCGGTGCGCTACGGCACGCGGATCGAGCGGCTGTTGCTCGATGCGTTCCCCGATGAGATCCGCCACGTCTGGTCGCGCACCGGCACCGCCGAGGTAGCGACCGACCCGATGGGGCTGGAGCTGACCGATGTCTTCATGACGCTGACACCGAGAGCGCAGTGGCGCAGAGCATCGGACCAGGCGGCGCTGGTCGAGCAGATGGAGCGCGAACTGGCCGGGATGCCGGCCATGCGGGCGATCTTCACCCAGCCGATCGAGATGCGCGTCAACGAGATGGTGGCCGGGGTCCGCAGCGACTTGGGGCTGAAGATCTTCGGCGATGACTTCGAAGTGCTGGAGTCGCTGGCCGGTCAGGTCGCTCGACTGCTCGACGACGTGCCCGGCGCCGCCGACGTGACGGTCGAGCAGCTCACCGGCCAGCCGATGCTGGAAGTGCGGCTGCGGCAGGACCAACTGGCGCGATACGGCGTGCCGGCGGCCGACGTGCTGGACTTCGTCGCCGCCATCGGCCACGTGCCGGCGGGCGAGGTGCGGCAGGGGCAGATCCGCTTTCCGCTGACCGTGCGTCTGCCGGACGAGTTCCGCACCGATCCGGAGGCGGTTGCGAACCTGACGATCCGCACCGCCGAAGGCGCATTGCTGCCGCTGCACCGGCTGGCGGACGTGTCGCTGGTGGAAGGCCCGTCGACGATCCAGCGCGAGTGGAGCAAGCGGCGGATCATCGTGCAGTGCAACGCCCGCGGCCGCGACATCGGCGGGCTGGTGGCCGACGTTCAGGACCGTCTGGCGTCACAGATCGACTGGCCACCGGGATACTTCGTGCGCTACGGCGGCCAGTTCGAGCACCTCGAACGGGCCGGCCGGCGGCTGATGATCGTCGTGCCGCTCGCCTTGTTGCTCGTGTGTCTGTTGCTGTACCTGACTTATCGCCGGGCGGCCGACGTGCTGCGCATCTTCCTGACGCTGCCGCTGGCGGCGGTGGGCGGCATCGTGGCGCTGCACCTGCGGGGCCTGCCCTTCAGCGTCTCGGCCGGGGTGGGGTTCGTGGCCATGTGCGGCGTGTCCGTGCTGGGCGACATGGTGTTCGTGTCCTTCCTGCGCGACCGGGTGGCGCAGGGGCTGAGCGTCGCCGAAGCGGTGCGCGACGCGGCCATGACGCGGCTTCGCCCGGTGTTGATGACCGGGCTGGTGGCCAGCCTGGGCTTCGTGCCGATGGCCTTCAACACGGGCGTGGGTGCGGAAGTGCAGCGGCCGCTGGCGACGGTGGTGATCGGCTGCGTGGTGACGTCGACGCTGCTGACCCTGCTGGTGCTGCCGGTGTTCTACTCGCTGACGGCGGGGAGGCGCACGCCCGCCGGGCCGGCCGACGCGTGAGGGTCGCCCGATCGGCAGACGCAACGGTGCCGAGCCGGCGAGCCGCGCGGCGCGCGGGTCCGAATGGTAGTCTTATCGCACGCATAACCGGATCAGATGACTTGGGCCAAAGGCAAACGGTTCAAGAAGAGGCCGCGGCCCAGCGGCAGGCAGCCACCGAACCGCGGCCTCGGGCTCTCAACCCGCCCGGTTACGTCTGGGGACGCAGCCTGTTACGGGCAGTTGACAATGATCGGCTCCAGGCACCCGTCCGGATCGATGAGGCGGACGGTCTGCGGGCCGTCGAAGCAGCAGGTGAACAGGGTGGCCTTCTTGCCGTGGACGGTGACGTCGAAGCGCAGGCGGTCGCCCACCTGGAACTTGACCGTGCGGCCGTCCCAACTGGTGTTCCTGAACTTCACGATGCCCTTGAGCGTGCCGCTGCCCTTGCAGTTGCCCTTCATCTTCTTGATCACGTCGCAGGGGCAGATCAGCTCGCAGCCGACGCCTTCGCCCATGAACTCGCCGCCCTGGCTGATGCAATCGCGCTCCAGCATGATCTCGCAGGTGAAGTTGTTGACGCAGCAGGCGCCCGGCTGCGGGCAGTTGAACGTCTCGCAGGTTTCGCCGAACTGCGAGCGGCCGCCGCGGTCGACGCAGTCCGTCCGCATCAGGTTCTCGCAGGATCCGTCGCGGAAACAGCAGGCGGCCGGCTCGGGATCGTTCAGACCGGCGACCACCGCCTCGTAGGCGTTCACCAGACCCCAGCCGAATGAGTTGTCATTGCCCGGCTCGCCCTTGTCCGTGGCGGTGTCCATCATGAGCTGCTTGATCTCCTCCACGCCCAGTTCCGGGTTGCCCGAGCGCATGAGGGCGGCCACGCCGGCCAGGTGCGGCGTGGACATGGACGTGCCGCTCAGGTTGCCGTAGGCGCCGCCCGGCAGCGACGAGCGGACGTTGACGCCCGGGCCGGCGATTTCGGGCTTGATCGCCGGACGCCCGTCCGGCGTGCAGGTCGTCGGACCGCGCGACGAGAAGCTGGCGATGGGGCAGTCCGGGTTATTGCCGTCGCAGGCCGCCACCGCGAAGGTGCGGTACTCATCGGTGGCGCGGTCACCGGGGCGGCGTAGCCCGCTCTGCCCTTCGTTGCCGGCCGCGAACACCTGCACCACGCCCGCCGCTTCCGAGTTGTCGATCGCCGCCCAGAAATTCTGGGCGCAGGGCGCATGAACCCGCGTACCCCATGAGTTCGAACAGACGTCCGGCACGTCGAATGAGGTCTCGGGATTGCCGTCCGGGTCGGCCGTCCACTGCAGCGCCGCGATGTAGGTCGTGCGCTCCGGGTCGGGGTTGCGGTCGATCACGGCCGCGGTGATCCACTCCGCCTCCGGGGCCACCCCGATCTCCGCATTGGGAGCGTTGCCGGTGATGGTGCCCATCGTGTGGGTCCCGTGGCTGCCGGCGTCGAACGGAAACGTCCGGTTGGTGATCGGGTCGAAGAACGCCCACTCCGGGTGGTTCTCATAACGCGGATCCAGCCCGCGCCAACGCGAGTTGTACGCCGGGTGGTTGCCGTCCGCGCCGGTGTCGAGGTGCGACACCAGCGCGCCCTCGCCGCGGATGCCCAGTTCGTTCCAGACGCGGTCCGCGCCGATGATGCGGATGCCCGGCTCGGGCGCCGCGATCGGCGACGGCGGCTGCGGCCCCTCGATCTCGACCGGCAGGATGGTCTCGACCGGGACGTCCTCGTAGACGACCTCGACGTCATCGCGCTCGGCGATCGCTTCGATCACCGAGGGGACCGCCACCACCTGCACCAGGTTGGTGATCCAGTAGCCCTCATAGAACTTCACGTGGCCGGCCTGCTGCTGGCCTTCCAGATAGTGGAGCAGGCCGCCCTGGGTGGCCGCGGCCTTCTCCATCAGCCGACTCACCACGATTTTGTGGCGCAGGTGGCGGTCCGCCTGAATCCGGGTCAGGTGACGGCTCAAGGCCGGCACGTCCACCTGGTCGGCCATCACCACGAACGTGGACACGGCCTCGTCGGGCGCCGTGTCCTTCAGGACTCTCGCCAGCTCCGGATCGACGTATCCGGCGTAAGCGGCGCCGGCCGCGGTCAAGCAGACCACCATCCCCCCCAGCATCTTCCATTGCGACATTCCACGTACTCCTCGTAACTTCCAGGAATCAAACCACGTCCCCACGCACTCGGTTCAGCCGCGGCACGGCGCCGCCGCTGCATCCGCGAAAGTCTATGGGCAATTCACCATCACCGGATCCACGCATCCGGCCGGATCGAGCAGCTTCAGTTCCTGCACCCCGTTGAAGCAGCAGGTGTAGAGCGTTGCTCTCTTGCCATGCACCGTCACGTCGTAGCGCAGCCGGTCGCCGACGCCCATCTTAACGACCCGGCCGTCCCAACTGTCGTCCACGAACTTCAGCACGCCCTTCAGCGTCCCGCTACCCTTGCACTTGCCCTTCAGCTTTCTGATGACGTCGCACGGGCAGGCGCGGAAGCAACTGACGCCTTCCCCGATGAACTCGCCGCCCTGCGCCTGGCAGTCGCGCTGCAGCATCACCTCGCAGGTATCGTTGTCGATGCAGCACGCGCCCGGCTGCGGACAGTTGAACGAATCACATAGCTTGCCGAAGTTGTACCGTCCGCCGTCGCCCACACACGCGTCTCGCAGCAGGTTCCGGCAGGAGCCGTCACCGAAACAGCACGCCGCCGGCTCCGGATCGGACATCGACGCCAGCACCGCCTCATAGGCGTCCACCCGGCCCGCGCCGTACTCGTTGTCCTTTCCGGGCGCGCCGAGATCGACGGCTGTATCCATCAAGATGTCCTTGATCTCCTCCGGCGAAAGATTCGGATTCGCTTCCAGCATCAGGCCGATGGTGCCCGACACGTGCGGCGTCGCCATGGACGTGCCGCTGAGGTTGGTATAGCCGCTGCAGCCGCTCAGCCGCAACGACTTGGTGTTCACGCCCGGGGCGGATACGCTCGGCTTGATCAGTCCCGGCGGGTACGGCCAGTCGTTGTAGCCGGGAACGTCCGCCCACTGCACCGGTCCGCGGCTGCTGAAGCCAGCGATGACGTCGTTGCAGTCGGTGGCGCCGGCGGTGATGACCTCGGGCACGTCGCCGGGAGTCCGCGTGTGCCAGGTGGGTGGACAGCACGTGCCCTCATTGCCGGCCGCCACGACGAGGGCGGTGCCGGCGGCGATGGTGTTGATGCAGTTCGTTCGCCAGACAGCCCGCGTGGGGGCGTCCAGACGGTTCCAGCCGAAGCTCATGCCCTGCAAGCGCACGCCGTTGTCGGCCGAGTACTCCATCGATTCCCACACGTCGCTGGGCACAATCCCGCGTTCGGAGCCGATCCTCTGCAGCATGATGTCGCTGTCCGGCGCCATGCCTGCCTGAGTGCCTTCCGTCCCGTCGCTGGCCATGGTGCCGGCCACGTGCGTGCCGTGGCCGAGCGAATCCGCCGGGTCGTTGTCGTTGTTCTCGAAGTCCCAGCCGACCACGTCGTCGATGTAGCCGTTGCCGTCGTCGTCAATGTTGTTGCCGGGGATCTCGCCCGGGTTCTGGTAGACGTGGTCCGCAAGATCGCGGTGTTGATAGCAGGTGCCGGAATCGGTGGCGGAGATCACGGCGCCGCGGCCGGTGATGCCGAGGTCGTTCCACACCCGCGGGGCGCCCATCAGTTCCACGCCGCACTCGACTTCGGTGGCGTCGCCGCCCTCGGCCGGAATCGCCGGGATCCACGCGTCGGTGCTGGGCGGATCATGGAGGATCCAAGCCACGTCGTCGCGCCCGGCCGCTTCCAGCACGGCGTCGGCCGTAAGTTCGGCCGAGACTATGTTGCTGATCCAGAACGCCCGCGTGGCATCGGACGCCTTGCCGGCCTCCACCTGACTGCGCACCCAATCCAGCAGCGCCCCCTGGGTACGCTGGGCATGGTCCTTCAGCAGCGCCGTCACCGCGGCCCGTCGCTGATTGATGTCGGGATTTGCCGCGGCCGCTTCGATCGCGGCCCGCTCGGCCTGATCCCGCAATACCAGCACCACGGGCAGGAACTGCCCTTCCGCTGCCTGACTGACGGCCGCGTCCAGCCCGTTAGCGAACTTGGCAAGATCGGCCGCGGCCGGCGGAACACCGCCAAGCGCAGGCGAGGTGGAAAGGATCGCCGTCATCGCGGCGGGCAGAACGATGCGCGGAAACGTACGGCGTGGCATGGGCAGAAAACTCCTTTCGTCGACCTTGACCCCTCTGAACCGGACGCCCTATCCCCGAGACGACCAAAGGCAGGCGCGGCCCGTAGTCTAACATGACCGCCCTCACCTTCCAAGGCGTGAGGTGTCGTTTTGTCAACCGGCGGCAGTTTTGCGACTGCACTAAAGCCGGCGGATAGGACTCGGCGCCGGGTGCCGGCCGCGTGACGCCTTCCTGCTCGCCAAGCAGGTCAGCCCGAGCGGATACCCGGTTCCGGACGCGGCCGCGGATGACGCACTCGAATGCGTCGCGAACGTCGCTGCGCGGTTCCAGGGTGGCGAGCACGAGCGTCAGCGCCTTTTTTTCCGCGCCGGCTCCTCGGGTGCCGGGGGCGCTTCGACTCGTTTGAGGATGAGGGCGTGGCGATCCTGGACGGTCCACTCGACGACCTCGCCCTTCTGAAAGTCAAGGACGCCGGTCACGGCCGCCGGGAACTTGACGTACCACTGCGCACCGCTCCGGCGCTGGATGAGTCGGACTTTCGTCGGGTATCCCATGCTGCACCTTCTCATCTGGTACGGCGTGAGTAAACTCCACGCTCACGACGCAACCAGGCCAAGTGGAGGACCCCAATGTCCGCGAAGCTGTTTCGAGTGATCCTGCCGGTCAGCGACATTGACCGGGCGGCCGCCTTCTATGCCGCGGTGCTGGGCTCGCCGGGAGTGCGGGTGTCGGGCGGACGCCACTATTTCGACTGCGGCGGCACGATCCTCGCCTGTTTCGACCCGCGCGGCGACGGCGACGGCTACGACCCGCAGCCGAACCCGGAGTGGCTGTATTTCGCCGTGCCGGACCTGGAGGCGGCCTTCGCCGCGTGCCGCACGGCCGGGGCGACCTTCAGCACGGAAACCGTCCACGGCGACCCGGCCGGCGCCATCCATACCCGCCCCTGGGGCGAACGGTCCTTCTACGTCGAAGACCCCTTCGGCAACAAGCTCTGCTTCGTCGACCAGACGACGACGTTTACGGGACCCCAGCGCTGAGGGGGTGTCAAGGACCGCGTCAGAGAAAGCTCACCAGGCGAGCACCATGGTACCGGAAGGGGGAGACTGCGAGTATCAGGAGTTTCGGCTCGACGCCATCTTCGACAACCCAACTCCGACCGTACCGCCAGGGCCAGGCGCGTCCTGGTGGTGCAGTGTCGCCGTCACTTGGCCTGGGACAGTAGATTGCCTGAACGACGCGCTCGCCAACGCCGGCCGCACGCCGCTCGATGGCATATCGTGCTGGCGGACTCGTGGTCGTTTCTCCAGGCCGACCTCGCTTGCTTCCGCAAGGATGAGGACGCTAAAGTGATCGAGCGTTGCGCCCGTCGGGCGGTCTGATTCGCTTCGCGCGGCGCCAAGGGACGCGATATCGAATCGGGCTATCAGGAAAGTCGTGGCAGGCAATCCGACTTTCGTAGTGTATATCGACGAAACTGGCGACGAAGGGTTCCGCTTCGACCCGGGCAGCTCCTCCTGGTTCGTCCTCGCTGGCGTGGTCCTGCGGCGATCAATGGACCGCGACGTGCTCTCGCTCGTTGATGAGATTCGCGACCGCCTGAAGCGGAACCGTAACCCGCAGCACCGCATACCGCTGAAGAAACCACTGCACTTCCGCGATCTGCGGCACGAACAACGGAAGTTCTTCGCGCATCGGATCGACGCCCGGGGTTCAACACCCATCGAAGGCGTGGCTGCCGTCGGAGGTTGGTGACGCATCGGGGGGGGCGGCCTCCCGCGTGGTGCGGCCTGACAGGCCGTGAGCCGCCCGGCGCGACGTACGCTCACGGGCAAAAATGCCCGTGGCACGCGCGTCACCGCTTCGGATCTGTTCCGCATGGACGGCCCCGGCGGCGCGATCATGCACGTGGTCCATCGCCACTCGCAAGGAAGAACTGACGCCCGAGCAGATCGCGGAGCGCCTCAAGGCCATGTGCGGCGGGCAGGCGTGACCGCCGTAACTTATCCGACCCGCACACACGTCCGATAGGACTGCCATTCGGACCCGCCCGCCACGCGGAGCGTGCTGCGCCGCGCGCAGGGTCCGGTGGTCGTGAAGCGCCGTATGGTGCTAATCGGAGTCGGGTCTTTGACGCCAGACCCTCCAGATCGCAGCGCGCCAACATGCGCCACCAGCGAGCCGCGGGCTTCAGCCCGCGCGGAGGCGCCTGCTCCGTCGCGGCCACGGATCGCGCACGGTGATTCAGCACCCCCGGCGCATGCCCGCAGCGCCGCCGGTCGCGAGTGGCTCCTGCTCGATCCGCCGTCGGAAGACGTTTACGTCCGCCGCGGCCTGCTGCGCGAAAAGTCCGGCACGGCCGCGGCGTTTCCCAACATCGACCTGATTCTGCTGTCCGGCTCGGTGCGCGAGGCCGGGTTCCGGCCCGTGTACGTCGATGCCCAGATCCGCCGCTGGGGCTGGCGGCGGCTGTGTGACGAACTTCGCGGCCGTGACATCGCGGGGGTGGTGTCGATCGTCTCCTGCGACGGCGCCGAACGCGACCTGCGCCGCCTGCGGCACGTCAAGGACGCCCTGGGCGGCGTGCCGGTCTACGTCGTGGTGCCCATCGCCACCGTGCTGCAGCGGCAGGCCTGCGGCGACATCCTTGCGAACCATCCGCACATCGACGGGCTGATCCTCAACAGCGTCGAGCATAACCTGACGGAGATTCTCCGCGGCGACGCCGAGCGGCTGGTGAACGTAGCCGCCCGCCGCGACGGCCGCGTCGCAGTGCCGGACGTGACCGTCCGCTACGAGACCGGCGTCCACCTGCCGATGCCGGAGCACGCCATCTTCAGGGACCATCGCTATTTCTTTCCTCAGTCCAAGCGGAACCCCGTCACGTGCGTGCAACTGAGCTTCGGCTGCCCCTACACCTGCGAGTTCTGCATCGACAACGCCCTCTATCGCAAGATGCGCTACCGCGACGTCGACAGCGTCGTCGAGGAACTGGTCGAAATCGACCGGCTGGGCTTCCGCGAGGTTTACTTCAAGGACCTGACGTTCGGTTTGAACAAGCGCATCGCCGACGAGTTCCTGGGCAAACTCGCCGAGCGGCGGCTGAATCTGCGCTGGCTGTGTACCACCCGTATCGACGTGGCCACGCCGCGGCTGCTGCGCTACATGAAGCGGGCAGGCTGCTACGGCATCGAGTTCGGCGTGGAAAGCGGTCTGCGCCACCGCCGCGAAGCCAACGGCAAGCCCATCAGCGACGAGCAGATCAAGCGCGTCTTCTACAACTGCCGCAGCCTGGGCATCGAGACCACGGCCCTGGTGATGATCGGTTTCGAGGACGAAACGGAAGAGGAGATCCGCACCACCATGGCGTTCGTCAGCGACCTCGATCCCGATTACGTGGCGTACAACGTCGTCAACGCCCTGGCCGGGACGCCGCTGGCGGAGCGCGCCAAACGCGGGGGGTTTCTCCTCGACGAGTTGAACGAACAGCGCTTCACCTCCAGCAACATCCGTCACCGCTACCTGACGCCGCAGCGGCTGGATGAGCTGCGCGTCGAAGCCGTGCGCTCTTTCTATCGCCGCCCGCGGACGGTCATGACCCGGCTGGCGAAAGCGCAGGGACTGTTCGAGTTGTGGAAACTCGTGCGTCTGGCGAAGGCGGCGGCGTGGGTGAAGTGAAGGTCCAAGGTCGAAGGTCCAAGGTCGAAGGTCGGAACGATCCGAGCCGCGACCGTGAGGGAGCGGGCTCCGATCCGAACCGCGACCGTGAGGGAGCGGCTCCGTCACAGCCGAAAGGATCGAATCGCGAATCGTGACGTGCGGGAGTCCGCAATCCGAACCGCGACCGTCAGGGAGCGGCTTCAGACGCCAAGGAGGTGACCGTCCGTGCCAAGGACCGCCATACCGCGACATCAGCTTGAACTGACGGTGCAGGACTACGGGCGCATGCTCGCGGCCGCGCTGCGCCCGGGGTCGCGAGACCACCACGTCGCGGCCTTCGAGCGGCGTTTTGCCGCCATGGTGCAGTGTCGCCACGCGATCGCGGCGCCCTCGGCCCGCCTCGGCCTGGATCTGTTGCTGCGCCGCCTGGATCTGCCCGCCGGCGGGGAGGTCATCGTTGCGGCGTTCAACTACTTCGTCGTCATCGAGCGGTTGCTCGCCCACGGCCTGCGGCCGGTGTTCGCCGACATCCGACGCGACGACCTCAACGTGGACGCCGCGGCGCTGGAAGGTCTCGTCACGCCGGACACCTGTGCCATTCTCGCCACCCACATGTTCGGTCATCCCTGCCGCATGGGGGCGATCGGGGACCTGGCCGCGCGCAGGAAACTGACGCTCATCGAAGACTGTGCCCACGCCACGGGCACGACGTATCGCGGGCGGCCGGTGGGAGGATTCGGCAAGGCGGCGATCTTCAGCTTCAGCGTGATGAAGCTGGTCACGACCTTCGGGGGAGGGATGGTGACGACGAACGACGACGCCCTGGCCGCGGGCCTGCGCGAGGACCTGCGGCAGTTGCCCGCGCGGGCCGGGCTGGTCGAGGCGACGCGCCGATTCCTGAAGGGCGCCGTGATGGATGCCGGCACCAGGACGCTGCCGTTCACGCTGGGCGCCTGGCCGGCGCTGCGGCTGGCGCGGAGGCTGCGCCCGAACCTCCAGCGCGACATCATGACGCAGCAGCCGCAGCGCATCCGCGGCTGGACGCCCTGGGGCGCTGCCCCCCTGTGCGGCTTCCAGGCGGCGCTGGGGCGGGCGCAACTGGAGCGCGTCGCCGCCCTGGCCGACGGCCGCCGGCAGGTGGCGGCGTGGCTCGACGCGGCGCTGGCGGATTGCCCCGGCGTGCAGGTGCTTCGACCCGCGGAAGGAGCCGGCGGCAACGCGCTGTACTACGGCGTGCTGGCCGATCGGGCGGAGGAACTGGCCGAACACCTCTTCCACCGCGGCATCGACGCCGAGACGGCCGAGTACTGCAACTGCGCCGACCTGGACATCTATCGCGAATACGCGCGGCCGTGCCCCCTCGCCCGCGACGTGCAGGAGCGCATCATCCGCCTGCCGAACAACCCGGGCATGACGCGCGGTCAAGTCGAGCGGGTAGCGGCTGCGATCCGGGCGTTTTACGAGCCGGCCGGCGCACCGTCAGCGGCCGCGGTGCTCAGCCACAAGACGCGATCAAAGGCAGGCGGCGAACCGCGGGCTTCAGCCCGTGCGGATTCACCGTCCGATCAGCGCCGAATCGCACAGCGCGATCTTGCACCCACTCCGATTTCGACGCGAAACGTTTAGCAGTACGTTAAGGAACTGCCCATGACTGCCAACGACATGAACGGCGTCGCTCGACATGGACCGGTCGTTCTCTCAGTTCCGCAGCGCTTGCCGGCGTCCGCGGAGCGCCTCGCCGAGCGCGCCAGGGTCCGGCTGCGGCTCGCAACCCTTGCGGATGTCCCGACCATGGCTCGCATTCACCTGCGATCTCTGCCGACGGAGTTTCTGCCGAAGCTGGGGCGGCCGTTCCTCGAACGGGTGTTCTTCCCCGGCCTGCTGGCGTCGCCGCGCGCCTGCACTTACGTGGCCGAAGATGACGCGGGGGTCGCAGGGCTGATCGTCACGCGCGCCGGCATGAGAGGGGCGCTCGGTGAGATGATCTCCGCCGCGCCGTTCTCCTTTCTGTGGACGGTGGCGTTGGGGATGGCGACACGGCCGTCGCTGATGCTCGACGGCATCGGCGTCGCCAGACAGCTCTTATCCCGCAGCGCAGAGGCCGAGCCTGCCAACCTCGCCGAATTGTTCCTGCTGTGCGTCCACGAGCGGGCACGGCGGCGCGGCGTAGCGCGGGCCCTCATCGAACACAGCGCCCGCGAACTGGAGCGCACCGGGGTCGCGTTGTACCGCGTGCTGCTCCATGCGGACAACGAGGCGGCACATGCCACCTATCGCAAGTGCGGCTTCGTCGAGACGCGCATTCACCGGTTCGGGGGAGTGTTTTTCAGCGAGTATGACCGCACCCTGGCGCCCCGCTCGGCGGCGGCGGCCGTGTTGCACCGATCCGAGCGCGACGGGCGGTCGTTGCACCTGCCCGATCGTGCGGGCGCGTTGGCGATGGGGTGAAGCCGATCGAAACACCAACCCTCACATCCTCCTTCGCTCACCATGTGTCTGCCGCCGCGCCTGCTTCGTTGAGCGCGTGGTCCTCTTCTGCGCTGCTGCGACGCCGCAACGCGTGGCTGGCGTTGATTCTCCTTGTGGCGGCGTGGCTGCGGCTGGCGGGCGTGACGGAACTGAGCGTGCGCTTCGACGACGAAGCCGCCTACGCCGCCGACGCCCGGCTATGGTATCGCTGTCTGCTCTTTTTGACGGACGCCGAAACGTGGGACGCGATCGTCGGCGGCCAGGCCGACGACCTGGCGGCCTTGCAGGACCGCTACGCGATCGACCTGTCCACCCGGTATCCCAAGCCCTGCCAGGGCTACACCGCGCCGGTGGCGCTGCTCATGCTCCTGACCGGCGATACGCCGAACGCGGCTTTCGTATTCAACGCGCTGGTGGGCATCGCGACCGTCCTGGTCGTGTATGGGTTGGGTTCGGCGGCCGCGGGACGCGGCGTGGGTTTGGCGGCGGCCGCGATGCTCGCCGTGTCCCCGTACCACGTCGTGTACGGCCGCTCGGCGTTGGCGGACGGGTCCGCGACGTTTTTCCTGCTGCTGGCCGCGTGGTTGTGGGCGATCACGTGCCGCCGTCGGGTCTTGCCGCGATGGGGCTACGGCCTGTGCGGGCTGGCGCTGGGCTGGGCGGCGGCCTGCCACTTCCGCAGTATGGCGCTGGCCACGCTGCTCGTGACGTTTGATGCTCTGACTGTGGTTCCGACGGGGCAGGCGCGGCCTACGTGGTCCGCACGGGCGGGAGCATTCTGGCGCCGATGGCGGTGGGGGGCGATGGGCTTCGTGGCCGTGCCGCTGCTGCTGGAGTTGAGCTTCCGCACCGCTCGCTACACTGCCGTGGCGCTGGGCTGTCGACTGCCCCTGGCGACTTTCGCCGAGGCTTGGTGGTACTGGATGCGGCTGTCGATCGCCGTTGAGCGCGGCCGGCCGGGAGAGATCATCCATCCCGACGTCCTGCAGGTCTTAGCTTCCTGCGTCGCCCACTGGCAGGGGATTCTGTGGGCCGGCGTTTGCGCCGTCGGGTGCCTGGCGCTCGGCGCCGCCCTCTGCCGCCGAGCAATGCACGGCACGGCCCGCCTGTTATGCCGGCGGCCGCCGGGCATTGATCTACGTAAAAGCCGGGCTCGGCCGCTTCTGCTGGCGGTTTTCATCCTCGCCGTCTTCCCGGCGCTGATGCTGTTTCAGCCGAACACCGTGGCGCGGACCTTTGCTCCCCTGGTGCCGCTGGCCTGCTTGTGTGCGGCCGCCGGGGTGGAGGCGTTCGTGCAGTTGCTGGCCCTGCGGCGCCTGCAGGCGGCGGCCGTGCGCACCGTGCTCGTGCTGCTGCTGGTCGCCGATCTGTCGCTGCGGTCCGGGAGGGCCACGGAGCCTCCCGGAGACATTCCCGCCGCGTGCGACTTCGTCGCCCGGCACGGCGGCGCCGTGGCCGTGCCCACGGGTCTCAAGTACGCGCTTTACTGGCAAGGGCCCGGCGATGGCTTGATCGCCGCCGACCGGTTCCACGCCGGACCCGAACCGTCCGAGCGGCTACACCGGCTGCGGCAGGAGGGCGTGCGATGGCTGATCTGCGATCCCCAGTATTTCCACTATGACCCGGACGGGCGGCTGTTCAAATGGTGGGACCGGATGAACCGCTTGTTGCGCACGTCGGCGCCGCCCGCGGCCCAGTTCGAGCACCTGCTGCGCTCCCGCTGGTCGTTCCTGGCGGAGGGTCCTGGACCGCAACGGCTCGAAGACGCCCAGCGCGCCCATGCCGGACCGATTCGCGTCTACGACCTGACGCACATCCCGTTCGCTTCACACCGCTTGGCTCGCAGGGAAGTGGACGTAGTAGAGCAGGATGAACTGACTGACGTCGAACACGAGGTGGCCGGCGATCGCCGGAATCAGCGACCGCCGCCAGATGGTCAGTAGGCTGAACGTCAGCGCCAGCAGGCTGATGAACAGCATCGCTGCGCCGGTCTGTTCCAGCGCGTGCAGGCCGACGAATACGCCTCCGCTGACCACCACGGCCCAGGCCCAACTGCCGGTGGCCCGACGCACACGCGTCAGCAGGAACCCGCGGAAGACCAGCTCCTCCCACCACGCTACCATCGCCATCAGCGCCAGCAAGGCGGGCGGGCTCATCCGCGGCACCATCTCCTTCAGCCTGCGGGTGTTCTCCTGCATCTGTTCGGCGAACCCGGGGAAAACGAGCTGCACCACCACCGCGCCGGCCAGCATGAGCAGAGACAGCGCCGCGATCACCAGTACGCCGAGGCCGGCGTTGGAGGCCAGTTGTCGCGACGCGACCCCCAGCGCTGCGAGCGACAGCCCGCGTGCCCGGTTGATGATGAAAACCGCCGCCGTCAGCAGCACCGTACGCGTCGCCATCGCGGGCAGGATCACGGCGCGGACCAGTTCCGGGTCGGGAGCGTTGTCCCCACCGGTTGATAGGTTCGGAAAGCCGGCGTTTCCGGCGACGAGAAAGTAGATGCCCGTTTCGACCGAGAGCGTCAGAACGGCGGCCGCCACCAGCACGCCGATGTCGACGAGTGCGTCCGCCCGGGACACGGCTTGCAGCAGCATCGGATCGGGCGGCAGCGCGTGCAGCGACTCCCACGAGACCGGCCGCGCAACGCACTCGGCCGGCGAAGCCGCGTCGGCTTCGACGATCCAGGGGGATCCATTCGGTTCGCTCATGACCGCTCCGGTGCCTGTTCGACCCCTGGCCGCCGCCGGCGGTGCTCGGCAGGACGGCGGCCCGACCGGGAGGATCGCGGAATCCGCGCTTCGGCACAAGTTTCGACAATCATCGCCGGCCGCCCAACCCGCCCCCGAACGCCCCCTCCAAGCGTGCCGCTCCCTCCTTCCGGCGTTCGCACCACGCCGGTTCCCGGGCGGGGGGCGTCGCAACGGCGGCAGGTTGACGATGGGGTCGATACCGCCCAATAATACGAGTGGGGATGCGACCCCCACCGCGCAATCATCCGATAGATTCTAGTGCTCCGCCGCGGGGTCGGTGGAGCTGAATCGGGCGGGAGGAGAACCGGGAGAATCGCGATGCGCCACTGGATGGTTTCAGGAATCGTTGCGTTGTCGATGCTGACGGCGGCATTCGCCGACGAAGCGGACGCGTTGCTGACACAGGCGCGACAGGATGTCACGTCCACGGCGCCGTCTGCGGAGGCGCTGGCGGCGCAGGAACGCGCCGCCGAAGCCGAGTTGACGATCGGCGCGGTGCGGCTGGGGCTGCTCAAGGCCAACGTCCGACTGGCGGCGGGAAAGTTCGAGGAAGCCATCGCCGTCGCCCACACCGCTCGCTCCGCGGCCGCCGCCGTGCAGGACGATGCCCGGCGAACGGCGCTGGAGGCAGAACTGGACGCCGTAGTGAGGCAGGCCCAGGCGGGACTGGACCGCACGGCATCGCAGCAGGCCCCCTTGCTGGCGGCGGAGTTCGGTGACGGCCAGGACGAGTGGGAGTCGACCCGTATCGCGGTCAGGCATGACGACGATGGGGACGACGACGATGACGGCGACGACGACGACAATGGCGACGACGATGATGACGACAAATGGGAGGAGGCGTACTACAAGGTCCGCGAGACCGTCCGGCTGACGCGCCCCGCCGAGCGCGACATGGAAGTCCGATTGTACCAGGAGCAGGCGCTGCGCCGGCTCGGTGAGGATCCCGACATCTTCCGGAAGGTGATGATCTACCCCGACGACTGGGAAGCCATCTCCGCCCGCCGTGCGGACGCCCGCGACGGCGTCATCTACCGCGGGCCGGAGTTCGCCAACTCGGCCGGCGAGATGGTCAGCACCGTGATCTACGACGTGGGAGACCTCATCACGCCGGTACCGAACTTCAACAACGCCCCCGTGTTCGACCTGGAGGAGATCTTGAGGTCCGGGCTGGATCGAAACGCCCTGCGGCTGTCGAGCGAGATCTTCAACGGCTATCCGGAAGACCTCGCCGCCGGACTGCCACTTTTGCAGTACTTCGGCGGCATCGACGAGTCGCACTCGCAGCCCGGCGGCGGAGTTCGCGAATTCGAGGACCTGATGCGCATGGTCGACCGCGTGCTCCAGTCCGGCCGCTGAAACGAAGCCCAAACGCACCTCCTGACCACCACTGAAACCCGATCCGGCGGCGTGCCGGATCGGTTTTTTTGCGTTCGCACCAAACCTGGTGCGGGAAAGTGCGATAACGTGGTTGAAAACCGGGCGCGGATCGTCCATAATCACGCGGGGATAGAAAAGGTCGTCCCGCAGATTCCGCGCCAGCTTGCGATCGCGTCTCGTTCCGCGTGGGGGTGCGCAGGGACGGGCGCGAGGGCTGATGCCCGGCCCCTGAGAGGCCGGGCCAGGCCCGGCACCCGCCGGAATCGAGCGCTTCCAACCGTGCAGCCGTCGGGCGAAAGGGCGAGGGAACGTCCTTGCGCCGCCGCGTGTGTCGGGGCGCGTTCGTCGATGCGCCCAAGGAGAGTCAGTGATGAAGTTGTCAGCAGTATGGGTGATGGCCGCGCTTGTCCCTGCCGCGGCCGCGCAGCCGGCCGATCTCGATGCGGTGATCCCGTCGGACCAGATTCGCGACGCGTTCTCCGTCTCGGACTGGTCGATCCAACGGTTGAACGTCCCGGACGCCGAGCCCGCCCCCGTCGACGTGGACGTGGCCCTGGACGGCGTCACCCGCCGCCTACACCTGGCGCCGCACTCGCTGCGCTCGACGGACTTCACCGTCCACGTCGAGACGTCGCCGGGCGTGTTCGTCACCGAGGCGCCGCCGGCGCCGCGGACCTATCGCGGCTACGTTGAGGGGATGGAGGATGCGGCGGTGGCGGCATCGATCCTGGACGGCCGGCTCTACGCGGTCGTGGACCGCGGCCATGGCGACGTCTGGGCGGTGCAGCCCCTGGTCGACACGTTCGAGCACGCGCCCGCGGACGCGCACCTGGTGTTCCATTCGAGCGATCTGATCGCCATCGACGGGGTGTGCGGCAACGAGGACCTGGCGGAGTTCGTCGGCGGCTTCCCGATCGAGAATCCGGGGGTCCTGTCGGCCGAGTTCGGCACCGAGATCGCGGCCGATGCGGACAATCTCTATTACGCTCTGAACGGCCGGTCCATACCCAACACCGTCGCGGACGTTGAGAACATCATCAACCGCGTGTCGGTCATCTACGAGGCGACCGGCGAGATCTGCTACAAGATCACCGAGATCATCGTGCGTTCGTCCGGCGACCCGCCGCGATACAACTCGAACGACCCGCAGACGCTGCTCAACTCATTTCAGGCGGAGTGGAACGCCAGTCACGGCGGCATCACGCGCGACACGGCCCACATGTTCACCGGCCGGGATCTGAACGGCAACGTCATCGGCATCGCCCGCGGCTTCAACCTGATCTGCAACATCGGCAGCTCCTACGCCTTGTCGCAGGCGCGGTTCACCGGCAACCTCCTCTTCCGCACCGGCCTGGTGGCGCACGAGCTGGGTCACCTCTGGGGCGCTCAGCACTGCGACAGCTTCGGCAACTGCCGCATCATGTGTTCCGGCATCGGCGGCTGCACCGGCATCCTGGATTCGTTCGGTCCGAACTCGACGAACTCGATCCTGAACCACCGCAACACCCGGACCTGCCTGGGCCGCTGCGGCGGCGAGAGTCCGGTGCCGTGCAACTGGATCAAGAAGCTCACCGGCAAGTGCAAAGGCGACACCATCAAGGGCAAGGTGATCCTGTGGACGAACGAGTTCAACGGCGCCACCATGTTCCTGGAAGTGGACGGCAAGCCGGAACAGGTCGTCATCAGCGGCAAGAAGGGCAAGTACATTTCATTCCCCTTCGACCCCGGCCGCTATCTGGTCGAGATCGTCGACCCGCCGGATTGCGGGTTCAGCAAGAACGTGAGCTGCAACTGACCCGGCGCTGAGGGTCTGCCTCGCGTCGCGACACCTTTCGGGACCCGGCCGGCCCTGGCTTACTGCGGGGCGGCCGGGTCCTTGTTGAAAAACACTTCGACCAGTTGTACAAGAACCCGCACGCGGCACATGGATCGATGTGGGACCCGGAACTTCCCCCCGGACAGAGGGTGTCGGGCGCGGGCGGTTTCGCCCTCGCGACAAAGAGAATCGTGCGGTACGACGAACGGCTCATGCGGGTGTTGGTGGTCGGCGCGACGTGCTTGGCGGGGTCGCACAGCGCCGCGGCGTCCGGGCGGGCGGGTGGACCCGGGGGGCGGCCCGGCGATCACCTCGGCCCTGCCGGCCCGATTCAGGATCCCGTGGCTCACCTGTCCGGTGGCCGGACTGACGCGCAGGATGCCGGCCAGGTCGAAGCCTTCCGGCAGGTTATCACCAGCGCCGAGGCGACGGCCGAGACTCGCCGTGTGTCGGCCCGTTTCCTCTTGATGTCCACGGACGACGCGGCCATCGCGACAGCGGTCGAGATCCTGCGCGACGCGTCGAAACCCCACGCCCAGACGGCCATCTGCGAGGCCGCCATCGAACTGGGCGCCGCCTCGCCCGAGGCCCTGGGCGTCGAGCTGGTCGATCCGCTGGTGGCCATTCTGCGCTCGGCGCACGAGCCGCAGCAGCGGCTGGCGGCGCAGGTGCTCGGGCTGTACCGGGATGGCAACGTCGCCGCGCGACTTGGGGCCGTCGCGCAGGACGCGGCCGTGGCGGAGTCCGCCCGGCTGGCGGCCATCGGCGCACTCTCGATGAACATGACCCGCCGCGAAGTGGTCGAGCAGTTGATTCTGCTGCTCGACGATCCGACCCCCTCGGTCGTCAACCGGGCGCTCGACGTCTTGCAACCGGCATCGCGCGAGCCGCTCGGGCGTGACGCGGCGAAATGGAAGGCGTGGTGGCAGAGCAAGGCGGCGCTGTCGGAGAACGAATGGCTCGCCGATCGCAACGCCTTGCTGCTGAAGCGCGAGGCGGCGTTGAAACAGCACGCCGAGCGGATCGAAAGCGAGGCCCGCGTCAAGGAATCGCGCCTGACCTCGCGCCTGGTGGACGTCCTGCGCGACCTCTTCCGCCGGCTGCCGCCCGACGAGCGGGACGGCAAGCTCATCGCCTGGCTGGCGGACGACATCGCCGCGGTTCGCCTGACCGCCGTCGAACTGATTATGCGGCCGATCAGTGAGGAGGCCCGCCGGCCCAGCGCGGCGGTCCGGACCGCGCTGCACGAGCGTCTGCGCGACGCGATTGCGGAGGTGCGCCGCGGGGCGCTCGAGATCTTCGGCGCCATCGCCGACCCGGCCGACGCAGAAGCGGTTATGGCGCTGCTGAAAACGGAGGGCGATGTGGCCACCCGGCAGGCGGCATTCGACGCCCTTGGGCGATTGCGGAACGCGGCAGCCCTGCCCCTGCTGGTTCAAGAGATCGGCGACCCGGCCGCCAGGCCTTCCTGCGTGCGTTCGGCCGCCGATGCCGTGACCCGGCTCGCCGGCATCGCCCCGCTGCCGGACGAGGCGAGCGGAAGCGCGGTGGAGCCGTTGAAGCGCCGCTTCGCGTCCACGCCTCCTGAAGACGCGGCCACCCGCGCAGCGCTGGTGGGCGCGATGGCCGAACTGGCGCGGCCGGAATTCGTCGACGAGTATCGCGCCGTCGTGGCCTCCAGCCGCGAAGCTGCGCTGCTGCGTCCTGCCGTTCGTGGACTGGCGTTCATCAAGGACCAGCCGAGCGTCCCTGCGGTCCGGGCGCTGCTGCAATCGTCGGACGACGCCCTGGTTCGCCAACGCTGCGTGGAGATGATCGCGGCGGCCGGCGGAGACGATGCCGATCTGGCCGCCCTGGTTCGCAGCGCTCAATCCGCCAATGAACCCGCGGCCGCCGTCCGCGACGCCGCGCTGCACGCTCTGACCGGCTGGGTGCTGTCCCGTTCCAGCGAGGAGCAGCTCCGCCTGGCGGACCAACTGGCAGCCGACCCGGCCGCGGTCGAAGCATATCTTACGCTCTTGACCCATCGCCTGAGTCAGGGGGGAGGGGACGGCGTCGCACTGCTCGCGGCTCAACGCCGGCTCGGCGACGTGCTGGCGGCTGCGGGGAAGCACGCCGCGGCCGCGGTTCAATACCGAGCGGCCTTTGACACGCTGCGGGGTTCCGGCGCGGCGGCCGCCGTCCAGATCGCGCCGCTGCTGGTCGTAACCTCCCTGCAAGCCGCAGACTATGAAACGCTGGGCGCCGTCGTGGACGCCCTGCGCCCCATGGCGGCGGATCGCGCCTTCGACGACTTAGCCGAGCAGGTCCAGACCTATCTGGATTCCATCGACGCCGCTGCCGAACCCGCCCGCGTCGCTGCGGTGCGCAAGGCGATCCTGGCGGTGCCGCGCGACGGCCTGGGCGAACGCTGGAACGTCATGGCCGCGACGCTCGAGAAAGAGCACGCCGACCAGCCGCCGACCGGCCCGCAGGCGCCGTCCGATCCCGGTGGCGACGCCTCGCCTTAACGTCGTCTACAGGTCGGCCAGCCACGGCACGATCTGGCGATACTCCGGTCCGAAGTCGAACTCGAGCAACTGCACCGCCTGGACCCATTGCAGCTCGATGCCGCAGGGCCGGTGGGACGCTTCACGGATGACGCCGGCCAGGAAACAGCGAAAGCAGACCTCTCGCCCCTCCAGCTCGACCAGAAGCGGAGGTTGCCCGACGTCCAGTTGAACCTCGATCCCGACCTGTTCCTGCGCGACGCGGCGCATGGCGGCTTCCGGCGACTCGTCCTGGCGGACCAGGCCGCGCGGGAATTGCCAGTGGGCCGCCGCGCCGCCGCTCGCCTGGCGGAAGATCAGGTAGCGGCGGTCGGACCGCTGGATGAAGCCGACGGCATACGTCGGCGGGGACCGCCCGGCACGATCGGTACGCCCAGTACCCATGCTCGATCATCCGGGCGCGGCCGCCTCGGCCTCGGCCTCGACCGCGACGGGACGGGCCAGGGCCAGCGTCTGAGAACCGACACCGAAAGCGGTGAACACCAGCGACAGCACCACCCGAACGACCCATACCCACCCGCGCTGGGACAGGCTGATCGGCACAGGCACGTCGGTGATGGCGCCCTTCTCCAGTCGCCCGCTCGAGGCGATCCAGCGGAAATAACCCGGCACGCCTCCGGGCGGATAGTCTCGCCGCAGGATGGCCGCGGTGGATTCGAGGATTCGATCCCGGAATTGCGCTTTGGTGAGGCCTTCCGGCAGAAGCGGCGTCTTTTCGATCGCCTGTCGCGCCACGATTTCGGGGAATGAGGCGCCCTCCCAGAAGAGCGAAACACCCCAGCTCGACATCGCGCACAGCGCCGTACCCAGATAGACGCGGCCGCGCCCGATCGGACGGAGTCGGTGGGCGATCCGATAGACCACCGCCCCCACGATCAGCCCGAAGAGCACGTAGAAGAACAGCCCCAGCAGCGCCATCAGGAACGCCACGTAGGACAGGAGCACTCCGAATGCGGCCGACAGCACCATCCCCGCCGCCAGCGCGCCGAGCCAGCGGCCCGGCCAGGCGGGCGGGGCCGCAACGGGCAGCGTTTCGAGCGCCGGCGGGCGCGACGCGTCCATCATCATCGCTCCTCAGGCGACGCCAGACTGGGCCGCAACGCCCCGACGGCGCGCGGCGCGATGATGACGCTCCCCGGCGGGACGGTCAACCCGGACGCGGCAGGCAGATGGGGGAGGTCGAAGGTCGACCTTCGACTTTCGACCTCCGCCTTTCCCAGCGCTTGCAGCGTTGGCATGCAGTCACCGCTCCGATAACCCCCCACCGCGACTGCGCCGGCGATCTGGCCGATACACCGCTGACTGTCTCGCCGCCGGAGAGAACTGTGTCCACCGCCACGCTGACGCCGCGCCCGCAGACGGAAGTCTCGACGCCGCCCAGGCCGAAACAGCCGCGCCACTTCGACTTCAACCGCATCACCGACGAGCAGTTCCTCGAAGCCGCCGAACACATGCACCTGGACGAAGAGGTCCGCCAACTGCTGCTGACCCCCTATCGCGAGCTGATCGTGCAGGTGCCCGTGCGCATGGACGACGGCAAGCTGAGCATGTTCCACGGGTTCCGGGTGCAGCACAACGGCGTTCGCGGGCCCTACAAGGGCGGCCTGCGCTTCCATCATCAGGTGGATCTGGGCGAAGTCCGTTCGCTGGCGGCGCTGATGACGTGGAAGACGGCGCTGGTGGACATCCCCTTCGGCGGGGCCAAGGGCGGCATCACCTGCGATCCGTCGAAGATGTCGCGGGCGGAACTGCAAGCCCTGACGCGCGGGTTCACGCAGAAGATCGACATGGCCCTGGGCGTCTACCGCGACATCCCCGCCCCGGACATGAACACCAACGCCCAGGTCATGGCCTGGATCATGGACGAGTACGGCAAGAAGCACGGCTACACGCCCGCGATCGTGACCGGCAAGCCGATCTCCCTGGGCGGCTCGCTCGGGCGTGAGGAAGCGACCGGGCGCGGGACGATGATCATCACCCGCGAGGCGTGCAAGGCGTTCGGCGTCACGCTGAGGGGCGCGGCCGTCGCCATTCAGGGGTTCGGCAACGTCGGTTCCTGGGCCGCCCGCCTGCTGGCCAGGGAAGGCGCGCGCATCGTGGCCGTTTCCGACGTACACGGCGGCATCTGCAGCCCGGAAGGACTGGACATCGACGCGGTCACGCTGCACGTGAAGGAAAGCGGCTCCGTCGTCGACATGCCGGGCACGCGAGCGATCGACAACGACGAGATCCTCATGCTGCCGGTGGACGTGCTCATCCCGGCGGCGCTGGGCGGTGTGATCCACGAGGACAACGCGGGCGACGTGCGGGCGAAGCTGGTCGTCGAGGCGGGCAACTCGCCGGTCACGCCCGAGGCGGACCGCGTGCTGCGGCAGCGGAAGGCACGCATCGTGCCGGACATCCTGGTCAACGCGGGCGGCGTCACTGTCTCCTACTTCGAGTGGGTGCAGAACCTCCAGCAGTTCCGCTGGTCGCTGGAGGAGGTCAACACGCGGCTCGAGGAGCGAATGATGGCCGCGTGGCGGCACGTGTACGAAGTCCACCAGACGCAGAAACTCCCGCTGCGTGTGGCGGCGTACGTGGTGGCTCTGGAGCGCGTCTCCGAAGCGACGCGGCAGCGGTATTGAGGCGCAGGCGCGAGACGATCCCCAGGAATCAGCCGTTTTCAGCGCTCGCCCAATAGCCATGCGCCTGCATGGTGGACCTGCGCGCCCTCCAGCGCCCCGGCGGCCGACTCCGGCGTCAGCGTCACCACGTGCGGACTGGCGCGAGGGTGCTCCGCGGCGGCGGATTGCAGCGCCCTCAACTCCCGCTCGCGCGTGGCGCGGTCGTCCAGTTCCGCACACACTTGAATGAGCACTGGCTTTTCGCCCGGACGGCGGGCTATGAAGTCGACTTCGTAGCCGTCTTTGGTGCGCACGGAGGGTAGGCATTCCCGCGATACGCCCCCCTCGAGCCGCTCGCGCCGAAACTGATGGAGAAACGTCGTCTTCCCCGCCGGCCGTGCGCCGATGACGGCGGTCGCCTTCCCCGCGAGGCTGACCGCCCCGTACACGCGGCGCTGCGTCCTCCGCGTTTTGACAACCGGCCGATGTGTGGCTTTGCTGACGCCGTCATCGCCTCCGGCCGTGCCGTCGGGGGCGAGTGACGCTGGCTCCGCGAGACCACCGCCATGGCTGAGAATACCGCATTCCGCGACATCCCCTTCATGGGCGTCATCCGCGTCGTCGTCGAGGCGATGAAGCTCGGCTATCGACAGGAGGACCCCTCCTGGGCCAACTTGGGTCAGGGTCAGCCGGAGGTCGGGCCGCTGCCGGGCGCGCCCCCGCGCATGGACCACGTGCCGGTGCTGCCGGGCGACTATGCCTACGGACCGGTCGAGGGTCTGCCGGAGCTGCGCGAAGCGGTGGCGGCGCACTACAACCGGCTCTACCGCCGCGGGATGCCGTCGCAGTACAAGGCGGAGAACGTCGTCGTCGCGGCCGGCGGGCGGACCTCGCTGACGCGGGGCGCGGCCGCGCTGGATGAGGGGCGGCTGGGCTACTTCATCCCCGATTACACCGCTTACGAAGACCTGCTGACTGCGTTTCGGCGCTTCACCCCGGTGCTGGCAGGCGCCACGCAGGACGCGGCGTTTCGCGTCGATCCGAAGGAGCTGGATGCGCGAATCAGCCATGCGCACCTCTCGGCGCTGATCCTCAGCAACCCCTGCAACCCGACCGGCCGCACGATCAAAGGACCGGAACTGGCCGAATGGGTCGCCATCGCCCGGCGGCGCCGGTGTACGCTGCTGATGGATGAGTACTACTCGCACTTCACCTACGGTGCGTCCGCCGACGAGGCGGCCGGCCCGGTCAGCACGGCCGCGTTCGTCGAGGACGTCAACGGCGACCCGGTGGTGATCTTCGACGGCCTTACCAAGAACTACCGCTACCCCGGCTGGCGGGTCGGCTGGGCGGTCGGGCCGGTGGAGGCGGTGCGGGCGATGACGGCCGGGGGCAGCTTCGTGGACGGCGGCCCGCCGCGGCCAATGCAGCGGGCGGCGGTCGAGATTCTGGAACCGTCGCGGGCGGACCAGGAGACCGAAGCGGTGCGCAAGGAGTTCCGCCGCAAGCGCGACCTGACGATCGAACGGCTGACCGCAATGGGCGTCACGCTGCCGCGCCCGCCGGAGGGGACGTTCTACGCCTTCGGCTGCGTCCGCGACCTGCCGCCGCCGCTCAACGACGGGGTGGCGTTTCACTACGAGTCGATGAAGCACCGTGTGCTGACCGTGCCCGGCGAGTACTTCGACGTCAACCCGTTCCGCTCGCGTCCGGGGCCGTCGCCGCTGGCAGGCTATGTGCGCTTCTCGTTCGGCCCGCCGATGAAAACGCTCAGCGAGGGTCTGGACCGGCTGGCGGAGATGGTGCGGAGGGCGCGCGGATAGTCTCAGCGAGTGCAGCGCCGCGCCGCGGAATCTGCGCCGCCAGCCACGCCAGCGCCAGGATCAGCACCGGCTCGATCGGGGCACGGTAGCGCACGGCCGTGATGGTCAGGTAATAGGGGATCGGGAACACCAGCACCATCGCCGGAATGACCCAGACCCGCCGTCGCCGCCACAGCAGCACGAGTCCCCCCACGATGCCGCCCGCGCCGATCAGCGTCACGCCGAAAAGTTTGACCGTCTTGGCGTGCAGCGATTGGACCGCCGGATAGCGCCCGAACCAGAACCACTTGATCCGGTTGAGGGTCAGCCCGGCCATGCGACGCGGCTCATTCTTCCACCACCCCAGCGCTTCCGACTTGCACGCCTGGAAATAGGCGTACTCGCCCATCTCGACCATCCTCCGGGCTTCTACGTCGTCGAACACCGGATGGACGCGCTCGTTGTCGACGCTGATGATGCTTCCCTCCGACCAGGGCGCGGCACCGACCCACAGCTCCATGCCCAGATTGCCGCGCATGTAGAACCAGTCGCCGAAGACCGCGCGGTTGCGAAGCGTCCAGGGCGCGATCGTGGCCAGGAACGCCAGCACGGCCGCGGCCGCCAGCCCCAGTCCGTTCCGGGCGATGACGGGTTTTCCGCGGTGAAGCCCCCGGTTCCAGAACCACCACACGGGGTAGCAGAGCGTCAGACAGGGATTGACGTAGGCGATGAGGCCGCAGAGCACGCCGGATGCGGCGGCCGCAACGTGCCGGCGCACGGGCACGAACGTGAAGAAGGCAGTCCCGGCCGCCCCGGCCAAAAGCAGCAGATGCGTATCCCAAATACCGCGCGACTCATACACCAGCGGCGGGCTGAAGATCAGCAGCAGGGCGGTCGCCGCCGCCGCACGCCGGCCGAGCAGGCGCCGGGCGATCGCGAACCAGATCCCCAGGGCCGCAGCCTGAAAGCCAAGATTCATCAGGCGGATCGCGGCCCAGGAGAGCGGCGTAGCCTCACCGCAGGCGCGGAAGATCAGCGCCACCAGCGTGATGAAGCCGGGGGAGTACCAGCTTGACGGGTCGTCCCGTTCCGGCCCCACCGGGCAGACGAACCCGCGGCCGTGGCAGAGGTAGCGGGCCATCCGGACCTGCTCGTTATACTCCGGAGGGGGGGCGGCAAGCGTTCCCGTCGCCAGCAGATACGCCAGCCGCACGACCAGCGCGGCCAAGCCGACGACCAGCATCTGGCGGCGGAAGCCGAGTTGTCGCCATCGCCCTCGCATCATGGGTAATCTATCGGCCTCGGCCGCTGCCACGGGCGTCCATCTCGGTTCGCGCCGAGATGGCGTCCGAATCCCAAGCCGGCATCGTCGCGAATCGCAGCCCTCGCGTGAAGTATCTGGGGTGCGTTTCGCTCCGCGAGACGCACCCGAGCCACCCAGCCGTCACCGCACTTGCTGGCAAGGTGGCATGGAGGTGTTTATGCTGGCCCAAGGTGGGCCTGCAAAGCGCCAGCACCACAGGCAGCCGAGGAGTGACGATGATCAGCAAAGCCACCACCGTCGATCAGTACCTGGCCGAACTTCCACCGGACCGGCGCGAGGCGATCCAAGCCGTGCGGCAGGTGATCCTCGACAACCTCGACGAGGGCTTCGAGGAGGGCATGCAGTACGGCATGATCGGCTACCACGTGCCGCACGCGATCTACCCCGACGGCTACCACTGCGACCCGAAGCAGCCGCTGCCGTTCGCCAGCCTCGCCTCGCAGAAGAACCACATGGCCCTGTACCTCTTCTGCAACTACGTCCAGGAGGACGAAAGCGCCTGGTTCCAGCAGGAATGGGCGAAGACCGGCAAGAAACTCGACATGGGCAAGTCGTGCGTGCGGTTCAAGAAGCTCGACGACCTGGCCCTGGACGTGATCGGCAAGGCGATCAGGCGGATGCCGGTGCGTGATTTTATCGACTTCTATGAAACCGCGATCAAAAATGCGGGCGTGAAGCGGAAGGCGGCCGGATCGGCGTCGGCACAGGCCGCTTCCAGGAAGGCAGCGGGCGCTGCGGAGAAAAAGACGGCGAAAAAGGTTGGGGCAAAGAAGGCGCTGAAGAAAAAGACGCCTTCCGTTGCCGCGAAGAAAAAGAGCACGAAGCGCCCGCGGTGAGCGTGCGCCGTTGCGCGATTCCCAGCGAGGACGATGGCGCTGTATCTGCGCGGGTTGAAGCCCGGCGCGCAGGCGATGGTGGCAACGCCCGGCCCCCGGCTCGATCATGGGGGCGCGATCGGGCACGATCCTCGCGGCGGGAAAGGCACGCCGTGCGAGGAACTCCCGGCTTGAAAGCCGGGGCTCTGAGGGTCAACGCACACCGTTCTGGCGCGGCCACAGTGCTCGGCACTGCCGCCGTCCCCTCTTCCCTTACTCCCGCACTTCCTCACTCCCTCACTCCCTTACTCCCTTACTCCCTCCGACGGGTGAAGTCTGCCCGGCGAAGGAGAAGCGCCGGCGAGACAGCACTGCGCGCCCCGCTAAAATGCCCTGATGGGTCAGATCAGTATCCAGAACGTCGCCAGGCAGTTCGGCACGCAGATCGTCCTGCGGAACCTCTCGCTGGAGCTGACGACCGGGCAGCACATCGGGCTGGTGGGGCCGAACGGGTGCGGCAAGACGACGCTGGTGAGGATGATCGCGGGTGTCGACAGACCCGACCTGGGCACCATCACGCTCAGCAAGGGGCTGTCGGTCGGATACCTGCCGCAGGAGCCCGTGATCGGCGAGGGGAACACGCTGCACGACGAAGTCGGCTCGGTCTTCGATGACATCATCGACCTCGAGCACCGCATGCACGACCTGTCGGACCGGATGGCCGCCTGCCGCGACGACGCCGAACTGGCCCGGCTGATGGCGCAGTACGACCGGCTGGACGAGCAGTTCCGCATCGCGGGCGGCTTTACCTTCGAGGCACGGCTGGGCGAGATCATGGGCGGGCTGGGCTTCAGCGAGGCGGACTACAAGCTGCCCATGTCGGCGCTGTCCGGCGGGCAGAAGTGCCGGGCGGCGCTGGCCAAGCTGCTGCTGACCGAGTCGAGCTTTCTGCTGCTCGACGAACCGACCAACCACCTCGACCTGGACGCGGTGCGCTGGTTGGAGAAGTTCCTGGCGGGTCATCACGGCGGGGCGCTGATCATCTCGCACGATCGCTACCTGCTCGACCGCATGGCCGACCGGATCGTCGAGATCGAGGGCGGGCGGGCGTACGACTATCCCGGCAACTACTCGAACTTCGTGGCGTCCAAGGAACGGCGGAACCTGACGCTCGAACGGCAGTACGAGAAGGACCGCGAGTTCATGGAGAAAGAGCAGGCGTTCATCGCCAGGCACCTGGCCGGGCAGCGCACCAAGGAGGCGCAGGGGCGTCGCACGCAGCTTCAGCGGCGCATGGCCGACGGCGAGTTCGTGCTGGAAAAGCCGGCGCGGCGACGGCCGCTCAAGATCGAGTTCAACCCGTCGCAGGCGGCCGCGGGCGGATCGACGGTGCTGCGGGCCGACGGGCTTTCCAAGGCGTATGGCGACAAGCAGTTGTTCAGCGATCTGACGCTGCAAATCGACGCCGGCCAGCGGCTGGGCATCACCGGGCCGAACGGCACCGGCAAGACGACGCTGCTGAAGATCCTGCTGGGCACGGTCGCCGCAGACGCCGGCAGCGTGCGCGTCGATGGAAAGCTGGGCATCGGCTACTACGCCCAGGAGGTGCGGGCGGAGGTCGGAGAAGGCTCGGTGCTGGATGCGATTCTCGAATCGCGACCCGCCTGGTCGGCGGAGCAGGGGCGGACGCTGTTGGGCGCGTTCGGCTTTCGCGGCGACTCCGTGTTCAAGCCGGTGGCGTCGCTTTCCGGCGGAGAGCAGTCGCGCGTGCGGCTGATCAGGCTGATCCTCAGCTCGCCGGACGTGCTGGTGCTCGACGAGCCGACCAATCACCTTGACATCGCCTCACGCGAGGCGCTGGAGGAATCGCTGGCCGCCTTCGCCGGCACGCTGATCGCCGTCAGCCATGACCGCTACTTCCTCGACCGGATCATCAACCGCCTGCTCATCATGCGGCCGGAGGGGTGTACGGTGTTTTCGGGCAACTACTCGGAGTATCAGGCCGAGGTTGAGCGCAAGGAGGCGGCCGCGAGAGCCGCGTCGGGCGGCCGGGCCGGATCCGCCGGCGGCGCCGCGTCAGCCAGCCGGACGTCGACCGCCCAGTCCGGGGCGACCGCCCGGGCCTCGGCCGCCGCCCGGCCCGCGTCGGGCGCTGTGCCTGCGAAGTCGGCCGCGATGGGCAACCCGACATCCGGCGGCGACAACCGCGCCGCGAAGCAGGCAAAATCGCCCAGCGGCAAGTCACGAACCGGGGCTGCGGCAGCAGGAAGCGGCGCGGAGACGGCCGTCGCGGGCGTCGATCCGCAGCGGGCCCGCGAAAAGGCCCGATACGACGTCCACTCGATCGACCAGCTTGAAGTCATGCTCATGGAGCGCGAGCAGCAGCTCGCGGAGTTGAATGAACAGTTCACCCGCCCCGAAGTCTTCCGCGACCCCGAAGCGCTGGAGGACGTGCAGGAGCGGATCGACGCATTGAGATTGGAGATGGCGCTGCTCGAAGAGGTGTGGGCGGAGCGGGCGGAGTATCAGTGAGCATGTCGTGTGTCGCGCGCGCGCGGTTATGCCAATACCTGATTGTCTCGGTGTCGAGCAAGAAGTCACGCACCGGGCGGGTTCTCCGGGATCGGAATCTCGCTCCAGTCTTTGGCATCAACTCCGTAGCGGGTCAGGTGTTTCTCGTTGCTCGTGACCACGATGGCCGGGAACTCCTTCGCCTGTGCCGCAATAATGACATCCCAATCAACGTCGCGCTCGCCGGCCGTCGAGTACCCGCGCCTACGTGCGATCGCCCACATCTCGGCGGCATCCAAGAAGTTCCTCGCAGAGATCTGTTGGACACCGCACGAGGCGCACACCTGATTGAGCCGTTCCAGAGCCTTGCGCTCGTCGTCCCTTCGATCGAGTTCGGACAGGTAACCGCGTCGCAGCTCGTAATCGGCGACGGCCGAGACGACGATCTCTACGCCAACATCGCGCCCGGCGTAGTCCAGCCATGCCTGGAGCCACGCCTTGACGTCGGGATGATTCGTGGGGTGACGTACCCGCATCAGCAGGTTGGTGTCCAGCAGCAAGCGCATTACGACTTCCGAGAGTGCCGAGGTGCGGAGTCCTTGAGCGCTCGGTCGATCACCGGCTCAACGCGCTCGTCGAATCCGCTCTCATCATTCGTCCATTCTTCCAGCAGCGCCGAGAGCCGGGCGTACCGAGCAGCTTTGTCCTCGTCACCTCCGAACGCCTCGGCGGCGTCGCGCTCGCGCTCGTGCAGGTAGGCTTCGACTTCCGTCACGTGCGTCAAGTAATAGGCGATGGCGGCATGTACTTCCGCCAGCGACAGGCTGGGAAACTGCTGGACGATCTCCTCGGCCGTGTTGCCGTAACGATAGCTTCCGATAAGTGTATCGAGCGTGACGCGGGAGGCGCCGACGCGTACCACGCCGACTTCATCGACGCGCAACGGGGAAGGCAGGGGGGTCAGCGGCAAGGTACTCACGCATTACTCCTCGCTTTCCATTATACCCTCAGGCGGCGCTTTTTCATCGCAGCCATCTCAGCCAATTGGCGACAAGGCCGTCAAAGGCCTGCGGGCCGGGGCTCCGCGTCGGCCGCAAGCTCTGACGGTAGTCGGCACGTCTCGCACGGGGGTTGGAACCGAACGTGGCACGGCTGCGAGCGGCGGAAGTCAACGCAAAGGTGCAAAGGTGCAAAGGCGCGAAGGCAGAAGGCGCGGACGGGCGGCTCTGGCAGCCAAGGCAGAATCAGCGAATGCCGGCGGGCGGGGAGGAACCCGCATAACGTTGGAGCTTTCGAATTCTGAACCCGCCCCGGCGCTAACCCCCTTCAGACCTGCTTTTCTGCGCCTTTGCCCCTTTGCGCCTTCGCGTTTCCTTTTGGCCGAAGATGCTCGCGAGCATTGCCCGCAATCTCCGACACCAGCCGGCACGGCTCGCATCGGAAACAGAAACGGCCGTGCCACGGCTGGTCGAGCAGCCACGCGCCGCCGCACGCCGGGCAGGGCCGTAACCACTCTTTTCGCACGGACCGCGCGTCACCCAGGCGGGTCAGAGCGTAGTAAGTCGGCCGGCCGGTCGATTCCTCGATCATCGCGCAGAATCGCCGGCCGCACTTGATCAGGCCGCTGTCGATTCGCTCCAACTGGCGGACGGCGTACCGCTCGGGCGTCCGGGCGTCCTCCTTTCCCATCAGCGGGTGCGATCGCAGCCAGAAGCCTTCGCACGCCCGGTGGTAGTGTTCCCACTGGAGCAACGACCAGTGCCCGGCCGGCGCGTTTCCCATCATTGGCTCTTGCGTCGCCGGAATCCGATACAGCGGCACCGGCAGGAAGCAGTCCCCGCACTGGACGGGCGAGGTCCAGCGATCATCGAACCATGCCGTGCTGAGGATGTAGTTCCCTGGCTGGCTGCATTCGCACGGGTCAAGCTGGCCGCGGTCCTTTCCCAGGACTTTCATTTCCGGGCGGGCCAGACCTTGCCTTTTCAGCGCGGCCAGGCGCTTCCTTGCTGCCGGACTGTTCTGCTTCGCATCGAGGCTCGTGCGCTCGGGGATGCTCACGAACGCCCTGTACCGCCGCGCCGTGACCGTCATCGGCGGGCCGGGGTCGAGAATCTGCCCGTTTTCCCACAGCGCGCCCATCACGATGCCGACCGCGGCGTCCTTCTCGATCTGCGGCCGACCCTGCGTAATCCTGAAAATGAGTTCTGCGGTGTACATCGATGGATACCCTGTCGCGCCTGGAGCGGGCCGGAACGGCGGTCGTGGACACGTCGGGCGCAGCGCGGCGCCGGGGCCGCACGAATCACAACGGACGACTTCCCCCCGTCGAGGCTCCGCGCGGGCTGAAGCCCCGCGGCTCGCTGCCACGGACGGAGGCTCCGCGCGGGCTGAAGCCCCGCGGCTGGCTGGCTGCGCCTGATCGCGCACGGTCATTGAGCCGGCCACTCGGTCCCGCTGCAACCGCCCATTATCGGCCGGCGCCGGCGCCTGACCACGCTCCCAGCGGCCATTCCCGGATTTTTCACCCCCCACCTGCAAGGTTCCACCCCCACCGGACGGAATCGCAGTGAAGGCCAATGGGGCCTTCGAGCAGAAGGACCTTTTTTTTCGCAGGAGAAAAGCAATGTTCGCGAAGCAGATGATGACGCCGGTGATCGTGGCGGTGGTGCTGTGCGGCGGCACGCTGGCGGAGGCGGGGGCGACCCGGAAGGTGAAGTTCGTCAACAACACCGGCAAGGACGTCAACGACCTGCACATCGAGCTGAAGCAGGCGTGCGACGTGCCGGAGTATGAGCCGTTCGGCACGATTCAGGGGGACGGGACCTCCAGGATCGACCTCAAAGACGGCACGGTGGAGGACGGCGAATCCGCCGACCTCAAGTTCAAGACCACCTCCAACGCGGTGGAGATCAAGAAGTGGTGGTGGACGATCGACGGGAAGCGCGAGGGCAACGAGAACAAGGACAACGGCACGGCCGAGTTGTCCTTCTCCGGCGGACCCGCAGCCGGCGACGGGCAGGTGCTGGTGGCGATCTCGGATCGTCAGAACGTCTTCCAGACTCGCCGCGGCGCGCCCCCGGACATCCAGGTGCAGATGTTCAGCATGTTCCTGGGCGGATTCGTGGACGACCAGGGCGACCCGCTCATCCACGTGGCGCCGGCGAATCCTACGGCGCTGCTGGTGGCCGGAAACGTGCTCGGGACGCCGGAACTGGAACTGCGGATCGAAGTGCTGCGGCCGGACTCGTTCCAGCCCATCGAGATCACCGACCCCGAGTTTCTTCCCGGCGCCTGCTGCCTGCCCCGCGGCGAGTGCATCGAGGTGCAGGATGAGGCCTGCTCCAACATGGGCGGCCGTTTCCAGGGCTCGGGCATCATCTGCGGATTCGTCGAGTGCCAACCACAGAACAACTGCACCGGCCGCGAGACGCTGAGCGGCGGTTGCAAGACCAAAGGCTGCGGCGAGCAACTGGTGGTCAAGCTGTCCGGGGCTTCGCCCAACGCACCCGCCACGATCGTGGTGGACGGCCAGCCGCGGCAGGACAAGCAGACCAACAAGAAGGGCAAGGCGAAGTTCAAGCTCTGCCCGGTCGGCCCCGGCCGGCACCTGGTGGAACTGGCCCAGTGCCCGGTGGCGGAAGTGTTCGAGTGCCGGTAGGCGACG
>QZJT01000121.1 GCA_003597935.1 Phycisphaerales bacterium | reverse complement strand
TTGGGCGTGGTGGTCTTTGACAGTACTGACTATGAGATCTCTGTTGACCTCAAGCCGGGCCAGGGGGGAAAGGGAACCGGTTCCGGCACGGGTCATTTCACGTTGGAGGGCGCGATCATCTTCAATTTTTGCACGGGGGAGTTCTCTGGGCCGTTTGAGGTCACCGTTGACCTTGCGGTGACGAATGCCGCCAATGTCGGCGCCTCCACGTCCCAAGGGGTCAATGTTCAGACTAATCCTCTCACTGGTGAGACCAGGATTGTACGGCAGCACGTCATTGGGCAGCAGGCGGAGGGCGGCGCCGCCGGGTCGCTGTCTATCTTACTTGACGGCGAACTGGTTGCCGACGTGACGGGAGGCCTTGGCCTGGTGCAAGCTAACAGGGTTCACAGCGTGCAGCAAATCCGCTGAAGCCTGGACCGAGTCATGAGTATCCTGGAACCGGCCATCCGCGATGGGTGACCGGTTCCGGGTTTTGTGACGAGTGTGAATGCCCGGGAGGGCGGCGCCTTCCTGGAACCCCGGGCGTGCAAATGACCGGTCGCCTGTGGCCTCGCCTTTCGCTGCCGATTAACAGCACCCCTGTTCGGCGGTAACCTACCGGCGCAACCTGCCGTTATCGGGTCGGAGGTTCCACAGCGATGAACGATCGACTGACCGCCGAAGAGATTTTCCATGCCGCCCGCGAGAAGTCGGATCCCGCTGAACGGGCCGGCTTCCTCGACGGCGCCTGTGGCCACGACGTGTCGGTGCGGGCCGAGGTCGAGGGGCTGCTGAAGGCGGACGCGGACGCGGGCATGTTTCTCCAGGAAGGCACGAAGGCACGAAGGCACGGAGGCACGAAGGGTGGTGGCCCGGACGCAACGATCCCGCGGTCGAGCCGAGGAGTGAGCTTCCGAACTCCCGTCGCGCCGTCCGAGCACCCTGGCGAGACGATCGACCGCTACAAGCTGCTGCAACAGATCGGCGAGGGCGGCTTCGGTGTGGTCTACATGGCCGAGCAGCGCGAGCCGTTCAAGCGGCGGGTGGCGCTCAAGATCATCAAGCAGGGCTGTGACACGCGGCAGGTGATCGCCCGCTTCGAGGCCGAGCGGCAGGCCCTGGCGCTGATGGACCATCCCCACATCGCCAAAGTGCTCGACGCCGGCGCCACCGCCACCGGCCGCCCCTTCTTCGTCATGGAGTACATCCGGGGCGTGCCGATCCTGGAATACTGCGACGCGGAGAAACTGCACACCCAGCAGCGGCTCGAGCTGTTCACCAAGGTCTGCCACGCCATCCAGCACGCCCACCAGAAGGGGATCATCCACCGGGACATCAAGCCGAACAACGTGCTCGTCACGATGCACGACGGGGTTCCGGTGCCGAAAGTGATCGACTTCGGCATCGCCAAGGCGACCAACGCGGAATTGACGACCAGGACGCTGTTCACCGAGCACCGGCAGATGATCGGGACGCCGGCGTACATGAGTCCCGAACAGGCGGAGATGTCAGGCCTCGATATCGATACGCGCAGCGACATCTACTCGCTGGGCGTGCTGCTCTATGAGATGCTCACCGGCACGACGCCGTTCGACACCCGAGAACTTACGAGCAAGGGCTACGCGGAGATGATGCGAATCATCCGCGAGGTCGAGCCGCACAAGCCATCGACGCGGCTCTCATCCCTCGGCAAGACCGCTGCACGCAAGGCCCAGCAGCGCCGCGCGATCGACACGAAGAAGCTCAGCCAGACCGTCAAGGGCGACCTGGACTGGATCGTGATGAGGTGTCTGGAGAAGGACCGCACGCGGCGGTACGAGACGGCCAACGGGCTGGCGATGGATGTCCACCGATACCTCGATGGCGAGCCCGTCCTCGCCGCGCCGCCGAGCACGGCGTACAGGCTTAAGAAGTTCGTCCGGCGCAACCGGGGCATGGTCACGGCGGGAAGCGCGGTGGTTGCGGCGCTGCTGATCGGCGTCATCGCCTTCGCGTGGCAGGCGAAGGTCGCTCGGGATCAGCGTGACCTGGCGGTGGAGGCGCGGAAGACCGCTCAAGACGCCCAGGCGGAGGCGGCGGCGCAGCAGCAGAAAGCCGAGGCGGAACGGCACCGAGCGGAAGTGCAACTGACACGGGCAGAGTGGTTGGTTTATGCCGGCAAGCTGATGTTGGCCCAAACTGACTTCGAGGCCGCCAACGGCGGGTTGGCGCTGCACTACCTCGGCGAGTGCCAGCAGAACCTGCGCGGCTGGGAGTGGCGCTATCTTTCGACACGAATCAACGCCGAACGGACGCTGGTGGGCCACCGAGCAGCGGTGTCGAGCGCGGCGGTCAGCCCTGACGGTCAGCGCATCGTCACCGGCAGCGAGGACAAGACGGCGAGGGTATGGGACGCCGCCAGCGGCCGGGAGATGTTCACCCTCGAGGGGCACAAGGGCCTCGTCCTGAGCGTGGCGTTCAGCCCCGACGGCCAGCGCATCCTCACCGGCGGCGGCCCCTGGGGCGTCGGCAAGAAACCGGGCGAAGTCAAGGTGTGGGACGCCGCGACCGGCCAGTTACTCCGAGACCTGCAGGGGCATGCCTATTGTGTGTGGAGCGTGGCATTCAGCCCCGACGGCCAGCGCATCGTCAGCAGTGCCTGCGATTGGGCGTATGGGCCGGGCGAGGTGAAGGTGTGGAACGCCGCAGCGGGCCGGGACGTTCTCACCCTTGCGGGGCACGCAGGCGGGGTACGCAGCGTGGCGTTCAGTCCCGATGGCCAGCGCATCGTCAGCGGCAGCGAGGACCTGACGGCGAAGGTGTGGGATGCCGCGACGGGCGAGGAACTCCTCACCCTCAAAGGACACGCCGGCGGCGTGCGCAGTACGGCGTTCAGTCCCGACGGCCAGCGCCTCGTCACCGCCGGTGGAGACCGGACAGCGAAGGTGTGGGACGCCGCGACGGGCCAGGAACCATTCGTCCTCGAGGGGCACGCAAGCTGGCTGAACAGCGTGGCGTTCAGCCCCGACGGTAAGCGCATCGTCACCGGCAGTGCAGACCAGACGACCAGAGTGTGGGATGCGGCGACGGGCCAGGAGCGTCTCACCCTCAAAGGGCACGCAGGCCAGGTGCGCGGCGTTGCGTTCAGCCCCGATGGCCAACACATCGTCACCGGCAGCAATGACCGAACAGCCAAAGTGTGGGATGCCGAGAAAGGCCAGGAGGTCCCCACCCTCAAGGGACATGCGGATTTTATCAGCAGCATCGCGTTCAGCCCCGACGGCAAGCGGATCGTCACCGGCAGCGGCGACTGCACCGCGAAGCTGTGGGACACCGTGACGGCCCGGGAAGTCCTCACTCTGGAAGGATCCACAAGCAGGGCGTGGGCCGTGGCGGGTATATGGAGCGTGGCCTTCAGCCCCGATGGCCGACGCATACTGACCGGCAGCCAGGACCAGACGGCGAAGGTGTGGGACGCCGCGACGGGCCAGGTGCTCCTCGTCCTCGAGCACACCAACGTCGTGTCGAGCGTGGCGTTCAGCTCCGACGGCCAACACATAGTCACCGGCTGCGGCGAGTGGGGCACGCCAGACAATGATATAGGCGAAGCAAAAGTGTGGGATGCCCTGACAGGCCGGGAACTCCTGACCCTCAAGCATACCAACGTCGTGTCGAGCGTGGCGTTCAGCCCCGACGGCAAACGCATCGTCACCGCCGGCAGGGATGAGACGGCGAAAGTGTGGGACGCCACGATGGGCCTGCAACTCTCTACCCTCAATGGGCACACCGGCGCGCTGCTCAGCGTGGCCTTCAGTCCCGACGGTCAGCGCATCATCACCGGCAGCCGGGACAGCACGGCGAAGGTCTGGGACGCGGTGACCGGCCAGGAACTTCTCACCCTCAAGGGTCACACTGACACGGTGCGCAGCGTCACGTTCAGCCCCGATGGCAACCGGATCGTCACCGGCGGTGATGACCGGTCCGCGAAGGTGTGGGACGCCGAGACGGGGCAGGAACTCCTCGGCCTCCAGGGGCACGCTGAAGCGGTGTGGAGCGTGGCGTTCAGCCCGGACGGCCAGCGCCTCGTCACCGGTATCGCTGGTGCAAATGCGATCGCCAAGGTGTGGTACGGCGCTCCGTCGCCGCCTACGGTGCGAGGCCAGGCGGAGGAGACCGCCGACGAACGATTGGCGACAGGAGGGGTGGAACAGAATGAACGAGCACTGAAATAGAAGGCGGTGCAGTCCGCGCGCGATACGACCGCGGCCTCGGCAGGAGCTGCGGCAGTTGAAGGAAGCGTGCCCACCGCCATTGGCCGAACGACGCAGGAGCGTATGGCGCGTGCGTTCGGATGTCGCGAGGTGTCCGACGCGAGGGCGGGAACTCACACTTCCGCCGACTCCACCGCCCGGCCGGCGCAGACGGCCGCCTCCTCTTCGGAAGGTGATGGCACGAGGTGTGTCTCATCGCGGTCGGCCGCCGGGCTTTCGGTATCCACACGGTCCGCCAGCGCCGCCGGGTGCGGCGCCTCGCGCGCCGACCAGAAGTGGATGAGCAGCAGTCCTACCCCGACGACCAGCATGGCGTCGGCGACGTTGAACACCCACGGCCAGGCGTCGCGCCCGCCGACCAGCGGCACCCATCGCGGCACCACCGGCACGAACTTGATGAAGTCCCGCACCACGCCCTGCCGGCGCGGCGGCGCGGTCAAATAGGATCGGGCGAAGACGCGCGGCTCCGCTTTCTCCGGGTAGCTGCCCAGCCGGATGGCGCCGTCGTCGCGTTCGTCGATGATCAGGCCGATGTCGTGATACGGCTCGCCGGAGGGCGCCACGGCCGCCACAACGTCCGCTCGGATGAAGATGCGGTCGTGCAGGTTGCCCAGCGCTCCGGCCAGAATCAACCCCAGCGCCACGTGCAATGACCGCTGCCGCGGCGTACTGCCGTGGAAGAGAAACAGCACGAACGCCAGCGCCGCGAACGACGCGACCACGAACACCCACACCCACCCCGCCCCGACGCCGAAGATCGCCCCGGCGTTGAGCGAACGGCGGAACTCCAGGACACCCGGCCACACCGGACGGTGCTCCCGCGGATCGAGCGCTGAAAAAGCCCACGCCTTCGACCACAGATCGGCGGCCAGCCCGGCCCCGGCCACCAGCCATAAGACCAGGTGGGCCGTCCACGACGTGATCGCCGACGCCTCCTGATGAGGCGGATGGAAGCCGACAGCGGAAACGTGGCCGTGCGTCCAGCTCACGGCACCCGCCCCTGCTCTTTCATGCGAGCGTACTCGATACAGTAGCGGGCCCACGGCTTGGCGATCAGCCGTGCGATGGTGATGGGGCGGTGCGTGGCCTCGCAGATGCCGTAGGTCCCCTCCTCGATGCGGCGCAGGGCGTCGTCGATGTCGCGGACCATGGCCCGCTCGTTATCCAGCAGCATCAGGTCGAACTCCTGCTCCCAGTTGTCGGTGCCGAGGTCGGCCATGTGGATGGGCATGTTCGATCGGTCCGAACCGTGGGCGTTTCCCCGGTAGGCCTCTTCCGACAGGCGCTGCAGGTCGTCGGTCAGTTGCAACCGCCGCTGAACCAGCATCGCCTTGAACTGCGCCAGGCGCTTGGGTGAGAGCCGCGAGTGGGGCATCCTGGCGCCCGGCTCGACCAGCCGCAATCCGTTGACGTAACGAGGGCCGGGGCTGGGCGACAGGGCGGACGTGGATCGGCTCGCTTTGGACGAACGGGGTTTGTCGCCCGGCGCGGGCGCGCCCAGCGACTGCGATGGGGCATCCTTCGCAGCGGGATCGCGTTTGGAGGGCTGCTCGTCGTCGGCAAGCCGCGGGGGCGGCATCGGTGCGGCAGACGCGGCGGTCGTCACCTCGACGCCGGACGGGCGACGTCGGCGCAAGCCCGGCTTGGTCGCGAGCGTGGTCCGTTTCGACGCCCCAGACGCCGACTGCACGGGGGTGGGTTTCGTGGATGAGACCTGGTCACCGCTTGAGCCCGATCCGGAGACGGGCTTGTCCGCGCCAACGCGGCCCACGGCCGTTCGCGTGGTGCCGCCCTTCCCGCTCTGGGTGGGCGCGGCCTCTTTCACGCCGGGCTTCCCGTCGGCAGGACGCGGTTTCTTTTTCGGGCGGGTCGCTGTGTTGCGGGTCTCTTTTTCGGCATCCGCCGCCTTGCGGCGCTTGGCGGCCGCCTTCTCGGGCGTCGTATCGGAGGAGCGCTTGGACACGGCCCCTGCGTTCCGCACCGCGCCGGCCCGTCCGGCGCGCCGCGCCGGCTTCCGGGCGGCCTGCTGCTTTCCGCGTTTTGCTGCCCGCTTGGACTTCGCCACCGCCGTCCCCGTGATTCCTGCCTCGAGTTCGACCTGCCAGCTCGTAACCTATTGCAAATAAGGCGTTAACGAATCGAAACGCAGGGTATGATAGGCATCGGGGCGACCGCTGTCAACGGATAAGCGCTGTCGAAACCGGTCGGGGCGTTCGTCGGACCTCGGCGGACCCGCCGCGCGCCGGGTGGGATTCCCGCGGTTCCGCTGGACAAAGTAGCGGATCGCCACCGACGTTGGCGGCGCCTCAGGCGGGCCGTCCGTGCCGGCGCGACTCCCGCACAGGTGAATCAGCGCGTCGCTCAGTAGGACGGGGCCGGGCGTGAGTACGCACGCGGATCGTGGGAAGGTTCGCGGACGGGTACAGGTGGAAAGCTCCAGCCTGCGGGGTGGAAGTGAACGCGGGCGCAACGCGCGGCCGACTTTTGGCCGGCATATCCGCACATACGGTCCGGCGTGGCGTGATTTCGGCCTCTTTCTTTCCTCACCGTCGCCGATCTGCCGTTGAGACGTTCGCCACAATCGGTGGCGTCACGGGCCGGAATGCCTCTTGCCAGATCGCTCTTTGCCTGGCGCAGCGACTTTAGCTTCCCAACGCTGGATGAACGAGGAGATCCGACCATGGGTTCCATTGAAAGGGCGCACGTGCGTATCCTGACGGCAGCGAGTCTCGCTCTGGCGGCCATGTGGTGTCCATCGGTCGCGGCCCAGGAGTGGACGCGGCAGGCGCCGTTTCCGACCGGCCGCAACCTGAAGGCGGCGGCCTTCATCTCGCCGACGCACGCCTTTATCGTCGGTGAGAATCGGCATCTGCTGGAGACCGCCGATGGAGGCGATACGTGGAAGCCGAGAATCGTCGACGACTGGGGCGCCGGCCCGTTCTATGACGTCCATTTCTTCGATGAGCGGTACGGCTACGTGACCGGAAACAACTCGGACGCCTTCCGCACCATTGATGGCGGCCAAACGTGGATTCCCATGACCGGCGTGCCGGCCGGCTCGTGGCGCGACATCAAATTCTTCGAACCGGGCGTCGGCGTCATCGGCGCCAACGGGGCACTGGCCTACACGGACGACGGTGGACTGTCATGGCAGGTGCAGTCCGGCTATCCGGACTGTCCGATTGTGTACGGGATGGACTTCTGGAGCGTGGACAACGGTCTGGTCGCCGGGCACCAGGCGCGTTCAAACATCCGCGGCGTCTTCCGGACGCAGGATACGGGCCGCACCTGGACGCCGGTGCTGGCGCTGACCTCCAACGACGTGGCGTTTATCAGCGCTCGCACGGCGCTGGCGGCGGTGGTGGGCGAACTGTCGATCTACCGTTCCACCGATGGCGGCCAGACGTGGCGGTCGTTGGCCGGGCCGTTCGAGGCCGACGGACCCATGAGCGACTTGGAGTACGCGGGCGGCGATACGGTCTTCGGCATTTCCGGCGGCGGCGACATCTGGCGATCCACGAACGGCGGCGCTTCGTGGACCCGGCAGTTCGAAGGCGTCGGCGACCTGCCCTACGATTGGCGGGTGCGGGCATACGACCGCAACGTCGCCTGGGCGACCGGCCCGTACGGTCTGCTGGTCGGCACCACCGACGGCGGCGACACCTGGCGCATCCTCAACCGCGGGATGGGCCTGGAAGTGACCGACGTCGAGATGTTCACCGACGCCTACGGTTACACCATACATCGAAACGGGTTCCTTTCCCGCACCACCGACGGCGGCGAGCATTGGGACGTGCGGCGGCTGAAGGTCACGGGGGTGCAATTCGGGCGGGACGAAGGCCTGAGCGCTGTCCACGTACACGATGCGGATTTCGCGGTGGTGGGCGGACCGGGCGGCGTCGTGTTCATCACCGAGGACGGCGGAGACACCTGGGAGCCGACCGGGTTTCCCGATGGGCTGCCCGGCGACCTCGACATCAACGCCATCGGGTTCTCGAGCCGCACGAACGGCTGGGTCGTGGGTCAAGACCTGGCCCGTCGGCGTCGGTCGGTGTTCCGCACCACCGACGGCGGCCGCTCCTGGTTTCAGCCCTTTGAGGATGCCGCCGTCTGGGTAGCGGTGGAGTTCGCGGACGATCAGTATGGTTCGATGCACACAGCCGGCGGCCGATTCCTGCGCACGATCGATGGCGGTGAATCGTGGACGGAGGGCGCGCTGCCGGATACGCCGCAAGGGTCGCCGATCGTGGAAGGCGCGGACTACGTCAACCGCGATGTCGGCTGGGTGGTGGGTTGGTGGGGCGCGGTGGAGCGCACGCTGGATGGCGGGCGGTCGTGGCAGGTGCTCGATTTCGGGCGTGACATCCGCGTGGCTCTCGACGTGGCGGCCGTCAGCGCCGAGGAAGCCTGGGTGGTGGCGGCCGACGAGCGACAGGATCCGCTCCTGCTCCACACGATCGACGGCGGACGCTCGTGGACGCCGACCGTCATTGCCAGGTTTCCGGAAGTGCTGAGCGAGATCAGCCGCACCCGATCGGGATCGCTCTGGGCGGGCGGGTTCGGCGGCGCCGTATTTCACATGGCCGGCACCGGCGGCCTCGACTGCGATGCGATCCATAAACTCAGTGCAAAGTGCCGCGGCGGCAAGCTGACGGCCAAAGTCAAGTCGTCGCTTCCCCAGGGGACCGAGTTGACCATCGACAACGATGGCGACCCGCGCTTGATGATGATCAACGCCCGCGGCAAGGGTAAGGTTAGGTGGACCGGTCAATCGGGGATGCGCGACGTGTGCATCGCCGAATGCCCCGAAATTGAATGCGCAGCAGCGAATTGCGGCTGACCACGCTGGTTTCAATGTTGATAGCGAGGTCGCACGGCGCTCGCAGGCGCGAGCCTGCGCAAAGGAGCTTCGCGATGAGACGATCGGGCTTTTGGGTGCTTTTCGCCCTGTTGACCTCGGCGCCGGCCACGTTGGCGCAGCCGGTTATTACCTCGATCAACAAAGACACCCTCCCGCGCAGCGGCCGGCTGGCCATCGTGGGCGCCGGCTTCGGCGGACGCAGCGAGTCCAGCCGCGTCGAGGTGGACGGCGTGACCGCGTGGTTCACCACCTGGACGGACACGCGCATCGTCGCCTACGTGCCCGAATCCGCGGACCTCGGCCTAGCCAGGGTGAGAGTCATCGTCAACGGCCAGGAGAGCAACGCCGTCCCGCTGACCGTGACCGCGCGCCAGCGCGACGGCCGCGTCAAGTGGACCTTTGAGGCCGACACCAACAACATGTGGTTCCGCCCCGCACTGGCGCCGGATGGGACCCTCTACCTGCACACCTCGCAAGGCTTCGTCTACGCATTGTCGCCCGACGGCGGGCTGAAGTGGACGCAGCAGGTCAACTGGTCTCCCTACGCGCCGCCCGCGGCCGGCCCGGATGGCGCGCTCTACGTCGGCAGCATCTGGAGCGTGTTCGCCATCTCGCCGGAGGGGCAGATACTCTGGCAGTTCGACGACCCGGATGCGCAAGCCGTGCAGATCGTTCCGACGCCCGGCCCAGATGGAAATCTCTACGGCGTCTTCGACCCCGGCGACCCCGGACTCGGCACGTACTCGCTGACGACCGAGGGGCAATACCGCTGGAACAACATCGGCAACCCACCCATGTTCGAGTATGGCGGGCTGGGCGCGGAGATGCGCTTCGGTCCGTCGCGGCGTGGCGGCCCTGTGGATCAGCTCTACGTGGGCATGGACCGGCGCGGAGACAACCAACTCTATGCGTTTTCACTGGACGGCCGGCAGCGCTGGGTGATCCCCGTAGGACCGAACAGTTACGCTGCTCAACCCGTCATCGGCCGCGACGGAACCGTCTACTCGACGGACTTCATCGCCCGCGGCTACGGCTGGGTGATCCGTGGGTTCGATCCGGCTGACGGATCGGAGGTGCTCTTCTATGACGGCGATTTCGTCAGCGGCGTCAGCTATCTGAGCATCGGGCCGGACGATATGCTGTACTACGTTGCGGACCTGTCATACCTGGAGGCTTTGGACCCGGCCTCCGGCTCGCTGCGCTGGAGCAACTTCACCGACGACGTCCTCGACACGCCGATGGTCAGCCCGGATGGGCGCACGATCATCGCCGCCGGCGTCCCCACGTTCGGATACCCCGGCTTCATCAAGGCCTTCGACGCGGCCAGCGGCGCGGAAATCTGGGAGGTGCCCCTGCCCGGCGAGTTCTACCCGCGGCCGCGATGGCTGGGCACGCACTATCCGCGATTCACGCCCGACTCGCGCACGGCTTACGTCAGCACAGTGTCCATTTCCGGAGACAACCCGGATCCCCATACCTTCCTCTATGCCCTCGACGTGGCCGGCGACGGCGGCGTGAACTGCGATTCCATCACGAAGTTCAAGGCGAAGTGCCGCAGCGGCAAGCTGAGGGCCAAGGTCAAGTCGTCACTGCCCGAGGGAACCGAGTTGACGATAGAGACCAACGGCGAACGGAAAACGATGGTCATCGGCCGCAGCGGCAAAGGGAAGGTGACGTTCACCGGACAATTCGGCCGTCGGACCGCGGTCATCGTGGAGTGCCCGGATCGGATCGCCGAGGTGAACTGCGGCTGAAGCTCGCCACGGCGTGCATGACGAAAACGGCAAAACGGCAGATCGGCATAACTCTGATCGCAAGCCGCGGGCGATCCATCGGCGGCATCCCGGCTTGCCGGCGCTGGCACGACGCACAAAGCTGCCTGCGACCGCCACCGGATGATGCACGTTCCCGCGCCGCCTCGTCGGCCGCCGCCTGCTCCTCGCCCTACGGGCGAGGAACAGCCTGCGTGTGCGCGACGGGCGGCGGTGATGAACATCGTGCGCCCTACCGGCGAAGAACAGACCGTCAACGAGGCAAGCGAGTCTTCCCGGCTCCCTCCTGCGCCCTACGGGCGAAGGACAGGCGTTGTGGGGATCGGCCCCTGAGCGTAGTGAGCGTCGTGCGTCCGCCGGGCGAAGAACGGGCAAGCGAGGCTGTGTGCGATCGGACGTCGGAACCTTGCAGAAGACGACCGGCGTGTACGTCCCCGCATGCAAGTCAGCGCTCGTAGGTACCCATGAACTCGGCGGTCGCCAGCGTGTGGCCCTTCATGGCCTTGAGCAGCTCCTCCTTCTCGATGCCACCGGCCAGGCTCAACGGCTGGTCGAGCGCGAAGAGCCTGAAGAAGTACCGATGCCGTCCGTGGCCGCGCGGGGGCGCCGGACCTCGGTACCCCACCTGGCCACGACCCCAGCTATTCACGCCCTGCCGCGCACCCGGCGGAACGCCGAGCGGATCCTCGCGCGGCACGCCTGCGGGCAGCGCGAATACATCGCCGGGAATCCCATGGATGATCCAGTGGACCCACGGCTGCGGCCGCGGCGCGTCAGGGTCCTCCATGATCAGGGCGTACTGGGCAACCCCCTGCGGCGGGTCGCTCCAGGCGAGCGGAGGCGACAGGTCATCACCGTCTCCGGTGAACTTCGTCGGGATCCGGCCGCCGCTGTCGAATGCGGGGCTGTGCAGTCGCATGGTCATGATGGACCTCCTTCCGAAGCAGGCTTCGTCTCCAGCGCCCGGCGAGCGCGCTGCCGATGGGACGTCACCGTGCCCCCGCGGGCGGTCGATCAGTTCAGGCTCAGCGGCGGCGGCCAGGGGCGTTCACGGCAGCGCTTGAGGAGGTTGATCTGCTCCGAAAGCCACTGACCGACGATCTCCGCGCGGAGTCGGACGTCCGGCTCCTCCAGCACCCGTTGCTTGATGCAACTGTCGGACGAAGGGATGAGGTGGAAGGAGAGGATGTCCACCAGATGGGAGAGGTCGGCCGCCGGGCGCGTCAGTTGATCGATGACGGACTTTTCCACCAGCCCTTCACGCACCGCCTGACACAGGACGCGGGCCACGCGGTTGACCAGTTCCATTTCCTCCTTCTCCCCCAGCCGCGCCGGCGGCAGCGCCGGCGCCAGGTGTACCCGGCGATAGGGCCTGGCGCGGTTCTCGGCAACGACCGTCGCCCGGTCCAGCCCCAGCACCAGGATGGCGTAACGTCCGTCGTCGACACGCTCCCAGCGGACGACTTTGCCGGTGCAGACCACGGGGAAGATGGGCGCCGTCTTGGTGTGATAGAGGTCGTCGTGGCCGGGCCGCAACAGCGCCACCGCCAGAATCTGCCGGCTTTCAGGCAGCGTAACCAGTTCCTCCACCATACTGCAGTAACGCGGCTCGAACACCTGGAGCGGCAGGATCACGCGCGGAAACAGGACGCAATTCGGCAGCGGAAACAGAGGGACGCCATCCGCGCTGACCTGGCCGGGGGGCTCTTCCATGCAGGCATTCTAGACCGCCCAACGGGCGAATGCGACCGGGGACTGAAACGGGGTCCGGCGCGAGGGGTGCGACTGGGACGTCGGATTCTCTGAGCGAGCCGCGTGGCTTCAGCCCGCGCGGAGTCTTCCATTGAGTGCGGTCATAGGCCGCGGACGCCTTTCTCCCCGGCCGTCAGGCTGGAGCCGGGCGGTCCCAGGGGCGCACGCCGATTCCGTCACGCACCCCGCCTGGCTGCGGATCTGCCGCGCCGCGGGCGTATACTCATCAGGAGTGATACGCTCCCCGCAATCCCTGGAGGATCATCATGCTCCGCGACCACTACCCCTGCTACCTGGCCAATCGCCCCGTCGAGACCGGACAGTCGATGACGGTGTCCAACAAATACACCGGCGAGCCGGCCTGCCGCGTCGCGCTGGCGGACGCGGGCACGATCGACCGCGCCATCGCTGCGGCCGTGGAGGCGTTCCCGCGCACGCGCGACATGCCGGGCTATCGCCGGCAGGCTGTGCTCATGCACGTGGTGCAGCGCGTCAGCGAGCGGCACGAGGAACTCTCCAAGGCGCTGTGCGTCGAGGCGGGCAAGCCGATCCGCGACGCCCGCGGCGAAGTCACGCGGCTGATCGACACGTTCCGCGTCGCGGCCGAAGAATGCGTCCGGATGGGCGGTGAGTGGATGCCGCTGGACATCAGCGCCCGGGCCGAAGGCTGCGAGGCGGTCTGGCGGCGCTTTCCCATCGGTCCGTGCAGCTTCATCGCCCCGTTCAACTTCCCGCTCAACCTGGTGGCGCACAAGGTGGCGCCGGCCATCGCGGTGGGATGTCCGTGGGTGCTCAAGCCGGCCTCACGCACGCCGGTCTCAGCGCTGCTGCTGGGCGAGATCCTGGCTCAGACCGATCTGCCGCCGGGCGCGTTTTCCATCCTGCCGTGCAGCCGTGACGGGGCGGACCTGTTCACCACCGATGAGCGGCTCAAGCTGCTGAGTTTCACCGGCTCGCCGGACGTGGGCTGGGAGCTTAAGGCGAAGGCGGGCAAGAAGAAGGTCGTGCTGGAGCTGGGCGGCAACGCCGCGTGCGTGGTGGACGAAGGCGCGGACCTGGACTTCGCCGCCGACCGGCTCATCATCGGCGCGTTCTATCAGTCGGGGCAGAGCTGCATCAGCGTGCAGCGGATCCTGGCCCACCAGTCCGTCTACGAGCCGCTCAAATCGAAGCTGTGCGCGCGGGTCGCCAGGCTGAAGGCGGGGGACCCGCTCGAGGAAGACACCTTCCTGGGCCCGATGATCACCGAGGATGACGCCAGGCGCATGGAGACCTGGGTCAACGAGGCGGTCGCGGGGGGGGCGAACATCGTCTGCGGCGGCCGGCGCACCGGCGTGTTCTACGACGCCACTCTGCTGGAGAACGTCGATCCCGGGGCGCGGATAAGCTGCGTCGAGGCGTTCGGACCGGTGGCCACGCTGCAGCCGTTCACCGGCTTCGCGGACGCCATCCGACGGGTGAATGACAGCGTCTACGGCCTGCAAGTGGGCGTGTTCACGCCCAGCATCCACCATGCCTTTTACGCCTATCGGGAATCGGACGTGGGCGGCGTCATCATCAACGACGTCCCCAGCTTCCGCGTCGACAACATGCCATACGGTGGCATCAAGGACTCCGGCCTGGGCCGGGAGGGAGTCCGGTTCGCCATGGAGGACATGACGGAGATCAAGCTGCTGGTCCTGAATAAGGTGGGTCGGGGAGGGCCATGAGGGAATGGGCGGAAGGGACGCATGGACTTCATGGACTTCATGGACTTCATGGACTCGATGGACTTCATGGATTTCATGGACTGAATGGACTCGATGGACTTCATGGACTTGATGGACGCTGCGGACTCGAGGACTCCAAGAGCGCGAGGTTTGTTGCCGAGTGGGAGGTACGCTGGTTTATTCGGGTGACTCCATACGACTCCGCCGGATCACGGCGGGCTTCCTCCTGCTTTTCGCCTGCGCGACGGTCGTCTGGTGGGTGATCGTCCTGACCAGCGACGCTGCCCTGGCTCTTTTTCTGCCGCAGGAACTGCCACAGCTTTGGCTGCACGGGTTCATCGCCGCGGACGCCATCGTGTACTGCGGCACGGCCGTGGCGGCGGCCGTCGGACTGTGGAAGGCGAGGGCATGGGCGTGGGGATGCCTTTGTGCCCACGCCGGCGCGGCCGCGTACGTCGCGCTGGTTTGTGGGACGATGTCGCTGTTGACCGATAGCGCCTGGTGGAGCGTGGCGCTCATGTCGCCGTGCGCCGTGTCGGCGGCATGGTTCACCTGGCAACTCTATCCGTCGCGGCGACGGAACACCTGAACGATGCGAGCGAATCTACGTGACTGGCTCAGGCAGGGTCGCGTCGCCCACCCGGCGCCGGCCGGATGGAACGTCGCCAAAACGATCGTGCAGATCGTCCTGATGTGGTCGACGTTCCTGGCGATCCTTCCGGCCGGCGTCTACTGGCTGGAGGGACGGGCCGGGTGGAGTAGCTGGCGGTTCGCCGCGGACGGATGGAGGACCGCCGGCGCCGTCCTGTTTGTGCTCGCCAGCGCGGGCGGGTTCTATACAGGGATGCTGGTCACACTGCTGGGCGACGGGACGCCGCTTCCGCTGGATTCGCCGCGGCGGCTGGTGATCCGCGGACCCTACCGCTACATTCGCAACCCGATGGCGATCTTCGGGTTGGCTCAGGGCTTTGCGGTAGGGCTGTACCTGGGGTCGCCATCGGTCTTGGTGTATGCGTTTCTGGGCGTGCTGGCGTGGAACTACCTCGCCCGGCCGTGGGAGGAGGCAGACCTGGAGCGGCGCTTCGGCGAATCGTACCGCCGATATCGGCGCCGTGTTCGCTGCTGGCGGCCGCGGCTGCGGCCCTACGACCCGGCGGCAGAGGCGGCCGAGCCGCCGATCAGCGACGAACACACCACGCCCCCCGGCCGCTGGCTCGTTCTCTTCGACGGCCACTGTTCCTTCTGCCGCGCCCGAGCGGACACGATCGCTCGGATGGCGGCGCTTCCGCCGGAATCTCTAATGAGCGTCCACGCGCCGGCGGCGCTGTCGTCCCTGCCGGGCGTGTCGTTTGACGCTTGCATGACGGCGCTGCACGTGGTTACGCCGGCGGGCAGGGTCGCATCCGGGCCGGAGGCCATCGCCCTGGTCCTGAGGCGACACGCCTTCTGGGGCGCCGTGGCCCGGCTGTATTACATCCCCGGCGTCCGGCTGTTGTGTGACGCGGGTTATTCGCTGTTGGCGCGAAATCGCTACGCCTTCGGCCGATGCGAAGACGGCGCCTGCGACCGGCGGGCCGAATAATCTCACGTCGCCATCCAGCGCCCCGCTCCGGCCGCGGCCGTTGATCGGCGCCCATCGTTACCGGGCCGGCACGATTCCATCTGTATTGCATGATATCGGGGAACTCGAGCGCCGGCGGCGCGTCTAATTCCTCGGCCGGCGGGACAGGTCGGACGGCCGAGAACTTGCCGGTCACGGGGCCGGTAACGGGTCGCAGCGCTCGACGGATGTTGAACTCACCTGGGCGCTCATGCGCGTTGAGCGAGCCGGGGGCTCCTTTCCTCCGCCTGCCCGTCGGCAGACGGGCCGGGCAGGTCAGCCCGCGCCGAGACTCTGCGCGACAGGCGCGTGCAGATGGCGGACGGTGATACAGGTTGCAGCGCAGTGGCTGCACGAGGGGTTCAGAATTGTGAAGCCGCGGAATGCGGCCGGAGGTGGATAATGGACGAATCACGCAAACAGAAACTGCTCTATGGCGTTCTTGCAATCACGGTGGCCCTGACGCTTGCGATCAACTTCTGGCCGGAGCGGGCGAGGCCGGACGACGGGTTCGCACCGATACAGACCATCACCGTCAATGCCGATCCCAACGATCCCCAGATCTACAACGTGCATCGTGAGCCGATGGAAGAACCGGCCGTCAGCGGACGGTCGCGCCGTTCCGTCAGCGAAGCCAGCAGCCCGTCGATCCGCCGGTCACGCTCCGCCCCGGTGGAGAAGGACGAGTTGGTGCCGTCGGTCTGAGCGCTGTCACGTGGCACCGGCATCCTGCCGGTGATTTCGATGTGGCACCGGCATCTTGCCGGTGATTTCCGCCGCAAGCGATGCACCCCGCCCGCCTGCCACTGGTGCAGGCGCGGCCGCGGCGTGATACCTTCCGCGCCGCATGAGAGAATCCGCCCGCGAAAACTGGCGGTTCGCCATCCTGCGCTCCTGGAGCATCTGGGTCGGGGTGCTCTCGCTGGGGCTGGTGTCGGTGGGGCTGGTACTGTCCTATGAACAGGCCCTGCTGATGGCCAATGACCGCATCGAGGGCGAACAGCGATACTCGAAATACCTGGTCAGCAAGGCGCAGGACGAGTTCACCGCGGCCGTGCGGCTGGCCCTGAACGAGTCCATCGAGCGGATGATCGAGCCGCAGAGACCCATGGACGAAGTGCTGGCGGCCAAGGTGCCGCGCTGGATCGTCGCCACCGTGCTGTGGGACGGGATGCGGGAGATGATGCTGGTGCGGCCGGAGGCCCTGGGCCTGCTCCACCCGTCCGCCATGCGGCGGGCGCTGGAGACGCGCCGTCTGCAGAGCCGGCTCGACGACCGCGTGCCGTTGCTCGAACGGCCCGGCGCCCTGCAGCCGGCCGGTCCGGCCGAACCGGTGACGCCCGTCTATGACGATCTGGCGGATACGCCGCTGCTGCTGGCGTCCGTCGCGACCACGTGGCTGTCGGAAGAGAGACCGGCCGTGCTGGCCGCCGTCATCCACAAGGCCCGGCTGCGGGAAGACCTCATCGAACCGTTGATCGGCGGCGGAAGACTGGAGCTGGTCACCGAGTATCCCCGCGACTCCTACTGGTTCGAGCCGCTCAACATCGGCCTGAGGTTCTGGGCGGTGCGCCCCTCGGCCGAGTTCATCCGCGAGCAGCGCGCCAACGCCACCCGGCAAATCCTCATCCACTGGGTCATCACCATCCCCTCGGTCATCGTCGTGCTGGTCATGCTGTGGTTCATGTTCCGCCTCGCCCGGCGGGAACTGGCCCTCTCGCAGATGAAGAGCAACTTCGTAGCCGACGTGACCCACGAACTCAAGACGCCGCTGGCGCTGATCCGCATGTTCGGCGAGACGCTGCTGGAGGGGCGCGTCACCACCGAAGACAAGCGGCAGGAATACTACCGCGTCATCATGCGGGAAAGCTCCCGGCTGACGCATCTGATCGACAACATCCTGGACTTCTCGCGCGTCGAGGCGGCCGGGCGGCAACTGCAACTGGCGCCGCACGACGCGGCGGAGGTGGTGCGGGAAACGTACGAGTCATATCAGTTCGAGCTCGACCACGCCGGCTTCGAGCACCGGTTGAAGATCGCCGACGGCCTGCCCGTCGTGTCGATCGACCGCAATGCGATCACCCAGGCGCTCATCAACCTCATCAGCAACGCCGTCAAGTACTCCGATGACGACCGCTTCCTGGGCATCGACGTGGAATGCGACACGCGCCGCGGCGCCCGCGGCGTTCTGATCAGCGTCCACGACCGCGGCATCGGCATCCGTCCCGAGGACCGCGCCCACGTCTTCGACGGCTTCTTCCGCGCCTCCGACGCCCGCGTGCGCGAGCGCCGCGGCACCGGCCTGGGGCTGGCGCTGGTCAAGCAGATCGTCGAAGACCACGGCGGCAGCGTCTGGGTCGAATCGCGGCTGGTCAAAGGCAGCACGTTCAGGATTTTCCTGCCGGCGGGGGCAGCGGGGCAGATTCCTGCCGGTCAGGCCGCACAAACCAGTTGATCGAGCCCGCAGCCGGCCTTCCTTACGATATCGACTACATCGCGGACGGGCCCGACGCACTTTCAGCGGCTGCGCACCGTAGGTGCATGGGTGCGGGATCGTCGTTCGCGTCGTCGCCTACCACCGGCGCGGGTATCCTTGACGGGCAGCGCGCTGCGGCCGATAATGGAGACCAGGACTGTCGCAAGCTGCCGGGCCGCAAGGGGCGGGTTGGGGCGTGCGGTGGCTGCGGGGTCAGCGTGCCCGTGGGGCAGCCGCAGATTCGTTCGCCCAACGGGTCCGGAGCCCCGCTTCGACGTGGATTCGCGAGCCGCTGCAAGGGACGTGAGTTTAATCCGTTATCTCAATCCGCTCCGCGCACCGTGATAGGGGGCAAAGCCACAACGGACTGATGTTCAAATGGTTGGGGCGAGATGATGCTTGAAAACATCATGGGAACAAAAGGTCTACCATCGGCGGACCTGATCCGGGATCTTCGCACTTTGTGCAGCCTGGATCCGAGTGAGATTGCCTCAATCGCCGATGTCATTGCGGATCTCCCGGAGCAGCTCGAAGCAGAAGACGTTTCGGACGAGGGCCTGTCCAGACTCGCGCTCCTGAAAACCGACCCTGAACAGTTGAATCGTGCAGTGAAGGCGGCGTTGTTTTTGCTGCAGCGATGGAGCGATCGCGACTTCACGAAGGACCAGGTACTGTCGGACCTGGCGGGTCTTCGGCTTTCAAGTGATCAGGTTGGGGCCGTGCAACCGCTCTTGAGTGCCATGGAAAAGAAGCGTGCGCCTATCGCCAGGCAGCGGGCTGAGGCTCACGCTCTCGGTACGGGCACGCCTCGGATCGACTCGGCGCTTTGCGTTGTGGACGCTCGCGCCGTTTTTCAGTCGACCAGACACGACAAGCTCAAGGGAGACGACCAGCAGTACTTTCGCCTCGACCGATTCGTTCCGATAGCGATTCTGGAAATCGTGGCCGAACTTAACGACGAAAAAACGACCCAGTCATACTTGCTCACCGAAGAGACTCTTGAGCAGCTTTGTCAAGTCCTTGACAGAGCGAGGAGACGGATCCTGGTCGTCAAGAAACACCTTGATCTGCCGGAGGGCCAGTGCGGTGGCTAGGGACGCAAGAGCGCAGGCGCGGGAACGGGGAATGAACGGCATTCGCGCGCTTCTCCAACGTTTCCGCAAGGCTCGTGGTGAACTCCCGGAATACGCTGACCCACCACGGGAAATCTACGCCCTTTCCTCCAAACCAGAGAACTATGAGGATACATTTCGGCTTCCCTTTGATCTTCCTGCAAGAACTGCTATCGATACGGAGTCAGAGCCGATCAGTCCCCACCCGGGTGAGACAGCTTTCTTAAGAGAGGAGGCGGCTTTTCTGAAATCTCTGCCCGAGTTGCTCCGGCGTGCGCCGGGTACGTTCGCAGCGTTTCGCGGTGGGCGACTGGTGGACGAAGATACAGACGAGTTCGCACTTGCAGGCCGCATGGAAAACGCTTATCGTGGAGAGTTCGTTCTCATTCGTCGAATAACCGCGGCCTGTCCGGAGGACTACCTGGATTCGCCCGAATTGGAGGCGCCATGATCCAGGGCAAACTCGGCACAACCTGCGGCCGCGACACGTTCGCCCACCCGGCGCCCGTCGTCCCGCGAATCAGCCTGACGGATCTGGCGGGTCACGCGCACCCGACGCATTGGCCTGGCTTGCTCGACACCGGTGCCGAGAGGTCTGCCGTTCCCTTTGAAGTTTGCGAAGATCTGGGACTCGCACCGGGGGATTGGCGCAGTCCGCGGGGCTTCGACCGGCAGGCCGCTCCCCGGCGTGTCCCTCTATACTACATGACCCTCGTGCCGGACGGTTCCCAGGAGCAACCTTGCTCGTCTACGGAGTGCCGCGTTCAAACGTTCTTCCGGGGCGCGACTTCCTGGCGAATCTCCTGATGATCGTCGATGGCCCACGTGCTCGTCTTCGGATAGGGAAGCCAACCGCTTTGTCGCGGGTGCTCATACATTGCACGAGGCTACGCTGATTCGCGGTGCGGTATCGCCAGATGATGATCCCGTAACAAGGAGATCTGCGAGTTGGTGTCTGGCGGACCCACCCTACAGAGCATAGGTCCGGCGCTCCACGCGGCGCTGCACCTCGGAGACGATAGATGAAGTGGGAGCGGCGCAGCAGGTCGTCCGATGCTGAATCGGCCATGAAGGGGGGCTCTTCGTCGGGGACCCGCGACTCCGGGGCGAGTTTCGCGATCGGCGCCGGGGCGGGCGTCAGGACCGCCGCCGGGGCGTCGATGGCGCGCCGGCCGTCGCGGCCGCCGTTACGCCCGCCAGGGCGGAGGACGGTGCGAGGCTGGGCGGCCGCCGCGCTGGCGGTGCTGCTGCTGGCGACGCCGTCGCCCGCGCCCGCTGAAGGCGAGGGCGCCGGCGATGCCCCCCCCGCCGAGGAGGCCGGCGGCATGACGGCCGGGACGTTCGCGGGGCTGAAGTGGCGCTCCCTGGGCCCGGCGCTGATGTCCGGCCGGATCTGCGACTTCGCCGTCAATCCCGAGCAGTCCAGCCAGTACTACGTGGCCGTCTGCTCCGGCGGCGTCTGGCGGACCGACAACGGCGGCACGACCTTCAAGCCCATCTTCGACGGCCAGGGGTCGTACTCCATCGGCTGCATCACCATGGATCCCAACAACCCGCACGTCATCTGGGTGGGCACGGGCGAGAACAACAGCCAGCGCAGCGTCTCCTGGGGCGACGGAGTCTACCGCTCGCGCGACGGCGGCAAGAACTGGGAGCACCTGGGCCTGAAGGAATCCGAGCACATCGGTATGATCGTCGTCGATCCGCGCGACTCGAACGTGGTTTACGTGGCCGCCCAGGGACCGCTGTGGCGCAGCGGCGGCGACCGCGGGCTCTACAAGACCACCGACGGCGGCAAGACCTGGGAGCGCATCCTCCACGTCAGCGACGACACCGGCATCAACGAGGTTCACATCGACCCGCGCGATCCGAACGTGCTGTATGCCTCGGCCTATCAGCGCCGCCGGCACGTCTGGACGCTGATCAACGGTGGGCCGGACTCGGGCATCTACAAGTCCACCGACGCCGGCAAGACCTGGCGCAAGATCACCCAGGGCATCCCCGACGTGGACAAGGGCCGCATCGGCATGGCCGTCTCGCCGGCCAACCCGGACGTGATCTACGCCATCATCGAGGCGGCCGATGACAAGGGCGGCTTTTTCCGCTCAACCGATCGGGGGGAGACGTGGGAGCGGCGCAACAAGTACATGACGTCCAGCCCGCAGTACTACAACGAGATCATCTGCGATCCGAAGGACGAGGACACCGTCTACACCATGGATACCTTCATGCACGTCACCCGCGACGGCGGCAAGACGCTTGCCCGCATGCCGCGCGAATTCCGCCACGTCGATGACCACGCGCTGTGGATCGATCCGGCGGATACGGACCACATGCTGGTCGGCTGCGACGGCGGAATCTACGAAACGTTCGACGCGGGCGGGGCGTGGGGCTACAAGCCGAACCTGCCCGTCACGCAGTTCTACCGCGTGACGGTGGACAACGCGACGCCTTTCTACAACGTCTACGGCGGTACCCAGGACAACAACACCATCGGCGGCCCCTCGCGGACCCGCAACCCGGCCGGCATCGCCAATGAGGACTGGTTCATCACCGTCGGCGGCGACGGTTTCGAGCCGCAGGTGGACCCGGAAGACCCGAACATCGTCTACAGCCAGTGGCAGCACGGCGGGCTGGTCCGCCACGACCGCCGCAGCGGCGAAGTGGTGGACATCAAGCCGCGCGAAGCCCCCGGCGAAGAGCCGATCAAGTGGAACTGGGACTCGCCGCTGCTGATCAGCCCGCACAACCCGCAGCGCCTCTACTTCGGCGGCAACAAGCTCTTCCGCTCCGACGACCGCGGGGAGAGTTGGCGGGCGGTCAGCGGCGATCTGTCGCGCGGCATCGACCGCAATCAGCTCGAAGTGATGGGCAAGATCCAGAGCGTCGACGCGGTGGCCAAACACCGCTCGACGTCCATCTACGGCAACACGGTGGCACTGTCGGAATCGCCCCTGGTCGAGGGACTCATCTACGTCGGCACCGATGACGGCCTGGTTCACGTCACCGAAAACGGCGGCGAGTCCTGGCGGACGATTTCAGTGTTCCCGAAGGTGCCGGACATGACCTACGTCGCAGGCGTGTGGGCGAGCCTGCACGACGCGGACACCGTCTTCGCCGCCTTCGACAACCACAAGAGTGGGGACTTCACCCCCTATCTGCTCAAGAGCACCGACCGCGGCCAGCGCTGGACGTCGATCGTCGGCGGCACGGACACCGCAATCCCCGAGAAGCACGTCGTCTATTCCTTCGGCGAGGACCACGTCAACAATAACCTGTACTTCGCCGGCACCGAGTTCGGCGTCTTCTTCACCATCGACGGCGGCGAAAAGTGGATCAAGCTCAAGGGCGGCCTGCCCACCATCTCGGTGAAGGACCTCGACATCCAGCGGCGCGAAAACGACGTCGTGCTCGCCACCTTCGGCCGGGGGTTCTACGTCCTCGACGACTACACGCCGCTGCGACAGGTGACCGCCGAGCTGCTCGAAAAGCCGGCGGTCATTTTCCCGATCAAGAACGCGCTGCGTTACGTCGAGAACAACCGGCTGGACAGCCGCGACGGACGCGGCTCTCAGGGCGCCACGTACTACCTGGCGCCGAATCCGCCGTTCGGGGCGACGTTCACGTATTATCTGAAGGACAAGCTGACCACCCGCAAGGAGCGCCGTCAGGAAGCGGAGAAAAAGGCCGTCAAGGCCGGCAAGACCCCGCCCTACCCCACCATCGAGGAACTGCGGGCGGAGGAAGAGGAGGTCGCGCCGTCGGTGTTTCTGGAAGTGCGCGATGCCGACGGCCAGGTCGTGCGCCGGATCGACGGGTCGAGGGAGAAGGGGATCCATCGGGTCGCGTGGGATCTGAGGTTCCCTGCCGAGACCCCGACGACGCTGCGGCCGGACACGGAGCGCGCTCCCTGGGAGCGCCCCCCCTCCGGATCGCTGGCGGCGCCGGGGACGTACACGGTGACCCTCTTTCAGCAGGTGGATGGCGTCGCCACGGCCGTCGCCGGTCCGGAGCCGTTTGAAGTCGTGCCGCTGGAGTTGGCGACGTTTGCGGCCAAGGACCGCGCCGAGGTGTTGAACTTCCAGCGGCGGGTGGCCGAGCTGCGGCGGGCGGTGGAAGGCGCCGTCCGCGCGGCGGGCGAGGTGCAGAACCGGATCAACCATCTGCGCAAGGCGCTGATGGACACCCCGGGAGGCGACCCGGCCATCCTGGCCGACCTGCGGCTGGCTCAGCACCGCCTGAACCGCATCAACACCGCCTTGCGCGGCGACCAGACGCGGCGCAGGCACGAGGAGCCCACGCCCCCCTCCATCTCCGAGCGGGTCGGGAACATCGTCGGCAGCCAATGGGACGCGACGTCGCCACCCACTCAGACCCAGCGGGACGGATTGCGGTACGCGGGGACGGAATTCGCCGGCGTGCTGGCAGACCTCCGCCAGTTGGTCGAAACCGACCTGCCCGCGGTGGAAGCCCGGATGGAATCCGCCGGCGCCCCATGGACGCCCGGACGCATCCCCCAGTGGACGCTGGACGAGCCCGCTCCGTCGGTTGTGCCCCGCCCGTTGGACCAGGCCGCGCCGACGGACATCCCCGCGGCCGAGAAACGGCCGCGCCGCGAGCGCCGTCCCGGCCGCGGCAAGAACTGAGCCACGTAATCGGACTTTCGGCCCGGCCGCGCCGATGGTATGGTGACAGCGCCTGCACGCGCAGGCGCGAGCAGACCGACACAGACCGCACGGCTCACCGGCACGGCGGGCGGGCGATCTTCTCGGACGACCCGTCTCATTTCGTGATCGGCCGGACAGGCGTGTTCGCGTTGTGGCGGGCGGTTCGCCGTCGCCGCTACGGAGTCGATCCAAGTTGTTCCGGCGACCACGCGGCATTGGCCGATCTTCCTGTGCGGGGCCGCAAGATCGATGTCCACCACCCGTCGCGTCGAGCCGGAATGATCGGGGTTTAGCGCTGAGGCCGAGTGAGACCATGCATACCAGACGGCAAGGCGGAATAAACGTCAAAGCGTTGATGGTCCTCTGTGCCGTGGGCATCGCCGTGTGCGGCGCGGCCTACGCCGGTTGGAAGATCCGCAAACGTATGATCGCGGACCGGGCATTGGAGGACGGCCGTGCGCTCGTGAAGGCGGGTAACTACCGGGAGGGGGCGCGGCAGCTTCGCCTGTACGTGGAGCGGTATCCCAACAAGGCGGAGGTCCTGAAGGAATACGCGGAGGCGAACCTGAAGGTATCGCCGCTGGAGGCCGGCAACGTGGCCCAGGCGATCGGAGCTTACCGCCGGCTGGTCCGCGTCCAGCCGACTTCGGAGAACTTCAGGACGGCCGTGGAGTTGTACTTTCAGGTCGGCGAGTTCGCGGAGGCCGCGCTGATGGCCGAGCGCTGGCGGCACCCGGCGGAAGATTCCGCCAGCGCCGACCCATGCGCCGAGCCGATCGCCGCGCGCGTCTGGCACGCCCGCTGCCTGATCGGCCTGCGCGACTTCAAGACCGCCCGTGACATCATAGAAGAGATCGTCACCGACAAGTGTGACGATCCCGACGCGCTCGACGCCTACCTGCTGTGGGCCGAGTTGGAGCGGGTCGCCAGTGGGGACGACCGGACCTGGCGTGACGCGGCCGTGGCGCACTACGCCGCCGCCCTGGCCGAGGACCGTTTTCCGGACTCCGCCAAGGCGCTGGCGTTGCTCTCACGCACCAGACGCGAGCGCGGCATTCTCAATGGCGACCCGGACGACGCGCCCGCGAATCCCGAGGACGTCCCGCAGATCCTGCGACGCACGCCGGAGGAGAACCTTGCGGCCGCGACGGCGCTCAACAGCGACGATCCTTCCGTCCGTCTGGTGCTCTTCACCGAATGGCTGGACCGCGGCGACGCCGAGCAGGCGCGGCGGCAACTGGACGCGATGTGGAAGACGGGTCCTCAGACGCTGGAGCAGTACACCATCCGCAACGTCGAACAGTGGCGGATGTTCCTCTATCGCGCCGAGACCGAGTGGGCACAACACACGAAGGAGTTCGACCAGGTCTCGCCCAGGGTGGAGGCCGGATTGAAGGACCTGCCCACCCGGCAACGGACGCTGTTTTTGCCCGCGGCGGTGCAGTTCTTCCTGAGCCGGGGCGAACCGCAGCGGGCGGAGCAACTGCTCGCGGAGTATGAGGCGCGACTACCGGAAGTGCGCGACGTCACCGATGACGATCGCCTCGCCATCCAGTTGACCCGCGCCCGCATCTGCTCCGTCCGCGACGACCCGTACGGGACGATCAACCATCTCGGCGACTTCATGGTCCGTCGTCCGAACGACCTTGACGGTTTGAAGCTGCTGTTGTGGGCGTTCGATCGCACGGGCCAGGCCGGCCGCAAGGCCGTCACGCTCGAGCAGTACGTCCGCGTCGCCCCCACCGACCTGTCGGCGATCGTACAACTCGCCCGGCAGCGCCTGGTCGAGGGCGATCCGCAAATGGCCCTGACGCTGGCGGGCCGCGCTGCCGAGAACCTGCGAAAGCAAGCCGCCGCCGTGCGAGAGAGGCTCGCCGAAGTCGAGGCGGGCGCGGCGGACAGGTTGAAACGCCAGGCGGGGGAAATCACCCGCCTGCTGGGCGAAGCCGAGGTGGTCCAGTTCCAGGCGCAGGCCATGTATGACGCTCGCGGCGGCGCGGCGCCGAGCGACACGGGCGGCGCCCGGCCCGCCCGAAACGAGTCGCAACTGAAGGCGCTGTTAGACCTTCAGGGTCGATATCCGAACCGGCTGGACATCCGGCTCATGCGGGCGGCCCTGGACCCGGACCAGGCCGTCTCCATTCTGGAAGAGGCTGTCCAAGTCGAGGATCTGGATCGCCGGGCGGAAGCGTACATCCAGCTTGCCCGCGTTCTGGCCGGCCAGAATCGCGGGGATGAGGCCATCGCCCGCCTGGACGAGGCCGTCGCGAAAGTGCCCGACGTTCCCGCCGTGCGGGTGGCGCTGTCCGAGTTTCAGGAGCGTGCGGGTCGCATCGACGAGGCCCGCGCTACCCTCGAGCAGGCCCGCGCGGCCTATCCCGACCGCGCGGAAGCGCGCCGCGCGATCGCGTTCGCCCGGGCGGCGCTGGAATTCCGGGCCGGCGAACGCCAGGCCGCCATCGACGTCGTGCAACGCCACCTGGCTGAGGACTCGAAAGATCGCCCCGCGGACGTCGCCACGCGCGAGTATCTGCTGAACGTGCCGGAGATCCGTGACGACCCCGGGCGGGCCGCCGAACTCGTCGAGCAGATCAGGAAGATCGAGGGCGACAGTGGCCTGACCTGGCGGCTGCACGAGGCCCACCTGGCGATGCGCAGCGATGGATGGAAGGATCGGCCGGAACAGAAGGACCTGATCAGAAGCCATCTGGAGTACTGTTTGCAAGCCGATCCGGGCGCTGAGGCGCCGGCGGTGCTGCTGGCGGGCTTTCACATCGAGACGTCGGATGGAGCCTCGGCGGAGACCGTCCTGCGCAAGGTCATCGACCGCAACCCCGGCGCCTCGACCGCGGCCGATCGGCTCATGGCCCTGCTGAACCGTCAGGGGCGGCCGGACGAGGTCAAAGCGCTGCACGAGGCGCTGGCGCAGCGCGGCAACCGCCGCAGCGCCGAGAACCTCGCCGTCGCCTTCATCACCGGAGAACTCGAAGACGCCCGTGCGACGTTGAAGCGACAGGTGGCCCAGGATCCGAAAGACGTGGATCGGCTGGTGTTGCTGGCCAGACTGTCATTCGCAGAGGGCAAGAAGGATGAGGCGGAAGAGTACCTGACCCGGGCCGATGCGGCCGCCACCGATCCGACGCGGCCGGCGCTGGCGCGGGCCGAACTGCGCGAGGCGGACGGACGAACCGAGGACGCGCGGGCCATTCTCGACGAGTTGGTAGCCCGGCAGCCGAGCTTCGAGGCCCACCAGTGGCGGGCCGCCTTTCATCAGCGGCACGGGAATCCCCAGGCCGCCGAGCAGGACTACGTCCAGGCGACGGCGTTCGAGGAGCACGCACCGGCCGCGTACCTGGCGCTCGGACGGTTCCACCTCCAGTCGGGGCAAGCGGAGGCGGCGCGGCAGGCGTTCGTCCAGGGATACGCGCTGGCGCCGGACGACGTCGGGCTGGGCATTTCCCTGATGGGCGTTCTGATGGGCAGCTCGGACGAGGGCGAGCGGGCGGAAGGCCAAAAGCTGCTCGAATCGTTGCACGGCAAACACCCTGACCATCCCGTGATCCTCATGGCCCACGCTGCGCAGATCCTGCAATCCGTCGATATGAGCAGCGACGACGAAGAGACGAAGCTGCTCAAGGCCGAGGCGGAAACGTCGCTCGAGCGCGCCGTCCAAGCCGATCCGAAGCTGGTAATGGCACATCAGCTCCTCATCCGGCTCAAGACCCTCAACGCAGACCTGGAAGGCGCCGGGATGGCTGCGGACCGGGCCGCGGCGGCCAACCCCGACGACGTCGGGCTGGCGCTGAGTCGCATCAACATCCAACGGCAACTCAACCCCACATTGGCTCGACAACTGGCCCGTCAACTGGCCGAGCGCGTGCCGGACAACGTGGACGCCAACTACCTGCTGGCGACGATAGAGCTGCGGCAGTTCGGCGACGCTCAGGCTGCGTGGGCGGCCATCCGTCGCGTGGCCGATGGTTCAGCCAGCCCGGCCGTGCAGCAACTGCAGGCTGAGGTCCTCAGTCACCTCGGACGGGCCTCCGCCGCCGTGGATCGTCTGGAGGAGTTCCAGCGCGATCACCCGGACCGCCAGACGGCGGCGCTGGCGGCCCTGACGGCCGAACTCTACCTGCTCCAATTGAAGGACCGCGCCAAGGCGGCGGAATGGCTGGAACGGGCACGCTCGATCGACGCTGAGGACGGGGCGGTGTTTCGGGTCGACCTGGCCATGTTGCTGGCGGGCAAGCCGTCGGCCGTCGAGTATGACGAGGCGGTGGCGCGGCTGGAGGAGCGCCAGCAGACGCAACCCGACGATTACGATTCGTTCATGCTCGGCGCTCGCGCGCTCCCGTCGGCCGATCCGAAGTATCGCCCGGTCGTCCGGTCGCTCTTCGATGCCGCGGTCCAGGCCAGACCCGACAGCATCGAGGCGCATCTGGGGCGCGCCACCATCGCCTACCTGTCAGGAGACAGGACCAGCGCGATGGAGTCCTTCGGTGAGGTACACCGGATCGACGAAAACAGCCCCGAAGCCCTCAACGGCCTGGCATGGCTGCTCTACGAGGAAGGGACCGACTTCCACAAAGCTCTGGAGTACGCCGACCGGGCGGTGAGGGTGGCCCGCAGCGCCAACCCCAACCTGCTCGACACGCGGGGCAACATCCTCTTCGCCCTGGCGAAATCGGGAGACGCGACGTCGGACTGGTGGCACCGCGCTCGCATCGACTTCGAGCGGTGCGTCAATTCGACCGAGGCGGCCGACTGCACCAAGACCAAGGCGCGGGTCCGACTGGGGCAGACGCTGATCCACCTGGGTGAAGTGCAGGAGGCGAAACGCCACCTGGACGAAGCCGCCCAGCTCGACGCGAGCCTGGTCGACTGTCTCGACCGGTCGTACAAGATGGATCTGCAGGATGCCCTCGACGCTCTCGAGGCGGGGGGGGGCAAGTAGGAGGGCGTCGGTGCGCGCTGAGCGGACCGGGCTGACCGGCGCGGGGCGCGTTCCGCCGCCGGACCCTGGTGCGACGGGTCGGGCGCGAGTCGGCGAGCAAGGGAGGTGCAGGCGTGTCGCGAGTTCTGCTGACCGGCGCGGCCGGGTTCATCGGTTCTCATCTGGCGGAGCGGCTGCTGGCGGAGGGCCACGAGGTCGTCGGCGTCGACAATTTCGATTCGTTCTACGATCCGGGCGTCAAGCGGGGCAATCTGCACGCGGCGCTGGGCCACGGCCGCTTCACCCTGCACGAGACCGACATCCGCGACCGCCGCTCGATCGAGGCGATCTTCGCTGCGCAGCCGTTCGACGTGGTCGTCCACCTGGCCGCCCGTGCGGGCGTCCGCCCATCGATCGAAGAGCCGCACCTGTACGCGGACGTCAACGTCAATGGAACGATCGTCCTGCTCGACGCGGCCCGGCGAAACGGCGTCGGCACGTTCATCTTCGCCAGCAGCTCCAGCGTCTACGGCAACAACCGCAAGGTCCCGTTCCACGAGGACGACCGGGTGGACCACCCGATCTCACCCTATGCCGCCACCAAGAAGGCGGGCGAGCTGATCTGCCACACGTTCCATCACCTGTATGGGATGCCGATCACCTGCCTGCGTTTCTTCACCGTCTACGGGCCGCGCTGCCGGCCGGACCTGGCCATCCCGAAGTTCACGCGGATCATCGACGCCGGCGAGCCGGTCCCCATGTTCGGCGACGGCACTATGCGGCGCGATTTCACTCACGTCCGCGACATCCTCGACGGCGTCATGCGCTCCATCGGGCATTGCACCGGCTTTCACGTCTACAACCTCGGCGAGTCGCGCCCGATAGAGCTGCGCACCATGATCGAGACCATCGCCGCGGCGCTCGGCAAACCGGCCCGGATCGAGCCGCTGCCGCGGCAGCCCGGCGACGTGGACGTGACCTATGCCGACGTGTCCCGCGCCCGGAAAGAGCTGGGCTACAACCCGACGACCGAGTTCGCCGACGGCATTCGCGACTACGTCGCCTGGTATCGGGGGCGTTCCTGCTCTTGACTGGCGCCGTCCGCTGTGGGAACCCTCTGAATACTGAATGGCGTTAACCCGCTGCGGGCTGAAGCCGCGCGGCCGGCGGAAGGCGCATGATCGAGAGCATTCGCCCAGTTCCACGGCCATGCCCATTGCGCTCGGACCGATGCAGCGTCGTTCATCGCAAGGCACTGATTCACCCGCGCGGGGCGAACGTCAGTTCCGCGCTCTTCTCGGCGGACCCGCGTTTGAACTTCACCGTCACCACGTCGCCCGGTTTCTTGTCGCCGCTGATGACGCGGTAGTCCTGGAACCCGCGGATGGGCTTGCCGTCCATCTCGACGATGACATCGCCCTCTTCCATTCCCGCGGCCGCGGCCGGTCCGTCGGGCATCACCATCGCGATCCGCCAGCCGTCGCCGCCGGTGTATTCCATGTCCGGCATGATGCCGATGACCACGTCTCCGGGGCCGGACACGGCGGCCGGGCCGCCCCGGCTGGGACCCCGGTCGATGCGGGCGGGACGGTCCACACGGGCGAACATCGGCGCGTCGGTGGACATCGCCAGGTCGAGCGCCAGGTGGGCGACCAGCTCCGAAATCCGGGCCCCGCCTTCGGCGTTGATCTTCTCGGTGTCGTCGCTGGGCCGATGGTAGTCGGGATGGACGCCCGTGAAAAAGAACAGCGCCGGCACCCCCGCCTGGTAGAACGAGGCGTGGTCGCTCGGCCCCACGGCGCTCTCATCGGGGCGGTACTCCAGCCCCAGCAGCTCACTGTACCGATCGGCGATCCGGCGGAAGCGGTCGCCCGTGCCCAGCCCCTGGATGTCGAGCACGTTGTATTCCTCGACGTTGAGCCGCCCGATCATGTCCATGTTCAGCATGGCGCGGATGCTGGAAAGCGGCACGGTCGGCTCATCGGTGTAATGGGCGCTGCCCAGCAGGCCCATTTCCTCGCCGGAAAACGCCATGAAGAGGATGCTGCGGTTGCGATAGGGCACCGCGGCCAGCACGCGGGCGGCCTCGATGACTCCGGCGGTGCCGGAGGCGTTGTCGTCCGCGCCGTTGTGAATCTGGGGCACGGCCGCCTCGCCGCGGAAGCGGGCGCCCATCGGCACCGAGTTGCCCATGTGGTCGTAATGAGCGCCGATTACGATGTACTCGTCGCTGTCCGGCCCGCTGCCCGGCAAGACGCCGATGACGTTTCGGGCGCGGATGTCCTCGATCTTGAACGCTACGTCGCCGGAGACGGTCAGGCCCGGCAGGTCCATGGACGCCGTCGTTCCACCGTCCAGCGTCTCCTGAAGCTCGGTGATGGAGGGCGCCCCGGCCGCGGCCAGCATCAGGTCGGCGATCTCGCGCTTCAGGTGTACGGCCGGCATGACCCGGTCGCCGCCCCCCCCGCCGCCGAACCGCATGAGCATGTCCTCCACCCCCGGCCGCGGAGTCTGATTGACGACGGCGACGCCGACCGCGCCGTGCGACTTCGCCTGGTCGATCTTGGTGGAAAAGCTGGCGTGGTCGGTGTAGCCGCCGGACGCCCAGGAAGGCGGCTCGCGCCGCAGCATCAGGGCGATCTTGCCGGTCACGTCGATGCCGGCGTAATCGTCATGGTTCTTCTCGGGGTTGACCGCGCCGTATCCGACGAACGCCACGTTCGCCGAAAAACTGCCGGTGGTCGAGAACGAAAACGGCACAAAGTCCATACTGAGCACGAGCGTCCGATCGATTCCCGCGACGGCCAGCGACGTGCTGGACTGAATCTCAGGGCTGCGATCCGGGATGGAGTAGGGCTGAAAGTACGTCCCGTTCGGCCCGCCCGGTTCCAACCCCAGGGCCGCGAACTGCCCGGCGATGTAGCCGCCGGCCAGGTCGATGCCGTCCTGACCGGTGCCGCGGCCTTCCAGGTCGTCGTGGGCGAGGATGGCGACGTGGCCGAGATAGGCTTCGGGCGAAACGCTCAGATCCTGCTGCGTGACGTAGTCACAGACCCAGTCACCGCTGGCAGGGTTCGAGGCGACCACCGTCGTCCGATGCCCGGGCCGACGCGCTGCGTCGCCCGCGGCCGCAGCGGGCGTGGCCGATACACCCGGTCGTGTGCCCGGCGACGACGATGGTCGGACGCCGTCCGCGTTCCCTGCGGCCGCGACGCCGGAATCCGCCGCGGAGTCGGCCGACGGGCCGCTGGCGAGGGCGGCTTCATCACTCGGCGACGCCGGATCGACGCGTTGCCCGGTCACGGCCGTGGCGGACTCGCCCGATTCGTATGCGCCTCCCTTGCGCGTCTCCCTGGCGCAACCTCCCGCGACCAGCGCGAGCCCCGCGACCATCATCCAAGAAGCAACCAGCCGACCCGAATTGTGGCGCATCACCGCGACTCCTTCAACTGACGTAAGTCCCGCTCCTCGACCACGTTCCATCGTAGCTTTTCAGGGCCGCCGGAACAATGCGGTGAGGGTGCGTGAGGCGGACAACGGCCAAACGAAGGTCCGGCGCTGCGCGGGGCGGCGCCGGGCCCGTCATGGCGGTGCGGGGACGGTTGATCCGCCTCGCGGCCGGGCCGCACGTCGCCCGCGCCGCTGACCTCGGAGACGCTCTACCCGTCGTGCAAGTAGGCGTCGGTCCGGCTGTCGGCGCGCGCTGAGTCTACACGAACACCTCCGCCCTGGCCCGAGGTGCGACAGGACCACGTTGCCGCTGTGGTAAACGTCGAGACTCCGCCGCCCCGAAGAGGCTGGAACATATCAGCCCAGGTGTGACAGGACCACGTTGCCGCTGTGGTGAACGTCGAGAGTCTGCCGCCCCGAAGTCTGCCGCCCCGAAGGGGCCGGAACATATCAGCCCAGGGCAGAGCGCAGCGCCGCCCTGGGTATCCGGCGGTGGTGGAACGTGAGCCCTGAAAGGGCGAAACAGCGGGGCCGTTTGTTGCCTGTGCCCGAGGTTGTGTCGCCCTTTCAGGGCTCCGGTTCAGTAGGGCGCTCGCTCCCCAGGGCGTTGCCTTGGGCTGGCATGTTCCTGCCCCTTCGGGGCGCCCGGACTCGTCGCCGGCCACTTTCGGGGCTGAGGGAATCGTCGCCGGACACCTTGAGCTACTCGTTCGCCTCGTTGGCGGTGTAGAGGCGGGTGTCTCGTTGTCGCTCGTCCTGGTAAGTCACGCGGTTGCCCAATCGAAACTACACGAACCCCTCCGCCTTGGTCACGCCGCTTAGATCATAGTCCACCTGGGTGAGGCGATGCAAGCCGTCGTAGTCGATCGCCGGGATCTCCTGCATCTTGGAGAACCCGTCCGCGTTGGCGCCCCCGCCACGCCGCGGGTCGATCTCCAGCCGGTTGCCGACGTTGTCGAAGCTGTAGTCGTACCGCGCCAGCGTGTCGAGCTCGGCTCCGTCGTACCAGTTGCGGCTCTTCACCTGCTCGATGCGCCGGTGCTCGTCGTACGTCGGGATGTAGTCGAGGAAGAGGTCGGCCGCAGCCATCGAGTAATAACTTAGGTGAGGTGAAGAAGTGTCGACACGGATGGCCAGTCTCGACCCACTGCATCATCCATCCCCACACAATTACCTATCCGGTTCGGCGAGCCACCGCATAATGCCTATCAAGAATTCTCTATTGCGGTTACTTGGCGCATTCATGCCGAATGGCTCGAATTCCTTAGTGTGGCGCGCCGTAAGCATGTCCGCGTTGCCTACCATGACGACTCGCCCCGACCCAAACGTAAATGCAACGGCCATGGCCCGGCCGCGCGCCGCTTGTTCAATCCAGTCAAAGTCAGCACCGGGGACTCCCTCAACATCCTTGCGAACGCTGTCCACTGCGGTATCGGACAGTTTTAGAAGCGCAGTAGCTCCTTTGGGGACGGACATTGACTGCCCAAACCCAAAGACTCGAATTGAGGCCGCATCGCCTTCTGCTACAGCCTTGGACATGATCGGGTGGTTGCCGACATTGCCCCTGTTCGTAGAAAACGTCATATCCAGGTTGGCCGGATCGTGCGTAATCGCGCCTTCCATTTCCACGCCAAAGCGCTCCGCGAGGCCCGCCATGGCGGTCCCGTAGGGCCGTGGGTGTGCAACTAGGAGGATCGAGCCGCCGTGATCGACCCAACTCCCAATAATCTCGACTTCTTCATCCGAAAAGGCGGCACAGTGTTCGCAATTCTCTGGACCTCGCGCATCCACGACTATCAGAACATCTATGTTTTCAAGCGATCGCAGTGCGAATTCTCGTTTGTTGACTGAGATTGCAAAACCCTCGTTGCGAAGGGCATGGCCAAACGCAGCATATCCGCCCTTTAGAGAGAACTTGTTTCGGTGTCCTTCGTCAAAGAGCACTGTTGGACGCGCACGCTGCGGAGCTCGCTTGGATGCGTCACTCTCGTGGCGCACGGCACACGTTGGCAACTCTAGATTCAGCGATACGGCCATGAAAACCAGTGAGATACGCACGCTTGACAGCCAATACATCCTATCAACCTCCGTACCAATTCTCCCGGCCGCTCGTCCCGCACTAATCACTACGGGAGATTCCATGCTTGGAAGTAGCCGCACTGCTTTCTGCAGTCATTTCGCACTGAAAGCATACAGAGCCTTCGCGCAATCGGATCCAAGAAGCCAAGGTACTTCTTTTCGCACTCAGCACCATTCTCCGAAACGCAGCCATCAAAACAGACTTGGCGAGGATCATCCTCATCTCCGCGCTGGAGCGCAGCACACTTAAACACCTTATCGGTCCAATTGCAGCAATGATCCCACGGCCTCCACGGATCTTCCCAGTGCTCCTTGATGCAGCCATGCACGTCGTCCGCTTCGAACATGTGGGTAACGTCTGTACACTGAACCAGCCAGTCTCCTGGTTTTTCCTGATTCGGCCCGACTGGTGCACTATTCCCGACGCCACTCGGGTAATCACACGTCTTTATGTAACAATGCCAAACGAGCACGAGAGCACTTCTTCCTCGACGACGACAGGCGTAGACTGGGCAGACAGGGCGGTCACCCATCGGATCGAGAAGATTATATGGTCGACTCGCGACATATTCGTAAATGTTGAGGCCATCCACGTACTCCGCCGGATCCCTCTGCATCCACCGTCCCAGGTCGGGGTTGTACCATCGCGCCCGGCTGTACTGGATCTGGCGGTTGAGGCTGTACTCGGCGCCGCAGTTGAC
>QZJT01000011.1 GCA_003597935.1 Phycisphaerales bacterium | reverse complement strand
CTCCCCCGCCGGGGACGCTGCCGTCGTCGTCGGCAATGGCCACAGTGACAGTAGAGACGACCAGTCCGTTAAACCCGGCGTCCGCGCTGGCGACGGAATGGGTGATGTTGGAGGTGTGCAGGTCTTCGACGACCGCGTCATTGACGGCGCGAACGGTGACGACCTGCGGGCTGCTCCAGTCGGCGCTCGTGAAGACCAGGGTAACGGGCTGACCAGGGCCGGCGCCCAGATCCGTCTGCGTATCGGGGTCAGCGGTGAGGATGACATCGGCGATCGGTTCGGCGGTCAGCACAAACGAGTAGGTGTCCGTGTCCGTGGGGCTCTCGTGTACGGCGGTGAGCCCGCCGGTCTGCGAGAGGGTGACGCCGGCGACATCGTTGTCGGCGAGACTGACCGTGACGTTCGAGATCACGAGCCCGTTGTAGTCCGGGTCGGCGCCGGCCACCGAGTGCGTGATCGTCGAAGTATGGTTACCCTCGATAGCGCCGTCGTCCACAGCCGTGACGGTCACGACCTGCGCTGTATTCCAGTTCGCGGGTGTGAAGGTCAGCACGACGGCTGTACCCGCCCCGGCACCCAGATCCGTCTGCGTGTCCGGATCGACGGTGATGGTGACGTCGGCCGTGGGCTGGGTCAGGAGCGCGAGGGTGTAGGTATCGGCGGTCGGTCCGGTCTCGCTCACGGAGGTGGTCCCGCCGCTCTGTACGAGGTCGACCCCAGCGGCTTCGCGGACCTCGATTGTCTGATTGAGCACGGTGGGGCCGATGACAATGGATTCCGCCTGCGGAATCACGCCGCTGCGAACGCTCTGCTTCCCGCTGGTAAAGGTGACCTTGACGGTGTAGGCCTGGGCCGGATCCAGACCGAAGTGGGCGATGTGGGGAGGATGGGAACCGTACCCTTCGCCGCCGGTGATCTCGCGGACGGCCAACAGCGTCGTGGCGGTGCTGTTCCAGACCTCCACCCGGCTGCCCGTGCCGTCGCGGGGCGACCCGCCGGCCCCCTCACCGGTCACTTTGACCTTGAAGTAGTTACCGTTGTTCAAGTCATTGCGGTAGAGCCTGCTGGCGCCGGCATCGTTGACCACGAAGAGATCGAGATCACCATCGAGATCGAAGTCGGCGAAGACGGTACCATAAGTGGCGCCGGCGTCGGCGACGCCGAGTGCCGCGGCCACGTCCGTGAACGTGCCGTCGCCGTTGTTGCGCCAGAGGTGGTTGGGCCAGTCGCGGTGGGCGGCGTACAGATCCAGGTCGCCGTCGTGGTCGTAATCGGCCCAGGCCACGCCGGTGAACAGACCGCCATCGTCCACCCCCACCGTGGCCGTTACGTCCGTGAAACTGCCATTGCCGTTGTTGCGGTAGAGCGTCAGACCGGTGCTCTCGGCGCCGGCCAGATCCAGGTCGCCGTCATTGTCATAGTCGCCGAAGACGGTGCCGTTGTAACCGCCGTCCTGGCCCGCCAGCAGGATGCCGGCCGCCGCCGTCGTGTTCGTGAATGTTCCATTGCCATTGCTGCGCCACAGGACGACGCTGTCACCGCGGTACAAAACGTCGGTATGGCCGTCTGCGTCGTAGTCGGAAACGACAGTGGTCTCGCCGTTGCTACTGGGCGTCAGCCCCAGCGCATCAACGCCCTGGTCGGTGAAGGTTCCATCGCCGTCGTTGCGGAAGACGTGGTTGCCCGGACTGGTTCCGTCGGGCCCCCAGATGTCCAGCCAGCCGTCCTCGTTGTAGTCTATCCATCCGGCATCGCCCAGGTTGGTGAGGCCCGACAGGCCGATGGCAGCGTTGTTCTGCGTCGTGAATGTCCCTCCCCCGTCATTTCGATAGAGGTAGGGGCCTCTCGTATGAAGCAGGTCCAGGTCTCCATCGTTGTCATAATCGCCCCAGTGACCCGCCCGTTTGCAGCAGTCGCTGCTGGAAAGAACTTGAGGGGCGCTGAACGTGCCGTTGCCGTTGTTCGTGAACAGTTTGTTGTCCACCGAGACCCAGAGGTCAGGGTAGCCATCGTTGTTGTAGTCTCCCCACGCGGCCCCATACGTCCCGGTGACCCCGTTGACGCCGGCCGATGCCGTGATGTCCGTGAATTGTCCGTGGGCCGTCCCCGCGACGCCGGCGATCACGATGGCGCAGCACCACATGGTGAACGCACCACACCGTGCGCCCGGCGGACCGCTCCCGGCCCCGTCACGATTGTCTGGCCTGATATCCCTCGTCGGCTTTGCCATGCGTGTGTTTCTGCCGGAGTCAAAACAAACCGGGGGGAGCGCCCGGCGTTGCCGGCTTCACCATCGCGCAGGCTTGAACTGTACCGCCCGGAGCGCGTGAGCACACGCTCGCGACTGCCTCCCGCCGGCAGAGAGTCTCTCCCCGCGGTTATCGGCACGCCCACCCCTGGCGCCGCAGACTGATGCGCCTGTGTATCGGCGCGATCGCGCGACTACTGGAATCACCAAGGGCTCCTCTTCGGGTGCGTGTCTCTTATCGGCCTGATCTCGACAGCTTTGAGGGTTTTTCGCATTATTCGCGGTTTGGATCGCATGTTCTGGCCGCTGGAAGTGAAGAGCAGTGGCGCCGGCGCGGGTGGGCCCCGCGCCGAACCACTGCTCGTAAGCCGCTCCAACGGATGAGCCCGCGCCGGCCCCGTCAGGCGCAGTCGCTGCGCTTGCCCTTGAGCTTGCACGTGCCGTTGCTGCCGCGGGGGCAGGCGATCGTCGTCTTGATCTTCTTGTCGCAGTCTTTCACGCCTTCACAGGCCGTCTCGGTGCGGAAGTCGTCTCCGCGGGCCGGGCAGGGGTGATCGCTGTGTCGTCCGAAGCTGCCGTTCCGGCGGAAACTCCGCGCGGGCTAAAGCCAATATGGTTCACTTCAGGCGCATGAAGTAAGCCTCACAATGCCGATCGAGCTTTCAGCGAAGAGTTCGCTCTATCGCTACGGAGGCTTGACTCACGCGTGCTCTCGGCCATGGAGGCCGAGAATTGAAGCGGGTCCGGAGTGGCCGGCACCGGTGGTCGTTCCCGAAGCCCTCACTCGTTTCGTTTCCCCAAAGACCGTTCACGCGGTGTTGAGGGCGGCGGGGCGCCAGTCCCGCCGGATCCGGCGGATCCCGGCGGCGGTCGTCGTCTGGCTCGTCATCGCCATCGGCATCTGGGCCGACCTGGACGTTCCGGGCATCTGGCGTCAGGTTGTCGGTATCACGCGCTCGCTCTACCTGGTGCTGGCAGACAAGCGTCCCCCCTGCAAGTCGGCGCTGTCGCACGCGCGTACCCGGTTGGGGGCGTGCGCCTTGCGAGTGCTGTTCGTCGCCACCGCCACCGTCATGCGCCACGCCCGCACGGACCAGTCGCGAATCCCCTACAAGGCCATGATCCTGATGATCGCCCGGGGAAGACTCCCCGACCGCGACGGACGCACGAACCCCCGCGCGGTCAAGAACAAGATGTCCAAATCCGCCAGGAAACGACCCGAGCACTGCCGTCCCCCGCAACCGGAAAAGCCGTTCCGACAGTCAGTTGTGATCCGTAGGTGAACCGCATTGGGGCCAAAGCCACGCGGCTCGCTCAGAGGAGGTGGCGATTGCGTCACGCACCCTGGGGCGCGGCGTTCAGCGGAGCAGGCTCCAGATCGCGGTCATCAGGGCGATCACGGAAGTGGCGATGCCGGCCCAGCCCAGCAGCGTTTTAAGCCTGGCATCGATGCGCCGGGCCGGCCGGTCGACCAGCTCGAGAAGGTGGACGACGCCCGACGCGAACGGCAACGACCACCGGCCCGCCAGAGTGACGCCGGGGACGCGGCGCAGGGCGCGCCACGCGCCGGCCGCGATGCGTGCCGTCAGATCGACGCCGGGGTTGCTCTCGTCGGCATCGCGTGCGGCGCCGCCCGTATCTCCATCCGTCGGAGGCAGGGTCGATCGCGGCGCCCCGGCGGCCATGGCGCCATCCGCTGCGCTCGCCGCAGCGGCCGAGTGGACCTTGACCGAACGCACGCCCCCTCGAGGAGGCGGTGCTCCAAAGGCGTCCAGCGGCGCTCCGGCGGAAGGACCAGTCAGGTCATCTTCCGACACCGGCGCTGCCCCCGGCCCGATTCCACACAGATCGTCGTCTGAGCCCAGACCGTCGCCGTCGGTGATTCCCGGCTCGATGGAGGGTTCCCGCGGGGCGTGCGGGGAGGGGGATTGAAGCTCATCCATGAAGTCCCCCAGGCCCCGGGCGGACGGCGGCTGCTCGGCCAACTCGGCGAGAGCCGAATCCAGATCGTCTTCGACGCCGCTGCCGTCCGGGCGGACGCGGGGGATTCTGAAGTCTTCGTCCATTCTGGGTCTGCGGACTCCACGCACGACGATGTCGGGCAGCGATCCCGGGTGGTCATCGCCCTCCGGTGAGGCAACGCCCGCGTCACAGTGATCCGCTGGACTGACGCCTCGGGTCAGCGCGACGGGGGTGGGCGGCATCGGTGCCGCCGGCGGCACGACCCCGGATGGGAGCGGTGCGCCGGCGACCGACCGGGCGCTGGACGAGAGGCTTCCGCCGGCCGGCCCGTCGAGCGCGGGCGAGGGCGGGCCCGCCTGCCCGATCTCCCGCTGAGTGGCCTTCGCGAGACTCTCCAGCCGGGCGAGTTGCTCGTCGAGGCCGACGGCCGGCGCGGTGGGAGAGGCCAGAAACGCCGCGTCTGCTTCGCTCAGCCCGTCTCTCGCTTCCGCTTCGCCGATTTCCTGCGAAATCTCGTCCGCCAGGTCCGCGGCGGCCGCCAACAGCAGATCCAGCTCGTCCTCCGCACGCTCGCCGAGGGGGGCGTCATCCATGGGCTGTTCGGCTGGTTCCGGCACGCGACTGTCGTCCTCCGATGGTTATCGGCCACAGGGCGCGAGCGATCAAGTCACCGTCGAGCGAGCGGCGCGCCGCCAGACGCTTCCACCGACGGCAGGCCACGCTTGCGATGGCGCGACGCGGGTCGTAGGCTGTGCGCTCACGCCGAGGGGTCGGAGATGATCAGCCCCAACACCACGACCAGTCAGCTCCTGGAGGCTCTGCACGACCGCCAGAATCAGGACGCGTGGCGGGAGTGCGACGCCCGCTACCGTCCCATCATCGTCGCCTTCGCCCGCAAGCTGGGACTCGACGAGGCGGACGCCGCCGACGTGGCCCAGGAAACGATGACGCAGTTTCTCAGCGCGTATCAGGCGGGGCAATACGACCGCACCCGCGGCCGTCTGAGAAGCTGGATCATCGCGATCGCGAAGTTCCGCATCGCCGACCTTAAGCGCAGCCAGGCGCGGCGGCGGCAGGTGCGCGGCGAGTCCGCCTTCGAGGAAGCCCCCCCCGATGACGCCGCGCTGGGGGCGATCTGGGAGGAGGAGGTGCGGCAGGCGGTCGTGCGCCGCAGCCTGGAGGAGCTGCGCGAGCGCTCGCGCATGGATCCGAAGACCGTCCGGGCGTTCGAGATGGTGGCGCTGGAGCAGCGCAGCGCCGCCGAGGTGGCGGCGGAACTGGGAATGACCGTCAACGACGTCTATGTCGCCAAGAACCGGGCCATCGAACGGCTTCGCAAGATCCGCGACGTGCTCGGCGCGGCGTACGAGATCGAGTAGACATGGCGAACTGCTGCACACTCGAACAGATCGAACGCTACGTCGCGGGCGAGCGGCTCGATCCCGCGGTGGTGGAGCACCTCGAGTCGTGCCCGACCTGCCAGGCGGGCCTCGAGCGCGTCCGCCGGAACAACGCCTTCATCGCGGAGTTCGGTTCCACCGCGGTCATCCCGGTGACGCAGGCGCCGCCGCGCGAGACGGTCGAGGGATTCGACATTCTCGGCGAAATCCACCGCGGGGGGCAGGGCATCGTCTACAAGGCCATTCAGCGGAAGACGCACCGCACGGTCGCGCTCAAGGTGCTGGCGGAGGGGGCGTTCGCGTCGCCGCGGCAGCGGCGGCGGTTCGAACGCGAGATCGAGCTGGTCGCCCACTTGCAGCACCCCAACATCGTCACGCTGTACGAGAGCGGTGAGACGCCGGACGGGCGGCAGTACTTCGCCATGGAGTACGTCCACGGCGTGCCGCTGGACCGGCACCTGGCCGGCAAGGGGGGGGGCAAGGCGGTGGGGGCGCACCTGAATGACCGGCTGACGCTGTTCCGCAAGATCTGCGCCGGCGTCAGCCACGCCCATCAGCGCGGCGTGACCCATCGCGACCTCAAGCCCGGCAACGTCCTCATCGACGCCGAGGGCGAGCCGCACGTCGTCGACTTCGGCCTGGCCAAGACGCCGGGGGGGGGCGGCGAAGCGCCCATGACCATGACCGGCGAGTTCATGGGGACGCTGGCGTATGCCGCCCCGGAGCAGCTCCGCGGCGACCCGGCCCTGATCGACACGCGCACGGACGTGTACGCCCTGGGTGTGATCCTCTACGAGATGCTCACCGGCGCCCGGCCGCACCCGTCCGAGGGGTCCATGATGGAGGTGCTGAAGGCGATCACCGACGCCGACCCGGCCCCCCCCAGCCACAGCGTCGCCGCCCGCCGCGGCGATTCCGGCATCGACCGCGTCCACGAGCCGATCAACGACGAAGTGGACACGATCGTGCTCAAGGCGCTGTCGAAGGACCGCGACCGGCGCTACCCCACCGCCGACGCGCTCAGCGCCGACGTCGAACGCTACCTGCGCGGCGAGCCGATCGACGCCAAGCGCGACAGCAGTTGGTACGTGCTGTCCAAGAACCTCAAGCGTCATCGCACGCCGGTGGCGGTGGTGGCGGTGATCCTGGTGATATCCGTGGCGTCGGCGATCGCCACGTCCGTCATGTACGCCCGCGCCGAGCGGGAGCGGGAGCGGGCCGATCGCCATGCGGAGAAATCGGCCCGCGTCGCCCGGTTCATGGAGGACATGCTGTCGTTCGGAAGCGCGTTCAACCTGCCCAAGATGTCGTCGGGGAACGTGTCGATCCTGGACGCCGTCGATTACGCCGCGGGCCGGCTGGAGAAGGGGCTGACCGACGATCCACTGGTGCGGGCCTCGCTGCTGGCCGCCATCGGAAGCGTCTACAACGACCTGGGCAAGCTGCAGACCGCCGCCGCGGACTTGCAGGAAGCCCTGGATATTCGGCGCCGCGAACTGGGGCCGGATCATCCCGACGTGGCGGACGCGCTGCTGCGGCTGGGGCGGATGTACAACTGGGCGCAGGACGGCGCCGCGGCCGCCACCGCCCTGCGGGAGGCGCTGGGCATCTACCGCGGGATGGACGACCCCCCCCCAGGCGCGGTGGCGGACGTGCTGCTCGATCTGGCCATGGCGGAAGCGAACCGGGAGATGATGACCCGCGAGGCGCCGGATTTCGAGGCGGCCACGGCGCTGGCCGGCGAGGCGCTGGACCTGTACCGGGCGCAGGGCGACGTCGCGGCGCTGCACGTGGTGCGCGCGCTGAACACCCTGGGCGTGCTGGAGGAGACGCTGGGCGACCTGGATCCGGCCGGCGATCACGACCGGCGGGCGCGCGACCACTATGAGGAGGCGCTGAACATCTGCGAACGCTCCCTCGACGCCGGCCATCTGGTCCTGATCAACTGCCGCAACAACGTCGGGCTGATTCGTTTGTCCACCGGCGACGCCGATTCCGGCCGGCGGCTGCTGATGCGCACCCTGGCCGACGTGCCGGCCGTGCTGCGCGACCACCCGTACATCGCCATCGTCCACACCAACTTCGCCTACGCCCTGCTGAAGCTGGGCGATTTCGATGAAGCGTTGCGGCAACTGGAGGCGGCGGTGAGAATCTGGGACGGCCTGCCCGACGACGCCAGCCCGTACGCAGTCGCCACGTATTACAGCCTTGGCGACGTGTACGTCGAACTCGGCAAGCTCGACCGGGCGGAATCCAGTCTGCGCCAGGCGCTGCAGCGCAATCGGGCGCTGGAGGGCGCCCGCGAAGTCAGCGACGAGCGGATCCTGATCCTGCTGGCCGGGGTCCAGCGGCGATTGGGAAGGCTCAACGACGCCGCCCGCACCGCCGACGAGGCCCTGAGCATGGCGGAATCCGACGCTGGGGCCGACCCGGCGGATTTCGCCGACGCGCTGCTGGCGCGGGCGGCCGTGGCGATGGGGCAGGGGAAACCGGCGGACGCCGCGAAGCTGCTGGAACGGGCAGTGCAGACGTGGGAGACGCTCGAGCCCGGCGGCGCCGATCAGGCGGCGGCCCTGGTGTGGTGGGCGGCGAGCCTTGCCGAAACCGGCCGGGCGGAGGGCGCCGAGGCCGCGTTGGAGCGGGTCCGGCAGCTTGTGGACGCGGACAACGACGGCGATATCGCGGCCGTGGTTGCCTGCCATGTCGATCTTTATGAAGAACTGCTGCACGCCCGAGGACACGCGGAGCTGGCCGGTCCGCTGGCCGATCTTCGGAGGCGTTCCGCGGGCGGAAACGATGAATAAGCCCTTCCGCACCTGTGGGATCGATCCGGGCCTGGGCGTGACCGGCTATGCCGTGCTCGACGCGGCCGAATTCGGTATGGTCGTCGTTGACGCCGGCGTGTGCCGCACGGATGAATCGCTGGACCTGCCGACGAGGCTGGCGCAGCTCGAACGCGACGTGTCAAGCCTGCTGGAGGAGCACAAGCCGGACGTGCTGGCGGTGGAGAAGCTCTATGCCCATTACAAGCACCCGCGCACGGCCATCATCATGGGCCACGCCCGCGGGGTCATCCTGTGTGCCGCCGGGCGGCGGGGCATCGAAGTGGCGGAGCTTCCGGCGACCCACGTGAAGAAACACCTGACCGGCAACGGCCACGCATCGAAGGAGCGCGTCCAGCGGGCGGTGCAGCTCACGCTCGGTCTTTCCGACATCCCTGAGCCGCCGGACGTAGCCGACGCGCTGGCCATCGCCCTGTGCGGCGCGGCCGGGCACTGCGGAGAACGCATCGCATGATCGTCCGCATGGCCGGCACTCTGGTGGAAGTGTCCGAGGAGTCAGTGGTGCTCGAGCGCGACGGCCTGGCCTGGGAGGTGATGACGCCTGCGTACATGGTCGGGCGGATGGCGGCCGAGCACGGGCGACAGGTCGTGCTGCACACGTTCGAAGTGTACGAGGGCAGTTCGCAGGGCGGCAACCTGACGCCGCTGCTGATCGGCTTTCCGTCGCCGGAAGACCGCCGCTTTTTCAAGCGGTTCATCGGCGTCAAGGGCATCGGCGTCCGCAAGGCGCTCAAGGCGCTCTCCGAGCCGCCGCAGCGGGTGGCGGCGTGGATCCGGGAAGGCGACGTCAAGACGCTGGCCAGGCTCAAGGGCATCGGCACGCGGGCGGCGCAGCAGATCGTCGTCGATCTGAAGGGCAAGCTCAAAGACATCGTCGCCGCGCACGCCGGGGGGGGGCCGGCGGTGGTCGCAGAGTTCACCTCGGCCCAGAAAGACGCCCTGGCGCTGCTCATCGAGTGGGGCGAGAGCCGCGCCGACGCCGAGCGGTATCTTACCGAAGCGGCCCGCCAGCACGCGGACATCGAGCTGCCGGACGAATGGGTGCGGGCGGCGCTGTGCATCCGCTCGGGGCTGGGGTGAGGAACGGGCGCGGTCGGGTCGCGGCGCGCGTGACCTCGGCGCGACAGCGCCGTGGACTGCGGGCCTTCTGCCGGTGGGTTCCTCGCGGGTCCAGCTTCGCCGGTTTCCCTGTCACCGGACCGGCGACTATGATGCCGAAACAGACTCCGGGCGTGGAGTGGGGGGAACCGTCTGGCAGCGACGGAACTCATGGTTCGCCCATCTCGCTTCCCGTCGCGATCCGAGACGACCCCGAGGTCCGAACGCGGAGCGAACTGTTCGGAGCCGCCCCATCATGCGAATGACCATCGGCTGCAAGATCGCGATCGGGTGTACGTTTATCGTGGGACTGGGCTGCGCTGCCATAGCCGCAGCCTACGTCGGGCTGACCCAGGTGCGGCGCGAAGTGCGCAGTCTGGCCGACGTCCACGAGCCGGTCAAGTCGGCCACGCACGAGATGGAGATCAACGTCAAGGGCGTGGCGCTGGGGACGATGAGCTACCTCAGCGCGCCGACGCCGATGTTCCGCGAGCTGGTCGCGGACAACGAGACCGATTTCCTGCGGTTCCACGCGGACTACGAGCGGCTGGCCACGACGCCGCGCGAGCGCGAACTGGCGCGCGCGATCGGGGCGTTGTTCCGGCGGTTCCGCGCGGCGGGGCAGGAACTCAAGACGCTGCGCGACGACCAGGCCCAGGATTTCAACCGGACGCTGGCCGAACTGGAAGCGATGGACGCACTGATCGACGAGACGCTGCAACCGAAGCTGGACCCCGCCCGGTCGGCCGACGCCGTCAAGCTCGAGGCGCTCAACTCGATCGAAGCCGACCTCGCGGAAGTGGGGATGTCGCTGGCGGCGTACGGCTGGCTTCGCCGCGACGAAGTCGGTTTTCAGCTTGCCCGTAACGCGGAAGAAGTCCAGGCCGCCATGGAAAAGCTCCAGCCGCGCCGATCGAGCAAGTGGACCGTGCGCATGGACACGTGCCGCGCCCGGGTGAAGAGTCTGCCCGGCCTGTCGTGGGGGAACCCGGAGCGTGCTGCGGTCGATGAGTTGGACGCTCGTTACGAGTATCTGTCGTCGCTGATCGAACGCGTCTTGAGCGCGGAAGAGGCCCTTCGAGAGCAGACCGTCGGCTTTCTGGCCATGCGGGAGGAGTTGGATGACCTTCTCGACGATCAGGTGCAGCCGCTGGCGGCGGAACTGGTGCGCCAGCCGCGGCGGGCCGCCGATGCCGCCACCGCGACCGTCCTGGGACGGATGCGGCTGCTGATCCCTGTATTCGCCGCCCTGGCAGCGCTGACCGCGATGGGCCTGACCCGCCGCGTCACGCGGCCGCTCCAGTCGCTGGCCCGCGGCGCGGAGGAGGTCAGCCGCGGCGATCTGGCTTATCGACTGATTGCGGCCGGCCACGACGAGTTCGCCGATCTGGCGCAGTCCTTCAATCGCATGGTCGCCCGTCTGCAAGACACTCTGGTGTCCAAAAAGGCGCTCGAGGAGCGCGAAGGCCAACTGAAAGACAGCCTGGTCGCGCTGGAACAGGAGATGCGCGACCGCGCCGCGGCCGAGGCCGAGCGAACGCGGCTGGAGGAGTCGCTGCGGAAGGCGGAGCTGCTCTCGGCGATGGGCGGCCTGGTCGCGGGCGTCGCGCATCAGGTCCGCAATCCGATATTCGCCATCACGTCGGTCCTCGACGCGATGGAGGCGCGACTTGGGGATCGCGCCGAGTACGGGCGCTACCTGGCCGTGCTGCGCGAGCAGACCGGGCGGGTGGCGGCGCTGATGAATGAACTGATGGAGTACGGCCGCGGAGCGGCGGGAGACCCGGAGCGCGGCCACGTCGGGCCGGTCCTGCACGAGGCGGTCACCAGTTGCCGGCCGCAGGCAAAGACACGCAGCGTCGGCGTCGAGGTCTGCGTTGACGACGCGCTTCCCGCGGTCAAGATGGATCGGCGTCGTCTCGTTCGCGCGATAGAGAATCTCGTCGACAACGCCGTGCAGCACGCGCCCGAAGGCGGAACCGTTCGCGTCACCGCGGCGCCGGCCGAAGGAGACGCGACCAGGGAACTGGAGATTCGCGTGGAAGACGGTGGTCCCGGTTTCAACCCGGAAGAGCTGGGGCGGGTTTTCGAGCCGTTCTTCACCCGGCGGCCGGGTGGAACGGGGCTGGGACTGGCGGTCGTCGAGCGGATAATCCAGCACCACGGCGGCTCGGTTCGAGCCTCCAATCGCGACGCCGGGGGGGCGGTGATGACGGTGCGTCTTCCGCTCGACGGTGGGGCTGCCCGGGCCGCGTCCCCGCAGCAGACACAGGGTGCCGTTCCTTGACTCGTTCCCGCCGAGTGCTGCTGGTCGATGACGAACCCGCCGTGCGGTTCGGCGTGCGCGATTTTCTGGAGTCGAGTGGTTTCGAGGTGTTCGAAGCCGGGGACCGCCGCACCGCCCGCGAGTCCTTCCACGGCAACCGTCCGGACGCCGTGGTTCTCGACTACCTGCTCCCCGACGGCGATTCGCTGGAGCTTCTTGCCTGGCTGAAGGAAACGGACGCCGGGGTCCCGGTGCTGATCCTGACGGCGCATGGGTCGATCGACCTGGCAGTGCGGGCGGTCAAGGAAGGCGCCGATCAGTTCCTGACCAAGCCTGTGGACCTGTCGTCTCTGCTGGTCATTGTGGAGCGCGAGATCGAAAAGTCCCGCGCCCGGCGGCGCAGCTTGGCCCACCAGCGCCGCGATGACCGCGCCGGCCGGCTCGATCCCTTTGTCGGCGACAGCGCCGCGATCCGCCGCCTGCGGGACGAGGCCGCCCGCGTGCTCGATTCGAGCAGTTCGGTCCTCATCCGCGGGGAGACGGGCACAGGCAAGGGCGTGCTGGCCCGGTGGCTCCACGCCCGCGGCCCCCGCGCCGACGAGCCCTTCGTCGACCTCAACTGCGCCGGCCTCTCGCGCGATCTGCTCGAGAGTGAACTCTTCGGTCATCAGAAGGGCGCGTTCACCGGCGCGGTCGCCGCCAAGCCGGGCCTGCTGGAGGTGGGAGACGGCGGCACCGTGTTTCTCGACGAGATCGGCGACTTGGACGTGCTGATCCAGCCGAAGTTGCTGACGGTGCTGGAGGAGAAGCGCTTCCGGCGCGTGGGGGAGGTACACGATCGCCGCGTGGACGTTCGCCTGATCGCAGCCACCAACCAGGACCTGGCTCAACTTGTGCGCGAGAAGCGCTTCCGGAGCGACCTGTACTTCCGGATCAACATGCTGGAACTGGTCGTTCCGCCGCTTCGGCAGCGCAGCGAGGACATCCCGGCGCTGGCGGGCCGGATCCTGGACCGCCTCGCCGACGACCTGGGTCGGCCGCGCGTCGAGCCGTCGCCGCAGGCCCTCGACAAACTGACGCGCTATCCCTGGCCGGGCAACGTGCGCGAGTTGCGCAACGTGCTGGAGCGGGCATTGCTCTTGAACGGGACAGGGGTCCTTCGTCCATCGGACCTGCGGCTGGAGGCGGGTCCGGCCGCGAACGAAGCCGAATCGCAGGCCGCGCGGAACGCGGGGGGGCTCGCCGGCGACGCCAGGCCTGGAAGCGCCGTCGCCTCCAAGCCCGCGGGCGCCGGCGACGGCATGGCGGAAGGCGCTGGCGACGGCGAGGCGGAAGGGCATCGCGACGGCAGGGCCCGCGGCGCTGGCAAGGCCGACGGTGCAGGCTACGACTCGGCGCTGAGCCTGGAGGAACTTCAGCGGCTTCACATCGAGCGCGTATTGAAGGAGGAGGGCGGGCGCGTCGAGCGCGCGGCCGCCCGACTCGGTATCGCCCGAAGTTCGCTCTATCAGAAGATCAAGCAGTACGGCCTCGGGCCGTTTGACGTGCGCTGAGCCCCTCGGTGTGGCACCGGTTTGCAACCGGTGTCTTCAGCGAGCCGCGGGCTTCAGCCCGCGCGGACCTGCCGGATTGCAATGATCCAGAGGATGAGAGTAGCACTGACTCGCTGATCGCCGGAGGGAATGCCTCGCGCTTAACCGGGTTTGCAGCCAGCCCGGTGAATCCGCGCGGGCTGAAGCCCGCGGCTCCCCGGAAGCCGGTGACACGATTCAGGCGCCACCCGCAGGATGCCGGTGCCACGTATACTGGGTCCAGAATCTGGACCGGTTGTCCACAATCCGGGCGCAGGATCCGGACTGACGAACCAGACCTCGGCCTGAACCCGCGTCGTTGAGGTCGCCAAGCCGGTTCTTACACGGGGCACGGCCCTTGCCCAAGGGCGGGCGTCGCCGACGTGGCGGCTCAAATCCGCGGGTCGGACGTCAGGCGCGGCGCGGTGCCCGTCACCGTCCCGGAAAACTCAACTCTGCGAGGAGTCAGTGCAATGGAATGGTGGAAAGTGCGAGGAGTTCGCGGCGCCTTCGCGGCGGCCGGTCTGGCTGCGTGCCTGGTGGCCGCTTCGGCGGCGCAGGCGCAGCCGGGCGACCCGGTCTACTTCATGAAGGCCAAGGACTGCGACACCAGCGACAACCGGTTCGTCGGCGACGACGGTCGGTTTTACTGGGACGTGGACGCCAACTGCGACCGTTACCAGATCGACCGCTACGAGCGGCCGATGACGCAGACCTTCTATTCGACGAGGGGACGTTTCGGCGCCGTCGAGTACTTCGAGTATCTCGACATCAACCGCGTGCGGGCGGGCTTCGACGATCAGTACCTGTACGTGCAGATCGATCTGGCCGGGCGCGACCATCTCAACAGCGACGGGGACCGCGACGAGAAGGGGATGATCGAGCGCTATGGCTTCCGCATCAGCACCGACAAGGACGGCCGCTACGGCGTGCTGATCGTCGCCGACCAGCCGGAGGTCAAGAACGAGCCTAACACCCGCTTCGGCCCCATCGGCACGTTCGGCTATCGCGATACCGACGGCGACGTGGGCGGCGCCGCCGACGAGGGGCCGACCGGGCTGAAGGTCACCAAGTCGGACAACCCCGACGAGGAAGACGGGATGAACGGCTATGACAAGGCGTTCATCTCGGACGGGCGGATCGATGGTGGAGGCCGCGTGCTGTGGGTGCGGCTGGATCCCTCGGACGACACCCGCGTCGAGTTCGCCCTCGATTACGGCGCCATCGGGTTCTCGCAGGATGATCTTCGCGCGCTGAAGTACTTCCACTTCGAGGCGATCAAGGGCGGGGAGAAAGACCCGCAGAATTACCTGTGGAACGACAAGAACACCAAGCAGGAGGCCGGCTCGCCCAACCCGGGCCGCAACGGCGAGTCCGAGTTCGGCACCGAGGGGTGCAAAAACGTCTACGAAACGGATACGGCCAGGGGCAAGCGGTTCAAGTAACGGGCGACGGCAGCGCCCGCGCGGACGCGAGGCGCGATTCGGTTCACTGGAGCAGCCCTTTTTAGGAGGTTGACATGTCCGTGCGAAGTTTGATGACGTTCATTCTGGGCCTGGCGGTGGCGGTCACGGCCGCAGCCCCGTCGGTGGCTGGCGAGTGCAGCGGAGAGGAGAAGCTGAAGGCCAAATGCCGTGAACGCGACGGCGACCGGGACGTTGACGTGATCCACGTCCGAATCAAAGCGGGCGTGCCCGGCGCGAACGTGACCGTGCGCATCACCGGCGACGACGGTTACCAGCAGGACTTCCCCGTGACGCTCGACGACCGCGGCAGGGGCAAGCTCAAGGTGCGGGTGGACGGCGATGACGACGACTACACCGTCTCCATCGTGGAGTGCGACGTGAACCGCCGCGTCGAATGCGACGATTGAATCCGGCAGCGAGAGCGTGATCGCGGGGCGCGCCGTTCGACGGTCGCCCCGCTTTCATGCGCCGGACGCCGTCCCCAGCCCCGCGCACGCGGGCCAGATGCGACGGGATATCCACCGGCTCCGCGGTTGAGTTTCGGACGAACCGGGACTCGCCGCCGGCGGGTGCGGCGCCGGCCGTGCGCCGATGGGCTTGACGCCGATGCTGCTTACGCGCTGGTCTGCACTGCGCTGGCTGTGGATTCACGCCGAGAGGGCACTTGACGCTTCACCGGACACCTGGGCAGGTCTACCATGACCGCGGTCGTCTACGCGACTGGGCCGGTAGTGGGGAGGCTGGACATGTCACATCGAGATTGGACAGCCGTAGCGGCGGCAGCCCTGCACGCCGCGGCGGCAGCGGCGCAGGATGGAGTGAAGCTCGGCTCGGCCGACCCGATCCATGACGAGCGCGTCGGACCCACCGCCGTCTGGGTGCGGCCGGCGCGGGTCGAGTTCTCGCAGCCGCGCATCGACTCGATGTCGTTCGGGCCTTTTCCGAGCGTGCAGGTGAACGTGGACCACCTGGGCCGCAACATCCTCGGCGATGCGGCCAACGAGCCGTCAATCGCCGTTGATCCGACCGACCCCAGCCGCATGGCCATCGGCTGGCGGCAGTTCGACGCGGTCGAATCACCCTTCCGCCAGGCGGGGTATGGATACACCCGCGACGGCGGAAAGACCTGGACGTTCCCCGGTTCGCTGACGCCCGGCGTATTCGGCTCCGACCCGGTGCTGCGCAGTGACCCGGACGGCGTGCTCTACTACCTCAGCATCAATGATGAGGAGATGCGTCTTTTCAAATCGTACAACGGCGGCGCCAAATGGGAATACTTGCGGGTCGCGCCGGAGATTCGCGACAAGCCGTGGATGGCGGTCGACAGAACAGATGGTCCGGGGCGAGGATTCGGCTACATTGGTTGGGGCAGGGCGCTGATTCGTTCGACGGACGGGGGAAAGTCGTTCGGACCGGAATGGGGCGGCGTGCTCTCGCAGGCCCTTGACGTCGGAGCGGACGGGACGCTGTATGTCGCGGCAGGCACCTCGGCCTGGCGCAGTGCGGGTGCGCCGGACCGCAACCGACAACCCATGCTCTCGCCTCGGAGCACGCCGAGCGACGCGCCGCGGGCGGCGTTCCGGCGCGACCCCAATCGACCGATTGGGAGCTACGGGCAGTCGTGGATTGCGCCGAGCAGACCGGAAGGCCCGTTCCGCGGGTACGCGTACATGCTCGCGCACGTGCTGGCCCGCGAGGACGCGAACGATCCCATGGATCTGATGGTTTGGCGGCGGCTGGAGGGCAACGACTGGAGCCCGGGCGTGCTCGTCAACGACGATCCGCCGGGCGAGCAAGCCTGGCAGTGGTTCGGAACACTGACGCTGGCGCCCAACGCTCGCCTCGACGCAGTGTGGTACGACACGCGTGAGAAACAGGTGTCCAATCTGTCACAGCTCTTCCACTCATCGTCGGTTGACGGCGGGCGCACCTGGTCGAGGAACGTAGCCGTCAGCCCCGTCTTCGACAGCCAGATCGGGCATCCTTACGGCAGCGGCAAGCTCGGCGACTACATCGACGCCGTGTCCGATGACGCGGGCGTCAACGTCGCCTACGCCGCGACGTTCAACGGCGAGCAGGACGTTTACTTCGTGCGCATCGACGAGTTCGATTGCAACGGCAACCAGGTGCCGGACGGCACCGATATCGCCATCGGCCGTTCGGAGGATTGCACCGGCAACGGCATCCCCGACGAGTGTGAGGCGGACTGCAACGGCAACCGGATTGCGGACAGTTGCGACGTTGCCCGGGGCGTCAGCGCGGACTGCGGGCACAACGGCGTGCCCGACGAGTGCGAAAAGGACTGCAATGGAAACCTGATCGCCGACAGTTGTGAGCTTGCCGCGGGGCAGGACGCCGACTGCGACTGGAACGGAACCCTCGACTCCTGCGACATTGCCGAGGGCCGATCGGACGACTGCAACCGCAACGCAGTACCGGACCGGTGCGACATCGCCTTCCAGCGCTCCCCGGACTGCAACGACAACGACGTGCCCGACGAATGTGAGATCCGCGCCGGGACGTCATTCGACCTGAACAAGAACAACGTCCCGGACGAGTGCGAGAACCTGGGAATCGACCTGCTCGTAGTTCGCGTCCATGAGCCGTCGATTGACCGGTTTGACGGGCAGCTCGGAGGCCGGCCGTTTCGATTCGATCAACCGCCGGGTCTGGACCCGAATGACTTCAGGTCGATTGCGCTGGATCCCGACGGCAATGTGCTGGTTGCCAGCGACCGCGGCATTCTCCGCTACGAGGGTCGCACGGGGGCATTCATTGAGGTCTTCATTCCCGATGCTCCGCTCGATGTGCACTCGCTGCTGTTTCGTGGCGGTCTGCTGTATGCCGCGGAAGACGATGAGATCCGGCGATTTGACGGTCGATCGGGGCAGTTTATCGACGTCTTCGTGAAACGCGGTGGCGATACTCGGATCATCGACTTCGCATTCGGGACCGATGGCGACATCTACGCGCTGATCCGTTATTACAACGGGCCATGGATGGTGCGGTTCGATGGACTCACCGGCAGGCTGATGAGGGAGTTCCATCTGGATTCGGCCGCGTCGATCGAACCGGGGCTGGATGGCAGACTGTATGTCAGCGTCAGCGGCAGCCGGCCGGGGATCCTCCGGTATAGCGTCCACTCGGAGTGGCTACGCGTCTTTTCCGAAGGAGTAGATCCCGGCTATCTGAGATTCGGCCCCGATGGTAATCTGTATGTAGGACACGGATCCGTCATCGATCGCATCGATGGTCTGACGGGTGAGTATATCGACTCACCCTTCGTCGCGATCGCCGATGTGCGCAGCGAGTTGGTGTTCGTGCGGGGTGACGGCGTCGTCGAATGCGGGGACATTCACCGCGTCAGGGCGCGCTGCCGAACCTTCGACGGCGTGCCTGGGATCGAAGCCCGAATCCAATCGTCGCTTCCGCGGCGGGCGCCGGTTTACCTGACGCTCAACGGCGTCGACCGCCGGCGGGCGCAGATCGACAACCATGGCCGCGCCCGCGTATTCTGGCACGGCCCGGCCGCCCGACGGCATCGCGTGTGCGTCGACGACTGCTGGCTGCGGTGCGACGTGACCCGGTGCCGGCCGTAGGCGGCGGCAACCGCGAGTCGCCCCGGCAGGAATAGCCAGACCCCGGGCGCGGTTCCAGACCGCACCAGGGCCTGACTGGCTGGAAGTGCAGGGCCCGCGGGCGGCCGCTTCCGAGCGGTTTTCAGCCTCCAGGCAAAGGCCGGATCAAAGCCAGCCGATCATCCTCATAGCGGCAACTTGCAGATTATCGTCCGGGCGAGCGCAGATTCGGCGCGTCCGCGATGGTACCGCGCGGGGTCCCGGCGCCTTACCCGCCCGACGCACCGGGGACGCCTGTCCGGGCTGGCGCCGGCGGCGACTTCCCGTGAGTAAGACTCGAATCCCAACCGGACTGCTCCGCCCGACCCTCGCGATCCTGGGCGGGTGCGAACTGGCGATCGTGGTCCTGGTCCCCGTGATCCTGCCGGGAGCATCGGCGTGGGTCGAGGCCCTGGCGAACGCCATTCTGCTCACCGTGACCGCCGGGCCGCTGCTGTGGTGGCGTTTCTCCCGCCGCCGGGCGGCGGCGAAGGCGGCAGCCCCCGCGGAGACGGTACTGTCCATCCGGCGCGTGCGTCGCGCGGCTGTCGCGGGACTGACCTGTATCGCGTTGCTGGCGGTCGGCGGCGCCGTGGCGCTGGAACGCGCCGCCCGGACGAACGGGCGGAAAGCCGAGCTGGTGGACACGATCGGCCGGCAGCGGATGTGCGGCCAGGACCTGAGCGTGGCCGCGGCCATGCACACCCTGGATCCGTCTCCCGCCCGGCAGAGCGCGTTCGCCGCGGCGTTGGCCAGGTATGAGGCGGGCGCGGACGTGCTACACCGACTGCGGGGCGACGACGTCGGCTTCTCCGGGCATCCGGAAATCGCCGCCCGCTGGAGTGAAGCGCTGACTGCGATCCAGCGAGTGCTGATCGCCGGACGGACGATGGGTCGCGCGATCGACCAGGCGCAGACCGACCGGACGGCGCTGGAAGAACTTCTGGCAGCGCGATCCACAGCGGTCGAGCGGCTGGATGCGCTGAACAGGGCCGTCGCGACCAACGACCCCAGCGGCGTGGCCGCGATGAAGCGCCTGGGGCGCGGGCTGGGACTGCTGCTGTTGTCGACCCTGGTGTTGACCTGGTTGCTGGCCATCCGGCCGCAGGCCCGGCAGGCGGAGGAGTTGGCACGCGCGGCGCAGGCCGTTAACGGCGACCTCATGCTCCTCAACGAAAACCACGTCGCGATCTTCGCCTGCCGGACGACCGAGGACGTGGCACGGCTCCTGACTGACGTTCTGGTCCGCCGATTCGACGCGTACTTCGCCCGGGTATGGCTGCGGCGGCCGGGTGACCTCTGTAACGAATGCGCCCACGCCCGCCAGTGCCCCACGAAAGAGGAGTGTCTCCACCTGGTGGCCAGCGCCGGATTCTATACCCACGTCGACGGGCCCCATCGGCGCGTTCCGATCGGCGCGTTCAAGATCGGACTGATCGCCCAGGGCAGCGGTAAGACGATCTCGCACGATGTCGTAAGCGACGAGCGCGTCCATGATCGCCAGTGGGCCGCCGAGCACGGCCTCCGTTCGTTCGTCGGCCTGCCTCTGTTGCACGAAGGTCGGGTCATGGGCGTCATGGCCATGTTCTCGAGAAAAGACCAGCCCGACCACGTCCTCGAGACCACCGAGATCCTGGCCAAGATCGGCAGCGCCGCCCTCGCCAACGTCGAGCGGATCGATTCGCTTCGTCGCGCCACCCAGGCCGCCGAGCAGGCCAGCCGCGCCAAGAGCGAGTTCCTGGCGAACATGAGCCACGAGATCCGCACGCCCATGACGGCGATCCTCGGATACATCGAGCAGGTCGCCGACGGCGTCAGTCACCGCTGTTCTCATCAATGTGAATACGGCAGCGGGCAGCTCCCCGAGCACGTCGCGACGATCTCCCGGAACGCCCACCTGTTGCTCCAGATCATCAACGACATCCTCGACTTCTCCAAAATCGAGGCAGGACGGGTGGAGGTGGAACAGGTGGCCTGTTCGCCGGTGCAACTGCTGGCCGACGTGCGGTCGCTCATGGCGGTTCGGGCGGAGTCGAAGAAACTGCCGCTGAGGTGCGGCTTTGCCGGTCCCATTCCGGAAACGATCACGTCCGACCCGACGCGCATCCGGCAGGTCCTGGTCAACCTGGTGAGCAACGCCATCAAGTTCACCGAGACGGGCGCGATCGACGTGACCGGGAGGCTGCACGACTCCGGTGAACGCTTGACGGGGCGGGTGCTCGACGGACCCCCAGCGCGCACAGGAGAGGCATTGAAACGTGGCCCAGCCGGACCGCCCGCAAAGCAGGAGCAGGATACCCATCGCACGCCACGGCTCTCCTTCGAGATCCGCGATACCGGGATCGGCCTGACTGGCGAGCAGATCCAGAGGCTGTTCCAGCCGTTCACGCAGGCGGACGCTTCCACGACGCGTCAGTTCGGCGGTACGGGGCTGGGACTGGCCATCAGCAAACGCCTGGCCGGGCTGCTGGGCGGGGACGTCACCGTCGAGAGCACGCCGGGCAAGGGCAGCACGTTCCGCGTCACCTTCGCGACGGGAAGTCTGGACGGGGTGCGTCTGCTGGAGAATCCCGACTTGAGCGTGAGCGGCACGTCGGTCGCGTCATCGTCGCACTCGCAGATGGTGCGCCTCGACGGCTGCCGCGTTCTGCTGGTCGAGGACGGGCCGGACAACCAGCGGCTGATCGGCCTTCTGCTCAGAAAGGCCGGGGCGACTGTGGAGTTGGCCGACAACGGCCGCATCGCGCTGCAGAAGGCCCTCGCGGCGGCCCGCGGCGGGGAAGCGTTCGATGTCATCCTGATGGACGTGCAGATGCCGGAGATGGACGGCTATGAGGCGTCTCGGCGGCTCCGCGCCGCCGAATACGACGGGCCGATCATCGCCCTGACGGCGCATGCGATGGAGCAGGACCGCCGCAGGTGCCTGGCCGCGGGGTGCAACGACTACGCGACCAAACCGTTCGACCGCAACCGATTGCTCGAGATCGTGCGCCGGCACGTGCGCGCGGGAAGCGGTCCGGGGCCTGCACCCGGCGAAGGGACAATGCCCGTGGGAGACGCGATGCCGTCGTCCGTCTGAGTCCGCGGACGACGTGCGCCCCGGCTCGCCGATGGGCGATGGTCCCGTGCGGCCCCGCACGGAAACGGGTCGACCGTGCCGGCCGCTACTGTTCTTCCGGCTGAGGCGCCGTCTTCTGCGGCAGGCGGGGCGGGGGGGTGTTGGCCGACGCCGGAACCTGGAAGGTGATCGAGCACTGCGGGCAGCGCACGCGCTTGCCCCGCACTTTGTCCGGCACGCTGAGCGTGGCGCGGCAGCGGAGGTTCGGGCACATGACGGTAACGGGCATGCTGATCGATCCCGCGCGACGATATACGTCGCCGCTGCTGTCCGGCGGGTCGCTGGACGGCTACCGTATTGTCGGCTCGGCGGCGGTCGGGCGTCACGTTGCGCCCCGGCGCGCGTCGAGTTATGGCACCTTGACCGGATCTGCGCAATCAGAGCCCCGGCACTCATGCCGGGCGGGGGCGCGTGGCGAAGGTCTCCGGAACAATCACAGCCCCGGCTATCATGCCGGGAGTTCGCTTCGCGACCTGTTCTCGCTCGGATTCACAGCCAGTTCACTGGGGGGGCAGAACTCCCGCCTTGAAAGGCGGGGCTCTGGGATCGAACCACGGCGCTCAGGCGGACTCCCGCCGGCGTCTGGTGCGGGTCCGCAGCAGCGGCTCCTTGCCGCGGGCGACGTCCTCGGTGAGCGAGAACTGCTCGCCGCGGTGCTCCGATAAGTGGAAGAGGGGTTCGAGCATGATCTCCTCCAGCACCGCCCGCAGCGCCCGCGCGCCGGTCTCGCGCTCCAGGGCAAGCTCCGCGATCGCCGTCAGCGCCTCGGCGGCGAACTCGAGGGTGCAATCCTCCAGCTCGAAGAACTTCTGATACTGCTTCACCAGGGCGTTGCGCGGTTCCGTCAGGATGCGGACCATCGTGGGCACGTCCAGCGGCGTCAGCGTCGAGATCATCGGCAGACGCCCGACCAGCTCCGGGATCATGCCGAACTCGACCAGGTCCTCGGGCGACACCTGGGCCAGGAGCTTGCCGGCCTCGATCGGGTCGTCGCGCATCTCGGTTTCATTGGTGAACCCGATCGAGCCGCGCCCCAGGCGGCGGCGGATGATGTCGTCCAGCCCGACGAAGGTGCCGCCGCAGATGAACAGGACGTGGGTCGTGTCCATCTGGATGTACTGCTGCTCGGGGTGCTTGCGGCCGCCCTGGGGCGGGATGTTGGCAATCGTCCCCTCCAGCATCTTCAGCAGGCTCTGCTGGACGCCCTCGCCCGACACGTCGCGGGTGATGCTGACGTTGTGCGACGTGCGTCCGATCTTGTCGATCTCGTCGATGTAGACGATGCCGCGCTGGGCCAGCTCGATGTCGAAATCCGCGTTCTGAAGGAGGCGCAGCAGGATGTTCTCCACGTCTTCGCCGACGTAGCCGGCTTCCGTCAGCGTGGTGGCGTCGGCGATGGCGAACGGGACGTTCAGGTACTGTGCCAACGTCCGTGCCAGCAAGGTCTTACCGGAGCCGGTGGGGCCGATGATCAGGACGTTGGACTTGTCCAGTTCGACGTCGTCCTCGGCCCCGTGGTCGTAGTGGTTGAGGCGCTGGTAGTGGGTGTACACGGCCACGCTCAAGGCCCTTTTGGCGTGCTCCTGGCCGATGACGTAGTTGCCCAGGTAGTCGAAGATCTCGCGCGGTTTGCGCGGCTCGCCAATGGCCGTGCGGTTGCCGGAGGTCTTGCGGACCTCCTGCCGGATGATGTTGTGGCACAACTCGATGCAGTTCTTGCAGATGTAGACGTCGCCCGGACCTTCCACCATCGGCCCGACGTCGCGCTGACTCTTGCCGCAGAAGCTGCACGCGTTGCCGCGCCGCTGCCGGCCGGATCCGCCGCCGCCATTGCCTTTCGCACTGGCCATTCCAGACCTCGCTTGGCTTCATCAAGGGCTTGAGCAGTTCCGACTGCCGCCGCCTGTCAACATATCGTCCGCGCCGCAACGCCGGTTTGAGCTTCATTCGGCGGGCGCCGGTTTCGCCACCGTGGCGTCGCCGGTCTTGATGCGTTCCACGGCCCGGGCGCGCAACTTGTCATAATCCGGCACCCGCAGCCGGCCGGAATCGCGCAGCTCGCGAAGCTCAGTCAGCACGCTCAAGGGCGGGATGGCCGCCAGGGCGGCGTCGCTCAGTCGTTCGTACTGCTCCTGCGTCAGCTCGCCGCGGTCGCGCAGCTCGCACAGCTCGCCCAGGTCGAACAGCGGCGCGGCGGCGTCCGTCTCCGCCTCGATGGTGCTCCGGCGGACGTACCGGAGCAGGATGAGCGTGGCACCCACCAGGAAGACCACCACGGCGGTCCAGATCGCGTACGCCTGCCAGTCGAACGCTCCCGGTTCGGCCACCTGGGCTGCGGACTGTGCCAGGAGGGACTGCGCGGCGCTGATCAGAACGTCGCTCATGCCACCCTATCGTAGTGCTCGGTTCGGGTGCGATCAACAAAGCGGGGCGATCTTGGACGGATGGACTGGATGGACTCTATGGACTTTATGGACTGGATGGACGGATGGACGGGTGGGGTGGCGCGGGGGCTCGGGGGTCTTGCGGGTGGCTCGGGGGCTGCGCGGAGGCGGGGCCTGCGGCGCGGGGGTTCGCGTGGCGCGGGTGTTCGCGTGGCGGGTGGGTTGCTTGTTTCAGGGGCCGGCGCCGGGTATCATGGCTGGTTCGGCCCGTCCCCCGCGCGGCGCTCTGCCGTTCGCCGCGGCGGAGCGGTTCCACCCTGAATCCGGCACTGATCTCCACGGAGTGTGTTCATCGATGGAGCAGCGGCCCCTGGGCAACAGCGGTATCAGCGTCTCCGCCATCGGCCTGGGCACTTGGGCCCATGGGGCGACGCGCGAGACCTGGGGACACGTGGACGACAACGAGTCGATCGCCACCATCCAGGCGGCGGTGGACGCGGGCGTCACGCTCATCGACACCGCACCCATCTACGGCCTGGGCCACAGCGAGACGATCGTCGGGCGGGCGCTGACCGGGCGGCGCGAACGGGTCGTGCTTGCGACCAAATGCGGGCTGCTCTTTCCACAGGGCAACGAGCTGCCGCGACGATGCCTGCGCGGGGCCAGCGTCCTGGAGCAATGCGACGCCAGCCTGCGCCGGCTGCGGACCGACGTCATCGACCTCTACCAGATGCACTGGCCGGATCCCCAGACGCCGATCCTCGAGACGATGGAGGCCCTGATGACGCTTCGCGAGCAGGGCAAGGTCCGGGCGATCGGCGTGTCCAACTTCAGTTGCGAGCAGATCGCGGCGGCACGGGAGTACGGGCCTATCGCCGCGCTGCAGCCGCCGCTCTCGATGCTCCACCGCCGCGCCGTCGAAGACCTGCTGCCGTTCTGCGTGGAGCACCGCATCGGCGTCATCGCCTACAGCCCGCTGGCCAAGGGCCTCCTGACGGGCAAGTTCGACGCGACGACGACCTTCGACGGCATCCGGGCGCGCGACCCGGATTACCTCGGCGAGCGTTTTCAGCGACATCTGCGGACGTTGGACAGGCTCAGGCCGATCGCGGAACGCTATCATCGAACGTTGGGCCAGTTGGCCATTCAGTGGTGCCTGGCGCAACCAGGGGTGACGGCCGCCATCGTGGGGGCCAAGCGGGTGTCGCAGCTCGAAGAGAACACGGGAGGCGCGGGCTGGACGATCACGGAGGAGGATCTCGCACTCATCGGACGCATTCTGGACGAGGATCCTCCATGACCCGCAGCGCCGCCTCCGCCGGCTCCCTGCACCCCGACGCGCACCGGACACGAGCGCAGACGCCCCGTGCTTCCGCGCGCCGACACGCGCTGGAAGATCTGACGGCGGCGGCCGAAATACACCGGCGGTTCGCACCGGGCGAGCGCGTGGACCGCGTCGCGCCGGGCGTTCTGTTTTCGCTGGCGGCGGCCGTGGCGGCCGGCGCCGCGCTCGTGTTCGCGGGGGGCTTCGAATACCGCTCCATCGCCCTGATGCAGTTGATGGACTCCTCGGCCGCGGATATCGGTGCGCTCCGCGCCCGGCTGAGCGAACACGTCGCCGAACGCCTGCCCGCCCAGGGCGCGCGATTCAGCGTGGAAACGCCCGCGGCCGACCTGCTCCGCTTGAACCTGGTCACGCCCGATCGCGCCAGCGGCGTCCGCACCGCGCGGGCGCTGGCCGAATCGTTCCTCGCGTCCCTCGAGTCCTCCTCGGGTCGCCCGGGCGCCCGTGAGCAATGGCTGCAAGTCCGTCTGGAAGACCTGCGCTCCCGCCTGGACGCCGCCGAGCAGCGGGTGATCGACTCGGTGGCGCGCACGTCGCTGGACCACCCCGGATTGCGACAAAGCGAGCTTCTGTCGCGCTGGCGCCGCGATCGGCGGGAGTTCGAAGCCGCTCGTGAGGACCTCCGCACGGCGGCGGTCGCCTTCCACGAACTCCAGCAGAGGCCGCCGCCCAGCCGCGCGTCGGTGCGGGAGGAAGCACGGCAGGACGCCATCGCTTCGGACGAGTCGCTGCAACAGGACCTGGCGCAACTGAAGGCCGAGCTGACCGAGTTGCGGCTGGCCGTGCTGGACGACTGGCAGCAGACCGCGCCGGTGGTGGATGCCCTGATCGCGCAGTCCGCCCGCCTGCGGGAAGTCGTGGCCGCAGCGCTCCGGCGGACCAGGGACGCCGGCCTGCAAGTCGAACTCGAACGGATCGACCTGGAAGCCGATGCCTACCGGGACCGCGCCACCGCATTTGCCCAGGCCTGGACGCAGCAGTTTCTGGTGCTGAAGTCGTTGCAGCCCGAGCCGCTGTCGAGCGCGCTGTTCGACGTTGTGGCGCGGATCGGAACGATGGAGGGTGAATTCCTCTTTCACGTCGGCAAGCCGCTCTCGAACCTGCACGCGCGCAGCCGCCAACTGGGCGGCGGCGACGCCGACACGCGGCTGTACGTGCTGGAATCGGACGTGGTCCGGGCTTTTGAATCGCTGCGGGACGTCCACGACCGGTTCAGTCTGCTGACCTCCGAGCGCCCCTCCATCGCCATCGACGCGGCGCTGCGAACCAGCCGCCGTCTCGATCGACGGGTGCGCGACGCCCTGGCCCGCATCGACGAGCGTCTGGCCGCGGAGGCGCTGGAACGCGCCCGCCGGGAACACACCAGCGCCCTGGCCGAGGCGCAGAAGAAGCTGGAAGCGGCGCGGGCGTCGTACGACGCGCTGGCGGCCCGGTTGATCGAACTGCAGGACGAACTGAACGTCACCAGCGACCTGACGGCCGAGTTCCTTCGCGCCAGCCTGACGTCGGAGTTCGCGTCGCTGCGCTTGCAGGACGTGGTGCGCGAGATGGACAAGACGCAGCGGGAAGTCTCGGCGCTGCGCAGCGAGCGCGAGGCGGACGCGGCCGGGCAGCGGCTGCGCCTGCGCCAGGTCGTCGCGGACGACGCCCCGGCCAACCTGGCGAGCCAGTTGCGGCTGGGCGGGCTGGGCGCGGTCCTGGCGTTCCTCGTCTCCATGTTGTCGCAGTGGCGGCTTCTGCGGAAGCGCCGCGGTCCTGCCTGACGGCCGCCGCGACGGCGCCCGTGAGGCAGCAGCCATGACTCCAAAGAAGCCCTCTTCCCTCATTGCCCCGCGCGCGTGCTGGCTGCCGGTGTTCGTTGACCCGCGCCGCGCGCATTCTTAGAATCCCGGCCCATGCCCCACGGACGGGAACCATCCTCGACGTCGCGGCCGCGGCGGGCTGAGTCGAAAGAACCGGGATACATGGAAGCGTCGCGGATGCCCTTCGGCGACCACCTTGAAGAGCTGCGCGCCTGCCTGATCCGCGCGTTGTATTGGCTGGCCGCAGGCGTCGTCGTCAGCCTGGTCTTTGCCAAGCACATCGTGGCGATTCTGTGCCGGCCGTTGCTGGAGCAGCAGGCGGCGTACGGTCTGCCTCCCGAACTGCAAGCGCTGTCGCCCCAGGCGGGGTTCATGGTTTACCTGAAGATCGGACTCCTCTCGGGGCTGATCCTGGCGATGCCACTCATCCTGAGAGAGATGTGGCGATTCGTCGCCAGCGGCCTCTACCCGCGCGAGCAGCAGGCGGTGCGACGGCATCTGCTGCCCTCGATGGTCCTGTTCGCAAGTGGCGCGTTGTTTCTTTATTGTCTGGTCCTGCCAGTCGTGCTCGGGTACTTCATCAGCTTCAACCAGAGTTTCGCCGGGCTGGTCCCCGCGTTGGCACCGTTGCCCGAGCGCGACGACGCGCCGCCCACCGACATGCTGACCCACCTGCAGGTGCCGATCGTGCAACGGGATCCGGCACGGCCGGAGGTCGGACAGGTCTGGTTCAACCAGGCGACGAATCGCCTGATGCTGAAATCACCGGACGGCGTCCGGTCGGTCCGCCTGGACGCCGTCACCACCGGTTCCGTCATCCACAGCCAGTTCGCGATCGACTTCTACACCTCATTCGTGCTGACGCTGATGCTGGCGTTCGGAATCTCTTTCGAGCTGCCCGTCGCGGTGTGGCTGGTGACGCGCATCGGCATCGTCCGCGCGTCCGAGCTGGCGGCGAGCCGCAAGTACGTGCTGCTGGTGCTCCTGATCATCGCGGCCGTGCTCACGCCGCCGGACGTCATCAGCCAGGTCATGCTGGCAGCACCGATGTACGTGCTGTTCGAAATCGGGCTGCTGTTCGCGCGGCGGGCGGAGCGGGAGCTTCCCGTGAATGGGGACGAATAGTCACCGGCGTCATGCGGATCGCGGCCGGTCAGTCGGTCACGTCATCGTCCTGCCGCCGCGGCGGCGGGAGTGGGCATGCCCAGCCCTTGCCCTGGCAGATCGACTCGATGATCGGTCGGAATCGGTCGATCACGTCGCAGTCGAGCCGGGTGGTCCGCGTCCGGCCGCCGGCGTGATGGTGCAGGGTCACCCACCCTTTTTCCTTATAGCGGCTGGCGTCGATCTTCGTCATCGCGCTGAGGGGGATGGGCGGCCGCGAACCCAGGCGCAGGCCGGACGGGTCCAGCACGACCCGCGTTCGGAGCACGCGCACCAACTGCCCCAGCATCAGCAGCCCGAGCACGCCCATGATCGATCCGATCCAGATCTGCACCTGGATGTCATGGGTGTCGTAGCGTCCGGCGATCCACTCGGCCTCGGCCACCTTGCCGCCGGGAGCGGCCACCCGAAGCTGCCCCCCGCGACCGAACCAGCGGCACTCGTCGCCGTGGCGCCAGCCCGGGGCGCCGAGCCGTTCGATCAACGCATCCAGCGCCGCCCCGTCGGAAACGCCCTTCGCCGTGTCCGCATCGATGTTCGGATCGAGCGGCGGCAGGGCATCCGGGCGCGGGACCAGGGCGTCACGGGCGGCGGTGAGGTTGTCCTGGGGGTATTTGACCAGCCCGTCGTAAAAGTACCACGCGCTGAAAGCGACCAGCATCACCGTGATGAAGATCGTGCGTCCTTTGCGTTCACCGGTGGTGCCGGAAATGATGGGTTCCATGATCCTCGCCTGTGTCTCGGCGTGCGCGATCGGGCACCGACCGCGAGCCGCGCGGCTTTCCCCGGCGCGGACTTCCCGCGGGGCCTGGCCGTACCACTCGCACGGCCTCTTCATGGCACTCCGCCCGGCCGACCGCCTGGCCCTCGGATGACGCGGCCGCCGTCCGCCTCGCCGCCGCGCCGGGTATCATTCCGACCCGGCGGGCATCCTTCAACCCCGGCCCACTCCGTCACGCGCCGAATCCGGCGCGGCGGACCGGCCGCGGTTGAAAGCCGGGGCAGCGCATACAATAATGGGGTTGCGGTCCGCCCTGGCGGGCCGCACGATGCGGTTTGAGGGTCGAATATGAGTGCTCACCTGGGCGCGATCTGCGACGAATTCTACGTCAGCACGCGGCTGTTCCTGAAGCTCGACATGGCATTGGAACGGGAGACAGTGTTGCACTTCTTCGATCGGCTGCGCCGTGATTTTCCCGACCTGTGCCGGTTCCGGAGGCGGGAGGACGGGTGCCTGCTGCTGGAGGGCGACCGGGACGCCGAGTCCGGCCGGCGGTGGATCCGCCTGGACGGCTCCAGTCTGCGGATGGGCCACACCAGCCCCACGGACGTCGACGAGGTCCGCAAATTCACCGCTCTGGTGCTGGAGCAGGCGCCGTTCCACCTGACCTTCAGCGAACTGGACTACGACCACATGGACGTGGTTTACGGATTCGACCTGGACTACCGCGGCAACCACGACCTGCTGCTGGCGGACACCATCTGGCGGGACCACCCGCTGTCGTCATTCCTGATGGCCGACCGGGCGGTGCGGGTGATCGACGCTCAGCCCTACCTGGGGATCGCGCTGCGCCCGGAGTGCGACTTGCAGGCGTACCTCGAGGTCAAGTCGCGCACCCACACCTTCGAGGTCCGCAGCGACGAGTTCGAGAAGCAGGCGATCAGCGTGTTTCTCACCGCGCGGCAGTACTGGGGCGTCAACGGCTCGGCCTCCCTGGTGGAGGTGGCCGGCGCTTTGTTCGACGTCTGCGATGAGCTGGCGGCCGAGCAGGTCGTCCCCTCCGTGGTCAACCCTCTGGCGGCCGCGATCGCCAGCCGATCGTAGCGCACCGCGCCGCGGCGCGGGGCAGCGCACTTTGCAAGCGGCGGCGTTGCCCCTATCCTCACGCCGATGACTGAGGTGAGCCACATCCCGCGCAGCGTTTCCATGCTCGATATGCCGGGCGAACTGCCGCGCTTTCGCGAGCGGATCACGGCGGCGGTGGCGGCCGTGATCGAAGGCGGCCGGTACGTCAACGGCCCGGAAGTGGGCGAACTGGAACGCCGCATGGCCGAGCGGATCGGCGTCAGCGACGCGGTGGCGGTCAGCAGCGGCACCGACGCGCTGTTGTGTGCGCTGATGGCGGCCGGCATCGGCCCCGGCGACGAAGTTATCGTCCCGACGTTCACGTTCTTCGCCACCGGCGGGTGCGTCGCCCGACTGGGGGCGCGGCCGGTCTTCGTCGACGTGGACCGCCGCACGTTTAACATGGATCCAGCGCGGGCGGCGGCGGCCGTGACGCCGCGGACGAAGGCGATCGTGCCGGTCCACCTGTTCGGCCAGTGCGCCGAGATGGACGCCCTGAACACGATCGCCAGGGAACACGGGCTGGTCGTGATCGAAGACGCGGCCCAGGCGATCGGCGCGGTTTACCGCGGCCGGCCGGCCGGGGCGCTTGCCAGGGCGGCGTGCCTTTCCTTCTACCCCACCAAGAACCTGGGCGGTTTCGGCGAGGGCGGCATGATCCTCACCGACGATCCGGCCTTCGCCGCGCTGTGCCGGCAGTTGCGCAACCACGGGCAATCGAGCGAATACCTGCACGAACACATCGGGGGCAACTTCCGGCTCGACACGCTGAAAGCGGCGATCCTGAACGTCAAGCTCGACCACGTGGAAGAGTTCAACGCCCGCCGGCGCCAGATCGCTGCGACGTACGACGCGTGGTTACAGGACGCGGCGGTGGAAACGCCGTTCGTACACGGCCACAACGCCTGCGTCTTTCACCAGTACACAATCCTGTGCGACCGCCGCGACGAGCTGAGGGCGCACCTTCGTCAGCGCGGCGTCGCCAGCGGCGTATACTATCCGATTCCGCTGCACCGGCAGCCCTGCTTCGCCTATCTGGAGCCGACGGCCGGGTGCGCACCGGTCGCGGATGCCCTGTGCCGGCGCGTGCTGTCGCTGCCTGTACACCCGATGCTGAGCGACGGCGACGTGGCGTTCGTGGCCGAGACGATCACGAGGTTTTTCAGATAGGCCGCACGAGGGTCCCCATGCGTGTACTGGTTACCGGCGGAGCGGGGTTTCTGGGCAGTCACCTGTGCGACCGCCTGATCCGCGACGGCCACGAAGTCATCGCGCTGGACAACCTGTTCACCGGGTCGAAGCGCAACCTGCTGCAACTGCGCGAACACCCCCGCTTCGAGTTCATCCGCCATGACATCGTCAATCCGATCCTGCTGGAGGTGGACTGGATCTTCAACCTCGCCTGTCCGGCCTCGCCGGTCCACTATCAATACAACCCGGTCAAGACGGTGAAGACGTCGGTGATGGGCACGCTGAACATGCTGGGCCTTGCGAAGCGGATCCGGGCCCGCGTCTTGCAGGCGTCCACCAGCGAAGTGTATGGCGACCCGAAAGTCCACCCGCAGCCCGAATCGTACTGGGGACACGTCAACCCGATCGGCGCCCGCGCCTGCTACGACGAGGGCAAGCGCGTCGCCGAGACGCTCATGACGGACTATCACCGCCAGAACGGGGTGGACATCCGCATCCTGCGGATCTTCAACACCTACGGACCGCGGATGGCCATCGGCGACGGGCGAGTCGCGTCCAACTTCATCGTGCAGGCGCTGCGGCGGCAGCCGCTGACGGTGTATGGCGACGGATCGCAGACGCGCTGCTACTGCTACGTGGAAGATCTGATCGACGGCATGGTGGCGCTGATGGCGTATGAGGGACCGGACGCCCACGAACCGGTCAACGTGGGTTCGGTCACGGAAAACACCATCATGGAGCTGATCGCGGCCTTGCAGGACGTGGTCGGCTATGAGCTGGAAGTGCTGTACAAACCGCTTCCCAGCGATGACCCGGTGCGGCGGCGGCCGGACATCACGCGGGCGAGCCGGCGACTGGGCTGGCAGCCTCGGGTATCGCTGTTCGAGGGGCTGCGCCATACGGTCGAGTACTTCCGGACCGTGCTGGCGGACGAAACCTCCATCCCGAAGGCGTGGAGGGGCGAAGACCCGTGAACGGCGGGCGCGCGTGACGGGCGCTGCGCCGTCCGGGCGGGCCTGCGATGCTCACAGTTCACCGTGTCAACGGCGCCACTGATGAACGAGTTGCCCGCAAGCACGCCGGCCGAGGCCGTCGCCGCCGGGACGGTCGCCGCCCCGCCGGATTCACCCGCGGCCGCGGGGCGCACGCCAAGGTACGGCGCGTGGATGGTCGTAATCCTCCTGGCGGGGCTGCTGGGCCGGGCGGCCCTGAGCGTCCATCCGGGCCACACGCCCGACGTGGAGCTGTTCGTCGCATGGATGAAGGGCCTGGCCGAGCACGGGCTGGGCGGGTTCTACCAGAACGAATGGGCCAATTATCCGCCGTTTTACATCCTCGTCCTTCGGGCACTGGGTGAACTGACCCGCTGGGTCGGGCTGCACGGTTCGGACGCTCTGGCGGTCCACATGTTGCAGCGTCTGCCGGCCAGTCTGGCCGACGTTGCACTGGCCGTTCTTCTCTACCGGGAAGGGCGCCGCGTCCTGGGCGCCCGGCTCGGGCTCAGCGCCGCAGCGATCTACTATCTCAACCCGGTGTCGTTCTACGTATCGGGGTACTGGGGACAGGTGGACAGCATCCACTCGTTGTTCGTCCTGGCGGCATTGGTGGCGCTGAACCGGTCGCGACCGACGTGGGCCGGCGTGGCCATCGGCCTGGCCCTGTTGCAGAAGCTGCAGAGCATCGCCTTCGTACCGCTGGTGCTGTTCGACGTCTACCGACGCTGGCATTGGAAAGGCGTCCTGATGACGGGCCTGGGCGGCCTGATGGCGGCGGTGCTCGTCATGACGCCGTTCCTCGTTACCGGATCGGCGAAATCCGTGCTCCAGACGGGATATGGCGTGGTCGGCCAGTATCCGCGGCTGAGCATCAATGCCTTCAACGTCTGGTCGGCGGTCGCGGAATCGGAAGTCGCGGACACGGTGGTGCCGCGGGCGTTCATCCGGGCGGCCGCGGAGGGGGCGGACTCGGTCGCGGCCGATGCCCGATGGTTCCTGGCCTTGACGTGGCGGCGCCTGGGAAGTGCCGCGTTCATCGTGGCGGTCGCGGTGATTCTGAGCGTCTACGCTCGTCGATGGGACGTCGATGCGCGCTGGCTCGCCGCGGCCGGGCTGGGTTTGGCCATGTTCGTGTTTCTGACCGAGATGCACGAGCGCTACCTCTATCCCGTCGTCGCGATCCTGCCGTTGTGGGCCGTGCGCACGGCATGGCGGGAACGGTTCTACGTCTTCGCCAGCGCCCTGCTGCTGCTCAATCTGACCCAGGCGCAGCCGGTCTCCCAGATCGCAGTCGACATCGGCGTCGCCAACGGCCTGGTGTTGCTGTCTGTGCTGGCGCTGCTTGCCCTGCCGCGAGTCGTGACTCCGGTGGTACGAGATGCGGCTCCGGCGGCCGGTGCAGAAGATATCGCGCCGTGCAAGCCCGATCGGATCGTGCGACTGTTTCAGGTCGCAACGGCGCTGGCGGCGGCCGCGTCGCTGGTCGTCGCCTTGTTGCTCGTTCGAGTCGTGACTACCGCTGCGCCCCTGGATCGAAAGGAGGACGTAGTATACCTGAGCGACCTGGTGCCCAGGGTCGCCCGGCAGGGGTATCGCAGCGTGACGCGCGACGCGGACGTCGAGGGATCGCCCATTCGACTCGGCGATACATACTATCTGAAGGGCGTGGGAAGCCACGCCGACGCCGTGATTGAATACGCGGTGCCGAGGAGCTACTCCAACTTCGAGGCAGACGTGGGAATCCAGCAGGGATTCGCGGGCAACGCACGGGTGCTCGTCGAACTCGACGGGCGGGTGGCGGCCCGGGTCGATGAGTTGACGGCAAACGCCGGCCCCACGCGTCTATCCGTGCCCCTGGCTGGAGCGACGCGACTGCGATTGAAGGTCGAGTCCAAGGGAAGCAACAAGGGAGACCACGTCAATTGGGGGGCGGCCCGGTTCGTCCCCTGAATGACCTTGCGCGACGGCCGGCCAGGTGACCAGATGAGTAGCGGCGTCATGCCGCGGTCCGCCACCTGGGATCGGCTCGTGACGAGATGCGGACTGGGCGCGGACGGCGGGCGATGTCGGGTCGGCGCCCGAGTCGTGCCTGGGGTTCCATTATGAGTGATCCCGATCGTGTAGTGCTGGTGGAGTTCGCGCGGACGCTGGCCGTCGAGGCCGCCGGACTGCTGCCGCCCCGAGTCGTCGGCGACGTCCGCGTGAAGATGGACGAATCCGTCGTGACCGATGCCGACGTCGCCATTGAACGGCACGTCGCCGAGCGGATTCGCGTCCGTTTCCCAGACCACGCGGTGGTGGGTGAGGAATCGTCCGTCGCCCGTCAGTCCCATGCCAAACGCAGGGACGCGCGCTGGTGCTGGGTGATCGACCCATTGGACGGCACGCGGAATTACGCGGTGGGGCTGCCCTGCTGCGCGACTTCGATCGGCGTACTGGAGCACGGCACTCCGGTGGCGGGCGTCATTTACGAGCATCATACACGGGCGACGTACTGGGCCGTTCGCGGTGGGGGGGCCTTCTGTGAGGACGTGCCGATGCACGTCCGGGACGAGCCGCTGCACGGAGAATCGCTGGTTGCGTTCCCTTCCAGCAAGGACGCCGTCAGCACGTTCGTGGCGACTCGATGGATCACACGGGCCGGCCTGGTCCCCCGGAACCTGGGCTCTACCGCTTATCACCTGGCGTTGCTGGCGGCGGGAGCGCTGGATGCGGTGTTCGCACACCGCTGCAAGATCTGGGACATTGCGGCCGGAGCGCTCATGGTCGAGGAGGCGGGCGGCGTCGCCAGCACGCTGACGGGCAGCTCGTTGTTCCCATGGAACAACCAGGAACACCCCACCCTGAACACGCCCATCCTGGCGGCGTGCGCGGCATGGCACCACGCCCTTCTGAATGATATGACCCCCGCCCCGGGGCGGGACGCGGATCCGCCTGACGGCAAGTGACTGGGCAGCGTCGCAGGGAGCCGTCCGCGCCTGTGAATTCAATTCGTTCGACGCAGCCGCGGGGCGCAGCGGGTCAGGAAGTTCATGGTCGTAATGTATTGAAGTTGCACGACTTGCGCCGTGTCAAGCGCCGTCCTGTGGTGATGGCTTGAGGTAAGAACAGAGACGATGCCACCACCGCCGGGAAGTGACATCGTCTCAACGTTGCGGCCGGCCGATCAGACGGTATACATCCCGCGACCGACCTTGCGGACCTTCATGTCCGCAATGGCAGCGCTGACCTGGTTACCCAGAGTCTTGCTCTTGGTCTTGTAACCGGACTTGGTCACGCCCCTGGTGATGTCCCTGATGGCGACCGGTCCGCCGGCGCTGCGGAGGATGCGGTCGATGTGGTCCTTCAAAGAACCCGCGCGGTAGCCTTTGGACTTCGATCCCGGCGGCCGGCCGCGGCGACGCGCGCCGGTGGGGGCGGCGGCGGCCA
>QZJT01000130.1 GCA_003597935.1 Phycisphaerales bacterium | reverse complement strand
GCCCGGCCCACCACGGTTGCACAAGCTCTCGAATGCCGAAAACGCGAGAATTCAAAAGCTCCTGATGGACAACGGATCAGTATTTGGTTAACGGCGTAGTGTGGCACCACCTGACGCCTGAGGAGTTCGTCAAGCTCCTGGAGGCTGTTCCGTGCGCCCGCCGTCGTGCGATGTACTGGCTCATGTACGGATCGGGTCTGAGGCCGGGCGAGGTCTACAACCTGACCGCTGACCGGATCAACCTGAAGGCGTTGGAAGTCCGCGTCGAGAACAGGGCCGCGACGGATGAGGCACCGCCATTCATCGTGAAGTCGGACGATCGCTCTTCGGATGGGAAGGCGCGGACGGTGCCATTGGCTGAGGCGGCCGTGCCCGACGTGGCAGCAGCGATCAAGGCGGCGTTCAAGAGCGGCGGATTCGTCGCACTGTCGCCCGGGCGGTACGACCTCGTGACCGAGTCGTGGCGACTCTGCCGGGAGGGCAAGGGGTAGGGCAAGCATGGTCCGCGGCCGTGGAAGAATGCGGACATGCTCAACAACCCGCTGCGGACGCTGAAGGGAGACCTGAAGCGAGCCGGCATCGAGTTGTCGGCCCAGTTCGACATGAAGGGGCTGCGCAAGTCCTTCGCCCAGAACGCAGCCAATGCAGGCGTCCCGCCGCGGACGCTGGCGGATCTGATGGGGCACAGCGACGTCAAGGTGACGATGACCTACTACAATCGCGTCACCGACGCGAACAAACGGGAGGCCGCGAAGGCGATCAACCGGCTGCTCGCGCCGGCGGCGTCACAAGAAAAGGCGGACGCGGTATGAGGCAGGATCGGTCGAATCGGAGTTTTCACAGGTGTGAATTCGGCCCCGGTTGCGGGCTGAATCTGCCGCCGCGTCCCGCTGGCGCCCCGCTGGCGCCCGCTTTTCGTGGTTTCGTGCATCTGCGTTCGGAACGTAAGTGCTTATGCCGTAAGGACTGGAGCCAGGGGGATTCGAACCCCCGACCTTCTGCATGCCATGCAGACGCGCTCCCAACTGCGCTATGGCCCCGTCGGTCCGTCGGATTATGGCAGGTCGGGCGCCGCCCCGCAAGCGCGCCGCCAAGCGCCGCGGCTGATGAGTGTTTACGGACCGGCCGTGACGCTCAGACCGCTCCGAGTGCCGTGACCGCTCAGGCGGGGCGGCACGTGGCGTAGTCTGGCGCGCCCACACAAGCGGCGTGCAGCCGCGCCGTGGGACGGTGCGGGTTCTGTCGCCTTGCTGCGTCCCGATGGGCAAAGTACGCCCACGTCGGCGCGGGAACATCCGGGCCGGCATCAAGCCGGCGGCTCGCTGACGCGGCACGGTGGATCATCTGCACCGGCCGCGCGAGGCCCGGCTCATCGCACGAACCGCGACCGCGCCATGAGTTCCTGGGCAGGGATGCCCTGGATCAGTCTTCCGGGACCGGGCGGCCCCGGCGCTGACAGCCGCAACTGTATGCGATACGGGAGTTTATGAAAAAAACGAGAGCGGGTCCGCGCCGCGCTTGACTTGGCCCGAGGGTTGCCGATAATGATACCGACTGGTAGGTATGCCAAAAACGACATCGACATCCGGACAGGCGACGAGGGACCGTCTCCTCGACGCCGCCCACGAGCTGATGGCGGTCAAGGGCTACACCGCCGCCTCGGTGGACGAGATTTGCTCCGCGGCCGGCATGACCAAGGGGGCTTTCTTTCACTACTTCGACAGCAAGGAAGAACTCGCCAGGGCGCTCGCCGAGCGCGTGTACGCATCCGCGAAGAAGACTTTCACAGCGGCGCCCTGTCGCACGCTAAGCGATCCGCTGGAGCGGGTGTTCGGCTATGTCGATCTTCTCATCGAGATGTCGCGCGACCCGGCAGCGGCGAAGGGCTGCATTCTCGGCACGTTTTCGCAGGAACTCGCGGATACCCACCCGGGAATCCGCTCGGTGTGCGCGGCCTGCTTCAAAGACTGGGCGGCGGACCTGGAGAAGGACCTGCGCGCCGCCAAGGCGCAGTACGCGCCCAAAGCGACGTGGACGGCTCACGGGCTGGCGGAACACCTGATCGCCGTACTGGAGGGCGCGATCATCCTGGCGAAGGCGAAGCAGGACCGAAAGCCGATCGAGGACGGTCTGCTGCACTTCAAAACGTATCTGCGGAGCCTGATGGAGCGATCGGTGTGATCGACCGCGGGGGCGGGCAGCGGTGACGCCGCCGGCCTCGGCGACAACGGTCTGCCACTGTTAGATACCGACTGGTTGGTACCTGAATGGCCAGTCCGAAGAGGTGACTCAGCAAAACCCAAGAAGGGAGGTGATACGGGAAGTTCGAGAGTTCGCGACCGCCGGCCGTTGGCGCGGGATCACGACCCGACCGCGAGGATGGACGGCCGCGAGTCGCATTTGGAAACAGGAATCGAAGCCGGGTCGAACGGAGACGTAATGATGAGAGCAGAAACGCGAATTCGCAGATGGAGTCTGGCGGCAGGATTCGTCCTGACCGCCTTGAGCGTGACCGCGGCGGCAGAGGCGCCGCCGCAAAACCAGTGCGAGCTGGCTGGGATGCTCTGCGCGAAGGACGGCCCCTGCGAGGGCAGGTGCGCCGAGGTCTGCGCGCAGGCCGGGAAGATGCTCACCGCTGTGCGCGCCGACCTGGCACAGCGGATGAAGGCGCAGTTCGGGGAGGTCTGCCCGTGCACGAGCGGTCAGTGCTCCGCCGATGGGTGCAGCGGGTGCGAGTTCCTCAAGTCGATGGTGTTCGCGCCGCTGCTGCGCGAGAAGGTAGCGTCGCGGACGACGGCCGCACCGATCACCTTCACCCACGTCGTCCGCGGCGGGGACGGCAAGCTCACCGTGGCGCCCTGCACGTTCAAGTCGGGCGGGACTTGCGCCCCGTGCGAGCGCGAGCTGGCCGACGCCGCGTGGCAGAAGGGCAACGAACTGCTCTTCGCCCCGATCGCAGCGTTCGTTCAGGCCGTACACGAACGCGTCGTCGCTGAGGTCAAGTCCGACGGCAGTTTCTCCTGCCCCTGCCTGAAGGGTGAGTGCAGGCCGGGGGACTGCCCGACCTGTCGGGACGTCAAGGCCACGGTGTTTGAGCCGATGCTCAAGCAGCGCGTGCAGGAGCGCTTGGGGAACCTGCAGAAGGACTTTACCCACACCGTCCGCATCGACGGCGGCACAACGAGGACCATCCCCTGCACGTTCCTGCGCGGCGGGCCGTGCCCGTACTGTGCGGAGGAGTTTGCCTCGGCTGTGCGCACGAAGCTGACGGAGGTGGCGACGGCCAGGAGGTAGACGCGCGGCGCGTTTCGCCCCGTTGGGGATGGAGCGCCGCAGTCTCCGTCTCGCCGACCTTTGAGCGGGAGTCCGCGGAACCGTCCGCGGACTCCCGCCGGCGCGCGCATCATCCACGTGGCGCCGGTTGTCCGTCGGTTCCGGGTCGATTACGATTGCCGTCTTGCGGCCGCCGCCGTCCCGACGGGCTGGCTGCGCGGGCCGCGGACGATGAAAGGACCTGTTCGGAGGAATGGCAAGCGGACCAAAAGGGGAGGACGCGATCATGACCTGTCTTCATTGTCGTGGGACGATGATTCGCGGCGACGCGCCCTTCCAGGTGGACCGCAAGGGATATCATTTGATCCTGGATCGCGTGCCCGCGTGGGTATGCCAGCAGTGCGGCGAGGCGTACTTCGAGGCGCAAGAAGTGGAGGTGATTCACGAGGCTATTCGCGCGCTGGATGAACGGACGCGATGCCTCGCTGTCCCCGCGTAGCTTGCGCGGGGGCGCCGCGCTGACCCGACTGCCGGTGGCATTTCAGCCTTGCAGAGTCACCTGAGATTACACGAATGGCCTTAGAAACGACGAAGATGGAAAAGATCGTCGCCCTTTGCCGGCGACGGGGGTTCATATTCGGCAGCAGCGAGATCTACGGCGGCATCGGCGGATTCTGGGACTATGGGCCGCTGGGGACCGAGCTGAAGCGCAACATCAAGGACGCCTGGTGGCAGGACATGGTGCGCAATCCGCCGACGACTGCGAATCACTCTAAACTCGCGGGGCGCGAGTACCAGATGGTCGGTGTGGACTGTTCGATCATCATGAACCCGAAGGTGGCCGCCAGACCGGGCGGCCACGAACCCCCGACGCCCGGGCCGAGTGTTCATCATTCTCGGGTGTGATTAGAATGCTCACTGGAGGAGTTTGCCCATGAACACTGAATCTGAATGGCTGGCCGAGCACGGCGCCGAGCTTTACGAAAAATACGCGGGGCGTTGGATCGCCGTATTCGACGGGAAAGTCGTTGCCACCGGCGCCACCGCGGACGAGACCGCACGAGAGGCTGAGCAGACACACGCGGACGAGATGTTCATTCTGGAATGGATGGACCCCCAGTCGGAGCGCGTCTGGTGTCGGGTTTCGCTTGGCAGAGGCGTCAGACGCGACACTTCGGGATGCAGTGGCTTCCGCTGTCCCGAAGCCCGGGGACGCAACGAAGCAGCAAAGGCGTTCCGTCGCAAAGTCCAGGTTTGCCCGCTACGGCGGGCCAGCCCTCGGAGAGGGCGAGACCCCAGCGCAACCACAAAGCCAAAGGGGTCGCGTCGAGAGGGAGGTGAAGGTGCCGCAATCACTGGCCGCCGTCTACATCCATCTGGTCTTCTCAACCAAGGACCGACACCCTTACCTCACCGACGTGCCGATCCGAGGCCAACTGCACGCCTACCTTGGCGGCGTCAGCAAGAACCTCGATTGCCCGCCCGTGCGGATCGGCGGCGTTGGCGACCACGTGCATATACTGGCGCGCCTCGGCCGAACGATCGCTATCGCCGACTGGGTCAAGGAACTCAAGCGCGTCTCGAACATCTGGATGCAGGGACAGGGGGCGGCGTTCGCTGACTTTCGCTGGCAGGCCGGTTACGGCGCGTTTTCCGTCAGCCAGTCGAACGTGGCGCGGGTCGCGGAGTATATCGACAACCAGGAAGCGCATCATCGCCGACGCTCGTTCGAGGACGAGTTGCGGGAGTTGTTCAGCAAGCATGGGTTGGAGTTTGACGAGCGGTACGTGTGGGATTGATGCAGACGTGGGCCGTGGTCCGAGGATGTTAGAGTGGTGAGTCAGATCCCTGTCAGTCATCGCTGATCACGATCACATGAGTCTACGCGATTCTCACCCAAGAGCAGTGCGCCCGGCCGCCCCTACGCCAACGGCGTACAGGCGCAAAGCCCAGGGTTGCCCGCTGCGGGCTACCCTGGGTGAAACCCGCGGACGGTTGATCCAACCCCAAGGGGGTTGCGTCGCGCGGCGAATGACGTTTCCTTCTCGGCGCGTGACGCTCGCGGAGACGATTGCAATGCCGCGGGGGGCTTCCGAGCGTAACGACCGATCACGCAGGGTAGCCCGCAAGAGCGGGCAACCCTGGGTGGATGGCGGCGCCCGCAATCAACCCCGACGGGGTTGCGGCGGACAGTAGGCGACGTGCCCGGGCGGCACCTGTGGAAGCAGGAGGTCCCTGCGGTGCTATGCCGTGGTCGGTGGTGGTTTGTGTCACGGGATCATCGGCGCGCGACAGCCGGCGGCGACGCAACCCCGTTGGGGTTGCCGGAGTAGACGGTCCGCCTGCCCAGAGTAGCCCGCAGGAGCGGGCAACCCTGGGTGGATGGCGGCGCCCGCCATCAACCCCGACGGGGTTGCGGCGGACAGTAGGCGACGTGCCCGGGCGGCACCTGTGGAAGCAGGAAGTCCCTGCGGTGCTATGCCGTGGTCGGTGGTGGTTTGTGTCGCGGGATCATCGGCGCGCGACAGCCGGCGGCGACGCAACCCCGTTGGGGTTGCCGGAGTAGACGGTCCGCCTGCCCAGGGTAGCCCGCAAGAGCGGGCAACCCTGGGCGGATGGCGGCGCCCGCAATCAACCCCGACGGGGTTGCGGCGGACAGTAGGCGACGTGCCCGGGCGGCACCTGTGGAAGCAGGAAGTCCCTGCGGTGCCATGCCGTGGTCGGTGGTGGTTTGTGTCGCGGGATCATCGGCGCGCGACAGCCGGCGGAGACGCAACCCCGTTGGGGTTGCCGGAGTAGACAGTCCGCCTGCCCAGGGTAGCCCGCAAGAGCGGGCAACTCTGGGCTTTACGATGCGACCCCGTTGGGGTCGTCAGAGGGGGATCGGGCCGCGCTCCACGGTGACCTGGATGGAATGGGCGTGGTCGCAGCGGCAGGATGCGGAAGACGAACGCTGAATCGCGCAGTTTTGGATGGGATGATTGCCTCGCATGAAAAAAGACGCACAAACGATGGAGAAGATCGTCGCCCTTTGCCGGCGACGGGGGTTCATATTCGGCAGCAGCGAGATCTACGGCGGCATCGGCGGCTTCTGGGATTACGGCCCGCTGGGCTGTGAGTTGAAGCGCAACATCAAGGACGCCTGGTGGCATGACTGCGTGCGCAACCCGCCCGTCGGACCGGACGGGCGCGAGTACCAGATGGTCGGCGTGGATTGTTCGATCATCATGAACCCGAAGGTGTGGGAGGCGAGCGGGCACGTCGGCGGGTTCAGCGATCCGATGGTGGATTGCAAGGCATGTAAGCGCCGGTTCCGAGCAGATCAACTCTGGACAGTAGAGGTTTTCTCTCGGGGCTTCTTCGACACTTCACACTTCGACGCGTCGTTTACCGATAGGTCAATCGGGTTGCTTCCGACAGTCGAATACCATCCCGGTACGGCGATTCAGGGTGAGCCTGGGTGGATTGCATCCGGTTTGTTTGACTCATCTCGCTCGGCACTCGATAGCGTCGAGGAGCTAGTGCGAAAATCGTCCCGCTACAACAAGATAGCATCGCTAAAGTCCTTCGAGATAACCGACAGATCTCCGAAAGGGATGCTGGGCTTATTCAAGGGCAAAGACGGTGACGGTAGAGAGTATCAAGGTGTTGTTGGTTATTTGGATGCGTTGCCGTTCAGCGTAAACTCTGTTCGCCCACGTCCGTGTCCAGAGTGCTTTGGGGAGCTGACGGAGTCTCGTGCCTTCAATCTGATGTTCCAGACGTACGTCGGAGCATTACAGGATCCGGCTTCAATGGCCTACCTCCGCCCCGAAACCGCTCAGGGCATCTTCGCCAACTTCCAGAATGTGTATGACACCTCCCGCGTCAAGATCCCCTTCGGCATCGCCCAGATCGGCAAGGCGTTCCGCAACGAGATCAACCCGCGCAACTACATCTTCCGCTCGCGCGAGTTCGAGCAGATGGAAATCGAGTTCTTCTGCCACCCGGACGAGTCCATGATGTGGTACGAGTTCTGGCGGGACGCGCGGATCGACTGGTACAAGTCGCTGGGGATCGCGTCGGAACGGCTGCGGCCCAGGCAGCAGGGCAAGGACGAACTGGCCCATTACAGCAGCGCCTGCACCGACATCGAGTATCTTTTCCCCTTCTCCGAGGAGCCGCAGGAACTGGAAGGCGTCGCCCACCGGGGCGATTTCGATCTTCGAGCGCACGGAAAGGGCAGCAAGAACAAAGAGGACGCCTTCGCCGTCTTCGACGACGAGGCGTGGGAGCGTGACAAGGACAAGTTCACCGCAGAGGGCGCGGAGGGCGCAGAGAAAGCAAAGCTCGCGGAAAGGGCGAAGGAGGCCAAGTCCAGGCCGCCTTACCGCTACGTGCCGCATGTGATCGAGCCGTCAGCCGGGGCGGACCGGTTCACGCTGGCGGTGCTGTGCGAGGCGTATTCGTTCGATGAATCCCGCGCCAGCCCGGAGTTCCTCAAGTTCCACCCGCGGCTGGCCCCGATCAAGGCGGCCGTGTTCCCCCTGGTCGCCAAGGACGGCCTGCCCGAGGTGGCCATGCCGATCTATGAAGCTATCCGCAAGGTCATGCCCTGCCAGTACGACGCCAAGCAGTCGATCGGCAAGCGCTACGCCCGCATGGACGAGGCCGGCACGCCGTTTTGCTTCACCATCGACGGCCAGACGAAGGAAGACGGCACCGTCACCGTCCGCAACCGCGACGACGCCGGCCAGCAGCGCATCGACAAGAGCCGGTGCCTGGAGTATCTGCGGCAGAAGCTGGGGTTGTAGAACCGACGCCCGCGTGAACTCAGAGTAGGGCGACGATGACGTTCGACGCCTTTGATGCCGTGCTTTTCACGACCGTGTTCCTCGCGCCGGGGTTCATCTGGTCGACCGTGCTCTCGATGTCGTTCCCGCGACGGACTCGAGCCATCGAATTACGGACGCTGGAGTTCCTTTCCCTCAGTTGCGTGAATCACGGCCTGTGGAACTGGCTGCTCGTTCCCGTATTCCGGCATAATCATCAAGGCGGACCAGATCGCCGCCGTCGAGTTCCGCAAGCTGTCCGAGGTAGACTATGACTGACATCGACAGAATCCAACCGGTCCCGATTCAGGAGGGCTACCAGCCCAAGCCGGGCAGCGCGCCCGGGCAGAGGGGCTACCAGCCACAGCCGACGGGCTCCGCCCCGCAGCCGTCGACGCCGAAGCCGCCGTCCGGCGGGACCGCCATTCAGCCCCCGCCATCCGGGGCTGGAACAGGTGCGAGCAAGTGATCTGAGCGGGTTGGGATGTGGGTGCGGATCCAACGCGTCCCCTTCGTTACGGGCGCGGGGGTTGCCGGCCGGCGCGCGGCGGCACGCACGCCGTTCTGCTTCACAGGACGGCACCGTCCGCAACCGCGACGACGCCAGCCAGGAACGCATCGACAAGAAGCCGTACACGTGGAGGGCGTTGCGTGGACGAATTACACCAGAAGGTGATCGACACGGTGCGGAGTCACCTTGATCCGGACGTTGCCGATGGTCTGGAAAGCATCCCCTCCAGCGGCCGCGTGACGGGCTGGATCGCGGCCACCGCCTTCGAGGGCCAAGGTGATCGCGAGAGGCAACGTCTGCTTTGGGACCTCCTCGGCCGAGAGCTGACGCCGGCTGAGCGAGCCCGCGTCGGGCCCATCGTGGCGCTCACGCCGGCTGAGGCTGAGTTCGATGTGACGATGGACACGTAGCCGCGGGTGACGGAACCTTGCCGCGGCGGGCCTCCGCCCAGTGAACGGAACGCGCACGTGCCCGCATGGGCGGGGCTGCCGCGCCGCTCTGCTTCACCATCGACGGCCTGGAGACCGCACCGGGCAGCGGCCGCGTGACGGGTTGGATCGCAACGACTGCTTTCGAAGGCCATGGCGATCGGGAGCGGCGGCGGGTGCTTGGGGACGCACTCAGCAGCGCGTTGACACAAGACGAGCAAGCCAGAGTCGGGTCCGTCCGGAGTATCGCCACAGCGACCGTCACTGGCCAAGCGGTGGCATCCGGCGGGCGGGGCTTCTACACTGGCTGTGGAGAGGGCCGTTGGCTCCTTGCCAAGCCGGTCGCCGTCGCGGTTTGCGACGGAGGCTTCCTGCCTGCGAACGGCCGACGGACCGGCCCGCCCGGGCGAGGCGGCGAGTTCTACTGCCGGAGGATGAGAACATGGCGACGCCCACGCGCGAGCAGGTCATCGAGCGCTTGCGCACCGTCAAAGACCCGGAGCTGCACCGCGACATCGTCTCGCTGAACATGGTCAAGGACGTGGCCATAGAGGACGGGCGCGTCCGCGTCCACGTCGAGCTGACCACGCCGGCCTGCCCGCTCAAGGAGCAGATCGGCGGGGACGTGACCCGGGCGGTCAAGGCGATCGCGGGCGTCAGGCAGGTCGCACTGGAATGGTCCGCCAACGTCCGCAGCAGCCGCGGCCCGGCGGCCGTGCTGCCGGACGTCAAGAACGTGATCGCCGTCGGCGCCGGCAAGGGCGGCGTGGGCAAGAGCACGATCGCGGCCCTGCTGGCCGTGGGGCTGCAACGAGACGGGGCGGCCGTGGGCCTCATGGACGCCGACGTCTACGGGCCGAGCATCCCGACGATGTTCGGCGTGGCCGAGCGCAAGCCGGCCGTGCGCGGAGAGAGAATCCTCCCCATCGACGCTGGCGGCATCAGCCTGATGAGCATGGGGTTCATGGTCGATCCGGACCGGGCGGTCATCTGGCGCGGCCCGATGGTCCACGGCGTCATCCGCCAGTTCCTCGACCAGGTCGAATGGGGCCCGCTGGACTACCTCATCGTCGATCTCCCGCCCGGCACCGGCGACGTGCCGCTGACGCTGGCCCAGTCGCTGCCGCCGACCGGCGCCATCGTCGTCTGCACGCCGCAGGACGTCGCCCTGCTGGACGCGCGGCGGGCGGTCAAGATGTTCCAGCAGCTCAACGTCCGCTGCCTGGGCATGATCGAGAACATGAGCTACTACCTGTGCCCGAACTGCAACCACCGCGATGAGCTGTTCGACCACGGCGGCGTCGAGCAGGCGGCCGCCGCGCTGGATGTGCCGTTTCTGGGCGAGATCCCGCTGAATGCGGACATCCGCCGTTTCACCGACGACGGCCGGGCGGCGGCGACGTTCGCGGAGACGCGCGATTACGTCCGCGACGCCATCCTGACGATGGTGCGAAGCGTCGCGGGCCAGATCAGCATCGTCTCCGCCGAGGCGGAAGCCGCGCCGACGCTGACGATCGAGTAATCTCGCCGCCGCCGGCGGCGGCGTCCCCCCGAGCCTCGCCTTTCAAGGCGGAAGTTCCGGCTGGTAGCGAAGGCGCCCAAGTCTGAGCGTGAGTGCGTCGCGACAAGAACTCCCGGCATGAATGCCGGGGCTCTGAGGACCAATGCACGCCCCCCCCCGAGCCCCGCCTTTCAAGGCGGGCGGTTCGTCGCGGGCGTGCGCGCTGTCCCCCAGAGCCCCGCCTTTCAAGGCGGGAGTGTTCTTGGGAGTGCACACCGGGCGCGAACGTGCAATCACATGCCGGCGGTCCGCCCGGCATGAATGCCGGGGCTCTGGGTCACGGATGCTCCACTCCGTCGGGTTCCTCGTCCGGCGCGTCCGGCGCTTCGGGGGCGTCCGGGGCGATCGGCGCAGCCGGTGCAGCCGGTGCAGCCGGTGCGGGCGCGTCTTCCGGGGCATCTGCCGTCCGCACGATCTGTCCGGACATGATGCCGCCGTAGGTTTCGCCCCACCATGTGCCGCAGTAGAAGCTGCGCGAGATCATCACGCGGGCCGAGTAGGTGCCCAAAAGCGGCATGGTGAGCCTGTCCAGCGTGATCACGGGTGTGTCGCCGGCCCACAGCACGTCCACCGGCACTGGGATGGTCACGTCCCTGTCGGCGAAGCGGATGCGCGCCCGCACGATCCACCGGTCCCCACCGACCTTGGTCACGTCGACGATCTGGTAGCTTTCCTCGTGCTCATCGCTGAGCGGGGCCTTGCCCTCGAGACCTTCCGCCCCCGTCATCCGCCAGTGGCCGCGCAACGTCGCGCCGGTCATGGTCGTGCGGAACGTGTCCTCGAGCTGCTCCCGAGTGGTGGCGGACGGCGTTGCGGGCGGCGCTGTCGGCACGGCCGATGGGTCGGTTCCGGGGGCGGGCGGATCGTCCCGATCGGGGGCGGGCGGATCGTCGTGACCGGGAGCGGGTGGGTCGTCGTGACTGGGAGCGGGCGGATCGTCGTGACCGGCAACGGGTGGCGGTGGGGAGTGGAGGCTCCGGTGCCAGGGCGGACTGGGAGTCGCGGTGTGGGTGCAGAGGTGCAACTGCGCATGGATGATCCACGGCATCGCGGCGGCGACGACAGACTGAAGCGTAGTTGCGGCGTTCATCAACGTCCCTCCCGGAATACAGTGCGGCATTGTGTCCACACGGCGGCGTGGCATCAATCCCGAACTGCCGCGGGCTCTGACGAGCTTCCGGGCGGGTGCCTGCCGGAAACGGCACGGGCGTGCAACGGACGGGCGGCGGGCGCGGCGCGGGCTCCGCCACTGGACGGCCCGTGCTGAGGGACGGGAATGGACTGGATGGACTCGATGGACGTCGTTCCGTCCGTGCAGACAGATTCTCCGCGTTGACCCGCGGCCCCGCGGCCCCATGTCCCCGCGTCCCTGCGTCCCCGCGTCCCCGCGTCCCCGCGTCCCAACAGCCGCTGCGCGTGAGGCACTTACCGGACGCGCGAACGCACATGGAGGCGTCCGGTTTGATTCAGTCGATGCCGGTTCCTAATATCGCGTGGCGGAGACGGCCCGGGCACGAGCGGCGCCCGTGCGAACGGGCGGAGCCGCGCTGCACGACCCGTACGCTGGAGACCGATGTCCCGAGTCCTCATCATCCATCCCGAGCGCGGCCCCAGGCACTTCGTCGAGGCTCGCGCCGGCCGGCACCACGACGTCTGTGCCGTCAAATCCGTCGCCGACGGCCTGCGGGCGATCGCGAAGTTCAAGCCGAATCTGATCATCGCCCAACTTTGTGCCCGCCGGCCGGAAGCGCTCGATCTGCTGCGCTACATCCGCCGCAACGGCAACCGGGTGCCGACGCTGCTGGTGGGGGAGCCCTCGGCCGCGGTGCTGGAGCCGGCGGCCGCCAAACTGGGCGCGGCCGGGTTCGTCGAGTATCCCGTCGAGCAGGAGACGCTCGACGTGGCGATCTCGCTGGCCCTGCAGGCCGAGTGGGACCGCGCCCACGCCATCCCGGAAGTCACGAGTGAAGAATCCTCGCAGAACCTCTCCGTCCTGGAGACGGAGTTGAATCGAAAGATGGTCTGCTTCGCGGGCAAGAACCAGGTGTACATCCGCTCGGTCATCCTGGGCGGTGGCCGCACCTCGCCCCCGCGCATCGCCCTCAAGTGCGCCCTGAGGAAAAAGTACGGACAGGAGCCGGACGTCTATTACGACTACATCCGCGACATCTGTTGCGCCGATCCTTCCCGCTGCGCCGCCTATCGTGAGTTCCAGAAAAACCGGCCGGTGACGTAGGACGCCGATGCGATGAACCGGACCACGACCGGCGAGCCGCGGGCTTGAAGCCCGCACGAGTTCTACGGCCGCGTTCCCTCTTCATCCGCTACGACGGCGGAAATCCGGTAAACGCCGCAGCGCCGCTTTCGGCGATGAAGTAGATGAAGATGCCGGTGTTGTCGCCGCCGCTGACCGGCTGGGCGGTGACGTCGATCTTGTACGCGGCGATCGCGCTGCTGTCGTCGCGGCCGTTAAAGAAGTCGCCGTTGCCGTCGCTGTTCATGTCCGTCCGCGTCGGCGCGGGCGCCAGGACCGACTCGGGCACGACGACCACGGGGTTGGCGCCGCCGGTGTAGTTGAAGGGAACGGCCGTGGTCAGCACTCCGCCGATCTGCTGGCCCGCGGCGTTGTAATAGAACACGTCCGCCCGCCACAGCATGGTGCCGTGCATCACGCCGGAAGCGCTGCTGACGTCGAAGCGCGGCGGCACGACCTCCAGCTCGATGTCGCCGGCCGTAGAGGCGTCGGGGTAGGTGATGGGATTATTGCTGTGACCGTCGCCGCCGGGCGTGCTGATGGAAGCCGGCGTCGAACCCGCCGTCGTCGTCACGCTCACCGGCGCAGGCGGCGTGCGATAGGAGAACAGGCTCGCCGCAGGCGAGTATCGCACCGTCGTGCTCACCCCGTCGCTGTAGGTGATCTTGAGCCGGTAGTAGTCGATCTTGTTCGACGTCGGCACGCCGCTGCCGGTCAGGTCCCAGTTGAGCGGCATAGACTCGCCCGCCACGACGTAATCGGGATACGCGGCGGCGATGACCGCGTCGGCCTTCGGCGCCTGCACCCACACCTGCCACAGCCTCGAACCGGGGTTTTCCTGCACGAGTTGCCCCGTCCACGCGCTGCCGGTCGCCGGATAGCCCGGGTAGTCGGTTGCCACGCCGGGCGCGATCGTCCAGTCACCGGCCATCGTCAGGAATCCGTAGCGGTGCCAGCCGGGCAGGTCCTGGATCTCCACCGACTGCACGGTGTAGCCGGAAGGCGACTCGGCCGGATTCTCGTTCCAGCCGATGGTTTCGACCACGAAGTCGTTGTGCGGGAAGTCGGCCGTGCCGCCGCCCATCACGCCGTCCATGTCCAGCTTGAGATTCGTGAAGACGAACGCGCCGGAGACGTGATCGCCGCCGGTTGCCGGGGCAATGGCCGCCGGCACGCCCACGTCAACGGCGTCGATGACGCCGTCGCCGTCCGCGTCCACGTCGAACGTGCTCGGGACGCCGTCCAGGTCCGCGTCGATCGCGTCGGTCGGTGCGTCGACCGGCTCGGCCGCCTCCGACAGGCCCACCAGGGGCACGCCGTCGCTGACGCCGACCGGCAGGTTGTCAGCATCGACGTGGAGCGGATCGCCGGCCGGCTCCAGCGGCCCGGACGCGGCAGTCAGCGCGGCGCCGTCGAACTCGAAGGCGACGCCGCCGCCGGTCGGACCCTCTCCATCGGGCACGACCGGATCAGCGCCGTCGCCGCCATCCTCACCGATGCCGCCGTCTCCCTCGATGCCGCCGCCGGACGGATCGTCGCTTTCGACTTCGTCGAACGCCGGGGCGATGAAGCGGCCGTCCTCGAGTAGAACCACGCTGTATTCCACCTCTTCTTCCAGCACGACCTCGAATGAGCCGTCTACGCCGACGTCGGTCACGGTCTGGGCGCCGTCGGCGGCGATGAAGAGGATCTGGTACGCGTCGCTGTCGATGCCTTCGATGTCGCCGACCACGTCGACCAGCCCCGGCACCTCCTGCGCGGCCGACGATGCCGCGCCGCCGAAGCGGAATTGGCCGTAGACGCCCTTCGCCAGCGGGTCGCCGCCGTCGCCGGGATCGTTACCGCCCGGATCGTCGGGGTTGTCGGGGTCCGGAGCGCTACCGCCGCCATCGTTGCCGTTACCGCCGTTGCCGGGATCACCGTCGTCGCCATCCGGATCGCCGTTTTCGCCGTTACCGTCGTTCGGGTCCTGATCGCCGCCGTCGGCGTTGTCGGGTGCGCCGTCGTCGCCGCCGCCATCCGGGTCGGCGAAGACGTTCCCATCGCCGCCGGGACCGGTTCCATCACCCTGTCCGGGCGAAACGGTACACCCGGGCCACGCGGGCGCCAGGACGATGGCGAGCAACACCAACCGGTACGACAGACGACGGGCTTTGTCACAAATCATTCTTGTTTCTCGCGGACCCAAGTGGATTCGGCACGAACGGCGCGTGCCCTGCGAAGCCGGCGTCGGTGCGCGAGTCACGCGTGTGACCGCTGCCCGTGGACCGGCGGCCGGAGCACGCAGGCCCCATCGGCCACGGCGCGGCCGCGACACAGTTGATTGCGCGATTGAGTCCCGTAATGCCGACGTGGCCGGCCGATAAGCCGCCGGGGATGGCACTGGGTTTGGGCAGTCAATGAGATCGGGCGGCACTCCGTGTGCCCGGAGCAGCCACCTGCTCCTCGGCGCTGCCATCCACAGGGGACCGGGCGCGCGCCGGGGGGGTAGCGTCGAGCGGATGTGAGCAAAAAAAGACGGCGCCGGATGCGTAGTCGCATCCGACGCCGCGTGGAGTTGATTTCACAGAGCGCGGGCCGCGTCGGGCCGCTGCCACAGCGGGGCACGCCGATCTATCCGCCCGCGCCAACTGCAGCCGGCCGTCAGACGGAACGTCCGCCCGGGCTGACCTGCCGGCAGGCAGGCAGGAGCCACGCGGCTCGCTCCGGGCGCGTCAACACACTCGCTGATCTAGCCGCAACTGCTGCGCTTGCCCTTGATCTTGCAGAAGCCGTTGCCGCCGCCGGGGCAACTGATCTTGCCCTTGACCTTCTTGTCGCAATCTTCCACCACTTCGCAGTCCTGGCCGGAACTGAACGAGTCGCCCTTGGCCGGACAGGTGTTGCAGCCTCCCTTGGCCTTCGACTTTTTGATGGTGTACTTGCACCCGGAGCTGTAGACGAGCTGGATAGGGGGAGCAACAAAGTTCCCCGTGTTCCCACCCTGGGTGCCGTCGATCAGCAGCACCAGGCCCAGATCCACCGGCGGGTCGCCGAAGCGGACCGGATCGAAATCGTAGAACCAGTTCTCCTGCGCGGCTTCGGGATACAGGAAGCGTACAAGGTAGGACGCGCCATCTTCGATGTTGACGGCCGCGTCCAGATCGACGTTGTGGTACTCCAGCGGCCCCCGCAGCGGGCCGGTGCCTTTGCCGACCAGCGTAGCGCCGGCCAGCACGTTGCCCCGCGTCACGACGATCTTGTAGACCTCCAGGGTGGCGTTCAGCGGCGTGCTCTCGGCCTTGGTGTAGAGCCCCAGGCCGGTCAGTTCGAACGACTCCTGAGCCGTGAAGACCATTCCACGGCCCGTGCTGTAGCCGTCGTTGCTGTTGGAGGTGTAGTGTTTGATCGGCTTGCCCGGATCGAGCTTCAGCTCATCGGCCGCGGCCGGCGCGACCACCCAGCCGCCACACGCCAGCAGCGCTGCGGCAATCGTGAATCTGCGGTGCTTCATCGACCTTCTCCTGTTTCAGACCGTGAGGAACTGCGCCGGGCAGGACGCCTCCCCGGCCGTGTCCCCGCTTATCGGTTCGTGCGCACGCGCGGACGGAATCCGGCTCGCTCCGTTCAGGTTCCGACCGCACGACGAAGCAGACAAAACGGCATTGTACCCAACCGGGACAGCACGAATCAAGTCCGATCCGCGGGTTCGCCCGCAGACGGGCGTCACCCGCGGCTACACCCCTTCGTCCGCGTCGCGGCTCCCGAACGAAGAGTGAGATTGAAGCTCACGCACTCGCCCGGCACCTGTCCGCCAGCGGCGGCGAAGCAGCACACCCGCCGCGACACTTCCCGCCGGTCGGCCGGTACACCGTCTGATGCAACCTCTCCTCGAGGATGCCGGCGGCAAATCGGGCGGGGTCGGCGGGGTCCGTGCCGCCGAGCTGGCGTCACCACTCGAGCGGAGTCGGCGGACCCTCCTGCCACTCGGCCGACTTGTCGCAGAAGAGGTACACGTCCCAGACCGGCCCGGACTTCACCAGGCGATGGACGGCGCCCGCGCCGGCCGCACCGTCGTTCTGGCATCGAACGTGCGGGCGACTTCGGCGGGCGGCAGATTCCTGCACTAAGATCTACCGATTCCGTCATGCGCTGCTGGCGTCCCCGACGCGGCAAGCGGTTGCAGTGAAGTGGGGAAACCGCGAGTATGCTTCGCGGCAGCGCCGTCCGGCTTCGCCGCCCCCGCGTCGCGGGGGGGGCCGTGCGGGCTGCCCCGGGGTCCGACCGGCCGCAGCCGCGGCGCGTCCGTCGTGCGGGAGTCCCATGACCGCCACCCACGCCACCACCACGTCGGCCGCCGGCGCTGCAGAGGCGCCGGGCAAGCCCTTCGGCCGCCCGTTCTGGATGCTCAACTCGATCGAGATGTTCGAGCGGCTGGCCTACTTCGGCATCCGCTCGGTCGTCCCGCTCTACATCATGCAGGCCACCGAGCCGGGCGGGCTGCACCTGACGGCCGTCCACAAGGGCTGGATCTACATGTGGTGGGCCATCCTGCAATCGTGGCTGCCCATGTTCACCGGCGGCATCGCCGACCGCTACGGCTACAAGCGGGTGCTGGTCGGGGCGATCAGCGCCAACGTGCTCGGGTATCTCATGATGGCGGCGTTTCACAACTACTTCGGCTTCTTCGCCGGCATCCTGGTGCTGGCCACCGGCACCGCCTTCTTCAAACCGGCCCTGCAGGGCTCCATCGCCCAGAATCTCTCCAAGGAAAACTCCTCGGTGGGCTGGGGCGTCTTCTACTGGGTGGTCAACGTGGGCGCGGTCATGGCGCCGGTCTTTGCGACGATCATCCTGGGCAAACCGCACAGCGAGGAGGGCTGGCGAAACCTGTTCATCGCGTCCGCCGCCTACACGGCGTGCAACCTGCTGCTGCTGCTGACGTTTACCGACGTGCCTTCGGGGGCGGACAAGACGGAGAGCCTCAAGCGCGTCTTCGCCCGGACTGTTGAGAACATCTGGTACTACTGGTTCCGCGGCGGGACACTTCATCCCGTCCGTGGGCCCCTCGGCATCATCACGAGCATCGTGGGCGTGGTGATCATCGTTGGCTTTTCGGCATACTGGCATGTTGGTCTCTTTCTGTTCCTGGCGGGCGCCCATATCGCGACATGGCTGGAGGGGGGACAGTTTCAGTGGCAACTGCGCCTGCCGGCGTTCCTGGCCATCATGTCCTGCTTCTGGATGATGATGTATCAGCTCTGGGACCTGCACCCGAACTTCATCACCGACTGGGTGGACAGTTCCGCGGCGGCCGAATCGCTGAAGGGGTCGCTGGGCATCTGGTGGGAATACGGCGACCGCGGCCTGTTGCAGGTGCCGCAGCAGATCCTGCTCAACCTGAACGCGGCCTTGATCGTGGCCATCGTCATTCCGGTCTCCTGGGCGGCGGCGAAGATGCGGACCCTCAGCGCCATGCTGGTGGGTATGTCGGTGGCGACGCTGGGCATCGTGGTGGCGGGCCTGACGCAGAGCGGGTGGATCCTGCTGTTGGGCATCGTCTTTTTCTCGCTGGGCGAGATGTGGACGGGGCCGAAAAAGAACGAGTATCTCGGTCTGATCGCCCCCCCCGGAAAGAAGGGGCTGTATCTGGGCTACGTCAACATCCCCGTCGGCATCGGCGTCGGGTTCGGGTCGATGATCGCCGGACTGGTGTACGACAACTACGGCGAGAAGGCGACGCTGGCACTGAAGGACCTGGCGGCCAACCCGGCGCTGGTGGGCAAGGCGGCGCAGGCGGCGGACTGGAGCGATGCGCTGGACGACGTGGCAACGAGGCTCGGGATCAACCGTGACGACGCGTTCGAACTGGCGCAGCAGCGGCTTGGCGTCAGCGCCGACGCGGCCGCCGAGACGCTGCGACGTTATTACATGGCGGACGCCGGTCAGATCGTCAATCTTGCGTATCTCCACCTCATCGAGAATGACCCGGACCTTGCGCTGAAGGCGCGCCTCGGACTGATGCAAGACATCTCCTCACGCGTTCAGGATTTGGAAAAGACGGCACACAAGGCAGCGCACCCTGAGAAACCCAAGGACGGCGCGGACTCCGAGGGCGCCGCGGCCGAAGTCGGCGACCCGGCCAGAGGAGCAGAAAAGCAGGCTGAAGAAGAATCGGCTCGGCGGCGGTCAGCGACCGCGGCAGCCGCGGACCTAAGACAGGTGGCCGCGCGAATCGAGGCGGACGACATGTCCATCGACGCGCTTCACCTGCCGCGGTATGTCGGGAAACTGGCTGACTGGACGGAAAAAAAGCGCTCGGAGGTCTTCGACCTAGTCCGCGACCAGGTCAATGACGGGCGGGAAGAGAACAACAAGATTGATGACGAAGCGATCATCGATGACTTGTGGCGGCGATACGGCCAGGACGCGCAGGTCGTCAACAATCTGGCGCTGGAATACCTCGCACAGGCGACCCTGCTGCTCAGCGAGGCCGTTGCGCAGGATGTCGCCGACGCCCTGCATGACGCGGAAGGCGAGTTCGACGATCCCGTCAAGGAGATCGAGGAACTGACCGGCATCGACCGGACGCGTTCCTTCCGTTCGCTTGCAGCCGCCCGCGGCGCATCCGATGATCAGATCGACGCCGCCCTGGCTCAAGTGACGGTGGCCGGCGGCGACGGCGACGACCGGCTCTTCGCCTATCTGGCCGCCCGGCCGCACATCCGCTTCCAGGCGGTCGCCCGCCGCGACTGGTCGCGGGACGTGGCGCTTCTGGAAGTGATGATCGAGGGCGACATCGACGCGAAGAAACTGGCGGAGGCGAAGATCGACGACAAGAGTCTGTGGGACGTCACCGTCGGGGCTTTGCTGGCAATGTTCCAGGAACAGAAGGCTCAGACGTTCTATCAGCGGCTTGCCGAAAAGCAGGACCTTATCCAGGCGGCTTTAGCGGAAAAAGACTGGACGCGCGCGCCCGAGCAGGCCCGCCGCCTGCTGCGCTGGAGCGTGCCGGAGGCGCGAACGCAGATGGCGATCGAGATCGCCAACTCGCCGCTGTCCACCACGCAACTGCTGTGGGATAAGTATCACCCGCAGTACAAGGTGTGGCTCCCCTTCGCCGCCATCGGCGTACTCGCCGCCATCGCCCTGGCCATTTTCGGCCAACTGGCCAAGCGCTGGGCGGACATGAACGCATAGGGGTGTCAGTGATGAGTGACTTTCCGCAAGCTACGCCGCCGACCCAACCGGGCTTCCTTCACACGTCCCAGGTCAATACGGGGCTGGCGGTTACGGCGCTCGTGTGCGGCATTCTGGGGGTCGTCATGTGCCCCCCGGTGGGGTTCGTCGCGATCCCGGTCGGCATCATCGCGATCTCACGCTGCAGCGCCCGGCCGCAGGAATACGGCGGGCGCGGGATGGCGATCGCGGGCCTGGTGTGCGGCATCTGCAGCCTGTTCACCGCACTGGTGATGGGGACGCTGCTGGTGAGCGTCCTTCTCCCCTCGCTCTCCCGGGCGCGGGAACTATCCAAGCGGCTGGTATGCGCCTCCAACATGAAGAGCATCGCCACCTCCGTGAAGATCTACCACCATGACCACCCCGGCCAGGGAACGCCGTCGCTGAAGTTCCTGGTGGAACGCGGCGACCTGACCGACGCGATGCTCACCTGTCCGTCGGCGGGTGTGTCCAACTATGTGCTCGCCTGGCCGCAGACCGTCGCCCTGGCCGACGACGCCGTAGTGATCCATGAACCGTCGGGCAATCACGACAACGAAGGAGGAAACGTCTGCTATCCCGACGGGAGCGTCCAGTTCCTCAAGGGCGACGACTATCACGCGGCGATCAAGAAGGCGCCCGGGCCGTAACGCCGCCATGTATCTGAGCTACAACACCAACGGGCTGGCCTATCACCGCCTCGACGACGCGCTGACGCTGATCGCCGAGCACGGCTACCGCGGCGTCGCCCTGACGCTGGATCACCACCATCTCGACCCCACCGACCGCGAGCGGGCCGTGGCCGAAGCGAAGCGGCTGAGGCCGATCACCGCGCGGCTCGGCCTGACGGCCACGATCGAGACGGGCGCCCGATTCATCCTCGACCCGCGCCGCAAGCACCAGCCCACGCTGATCAGCCGCTCGCCGGCCGGGCGCGCCCGCCGCATCGAGTTCCTGGTGACGGCCTGCCACGTCGCCCGCGCCTTCGGGGGGGGGTGCGTGTCGTTGTGGTCGGGGGCGGCGGATGCGGCCACGTCGCCGGAACCCGCCGGCGCCCCGGAGGCGGCGGAACCGGAGAAGGCCCTGTTCGCCCGGTTGACGGCGTCGGTGAGGCAGGTGCTGGACGCCGCCCGGCCGCTGGGCGTGACGCTGGGTTTCGAGCCGGAGCCGGGCATGTTCATCGACACCCTGGCCCGCTACGACCGGCTGGCCGCGGCCGTCGATGATCCGCTCTTCGGCCTCACCCTGGACGTGACCCACGTCCACTGCCTGGGCGACGGCGACCCGGCCGCCCACATTCGGCGCCGCGGGGCGAGCCTGGGGAACGTCCACGTCGCGGACATGCGGCGCGGCGTACACGATCACCTGCCGTTCGGCGAGGGCGACATGTGCTTCGAGCCCATCTTCGCCGCTCTGCACGACGTAGCGTACGCCGGGCCGATCAGCGTCGAGCTGCCGCGCCACGGGCACGTGGCGGTCGAATCGCTGGCGCGGTCGTTCGCGTTTCTGACGCCGTTCATGCGTCCGTGACCGGCGCCGGCTGGTAGCGCGGGCGCTTGGCAAGACGCAGCGATTCGCATAAGACGCCCCCGCCGGCTGGCGACGCAGCGCCTGGGCGTGTTTGTGGACAGGACCCGGGGCGGCGCAGACCCGGCACCGACGACCGCCCGCCGCAACGCGGACCCGTGCAGGCTCCCGGAGCGATTCGCCAGGTGGACAGCCTTCAGATGGAGATGATCGCGACGCTGGGCTGGCTGGCCTTCACGGCGGGCATGGGGCTGTGCGTCGGCAGCTTTACCAACGTCTTGATCTACCGCCTGCCCCTGGGCCGGAAGCTGACCGAGCCGCGCTGGTCGGCCTGTCCGCGCTGCGGCGCCCGCATCCCGTGGCGTGACAACCTGCCGGTGCTCAGTTACGCACTTCTGGGCGGGCGGTGCCGGGCCTGCCGGCTGCCGATTTCGCTGCGCTATCCGGTGGTGGAGCTGGCGGTGGCCGCCATCTTCGTGATCATCGTCGACGCCCTGGTGGTCCAGCAGATGCGCAGCGGGCTGAGCGGCTCGTTCCTGCTCAGCGAGCGTGCGTTGAGCGACTGGCCCATAGTCGTGGCACACCTGGCGCTGTTCGCCTGTCTGTTCGCGATGTCGGCGATCGACATCGAGCACTACTGGGTGGACGTCCGCTTCACCCATGCCGTCACCGTCATCGGCTTCGCCTGCCACGTGTTGTGGACGCCGGTCTACAGCGCGACGAAGTGGGTGCGGCCGGCGCCCTCGACCGCGCTGGTGTCGCTGGCGGTGATGACGGGCCTGGCGGCCGCGTGGCTGGTGGTCCGTTCGGCCCCCTGGAACGACGAGTTCGACGACGGGCACGAAGCGGACGCCCCCCCCCCGGCTGGCGAGGAAGGCGTCGTCCCGTCGCGGCGCTGGCCGTTGTGGCTGGGGATCACGCTGATCAGCCTGATGGTGGTGTTTCCGGCGTCGGAGCTGGCGCGGCCGGCGCCGCTGCTGGGCCAGTGGCGTTCGGTGGTTCCGCTGGCGCTGCTCTTGGCGTTGATCGTGGCCTCCAGCGTCAGGCGGCGTCCGGCGGACCATCTGGTCGCCGATGCCATCGAAGAGGAGCGGCACGGCGCCCGCTGGATGGCGCTGGAGGAGCTTGTCGCGCTGACGCCGGCCCTCCTCGCCGGCGCGGCGGTCTGGTGGTGGATCAGCCGCGATCAGGCCACGCGCGAGGCGCTTTCGGGTGCGTTCTTCCGGGCGGCGTACAATTCGTCGTCGTTGCCGATGTGGCGTCCCTGGCAGCCGCTGCTGGGGCTGGGCACGGCCGCCGCCGGCTTCGTCATCGCGGGGGCGATGGGCTGGGCGGTGCGGATCGTCTTCACCCTGGTGTTCGGCAAGGAGGCGATGGGCAGCGGCGACATCCACCTGATGGCGGCGACCGGCTGCGTGGCCGGCTGGCCGGTGGTGGTGGTGGGTTTCTTTCTGGCCTGCTTCCTGGCGATCTTCGGCTGGCTGGCGGTGCTGCCGTGGAAACGCGCCAGGGCGATTCCGCTCGGCCCCTGGCTGGCGGTGGCGTTTCTGATCACCGTTGTGTATTACAACGACATCGTCGCCAGCCCGCCGATCTCAGGAGTGGTGGAAGCGGTGCGGGTACTATGGATGCACCAAGGGGGGTAGGTGCTGCGGTGGCCGACCGGGGTTGTATCCAACAACCCGGTTGCCGATCCAACGAGTTGTGCCTCAGCCCTCCGTGCGGCCGCGCGCGGCCAGCTCCCGCTCGATCTCCTCGGCCGGAACGTAGGCAACCTTCCCATGCTCCGAAACGACGACCGGGACTCCGGCGAGACGGTGCTGGCGGAGCACTTCACGAAAGGACTGCATCAGCGCTTCCGCGATCCGGGCATCTTCGTGGGGTTCTGCGTAATCATGCATCGGCACTCTCCAGCACGTGCTGCCAGCCGCGCTGATCGTGTATTGTATCCGCACGCTGGGATCCGCCGCCAGCGATGAGGTGCGGGCCGCGTTTCGTGTTGCTGTCATAGACGTGCCACTTGGACACCAGCGGCCGGTATAGGTCCAGGAAATTGCGCAGACCCCTGTGAAATCGCCGTTGGACGGTCGCCGCAGGCACGTCGTGTCCGCCGGCACGCACGCGTTCTGCCACTCGGGCGATCGCCACATCCGGGGAAGACAGCCAAAGAAAAAGCAGTGTCACGTTGTAGCCGTCGTCGAGCAGACCCCTGAGCCAAGGCGCGTAAGTCCGGCTCGCGAGTGTGGTTTCGAAGGCAAAGCTCCCGCGCTGCCTGCCGAGTTCAACGTCGCGTCTCTCTCTTTGAAGGCTCGCCAGTGCACGACGCCCCGCTTGATCTGACCGGGCAGGCCGACGCGCCGGAGGAACCTGTCGCCGGATTTGAAGGGCGTCACGATCGCCCGCCCAACCAGTGGATCGCCTCCAGCAGAACGCTCGTGTCGCTCGCCTCCGCATGACACTCCGTCCGCGTCATGTACTCGTCGATCTTGACGACGTGGATTGACCGCCCATCCCGTTGAAACTCGAAGGAAATCTGCCGCCTGGTCGCTTTGGAGTGCGCTGTCAGCGTGACCGCGCCGTCGTCGTCGTCGAAGACTGCGGTTCGAGCCTCTGGAATGCCCGCCAAAGTCAGTCCGACGCCTTCTGCGAACTTCGTGCAGCACGCTGCAGTCGAGGATGTGCGTACTGACTGGGGGAGTTCCGCGACGTCGCTGAGGACGTCGCGCAGGAACTGTTCCCGGGCGCTGGCAGCGGTGATTCTTCCGTCAACTTCATGTCCCAGTTTGCGAATCATCTGCACATCCCCACTGCGCTCCGTTAGTTTAGCTGGTCAAGCGTGCTTCCGACAACCCTGTCGCCTCTACGCCGCCGAATCGTCACTCCGTCACCCCTTCATCACCGTCAGCGGCACGCTCCCGTCCGCCCGCGGCAGCGGGTCGGGGGGGACGATGCTCACCTTCTTCTCGCCCAACCTCGCCTCGCCGCGTTCGACCTTCTCGGCGAACGCCTTCGTTTCCTCGTAGAGTGCGTCGAGCATGTCGGCTTCGCGGACGGTGCGGGTCTGCTCGCCCTGGACGTAGATGATGCCTTTGCCCTTGCCGGCGAAGATGGCGACGTCGGCGCCTTCCGCCTCGCCGGGGCCGTTGACGACGCAGCCCATCACGGCCACTTTGACCGGCGTCTTGATCGTCGCCAGCACGCGGCGGACGTCTGAAACCAGCGCGATCAGGTCGATCTCGATGCGCCCGCACGTAGGACACGCGATCAGTTCCGGCTCGACGCGATTTCGCAGGCCCAGGCAGCAGAGCATCTCGCGGGCGTCCTCGACTTCCAGCACCGGGTCGGACGCGTACGAGATGCGCACCGTGTCGCCGATGCCGTTGGCCAGCAGCGTCCCCAGGGCCGTGACCGAGCGGATGCAGCCGGTTTCCTTCGGCCCGGCGTGGGTGACGCCCAGGTGCAGCGGGTAGTCGAAGCGCCGGCTGATGGCGGTGTAGGCGTCGATGCAGATGCGCGGGTCGATGCTCTTGGCCGAGAGTACCACGTCGTGAAAGTGGTTGTCGTCGAAGATGCGCAGGTATTCTTCGACTTTCTCGACCATGATTGCCATCAGGTGTCCGTGGTAGTCGGATTGAAGCCGGCCCTGCTCGGCCGCGCGGACGTTTTTGTCGCGGCGCTCGATGATGCCGCCTTCGTTGACGCCCACACGGATGGGGATGCCGCGCTCGCGGCAGGCGGCGATGACGCGGTCGACCTGACGGCGGTCCTGGATGTTGCCCGGGTTGAGGCGGATCTTGTGAACCCCGGCCTCGACCGCCTCCAGCGCCCGCTGAAAATGAAAGTGCACGTCCGCCACGATCGGCACCGGCGATTGATCGAGAATGGCCGGCAGCGCCTCGGTATCGCGCTTCTCCGGCACCGCGACCCGGACGATGTCGACCCCCGCCTCCGCCATCCGCCGGATCTCGGCCACGGTCTTGTCGACTTCGTACGTATAGGTGCTGGTCATCGACTGGATCGACACGGGCGCGTCCCCACCGATCTTCACGCCGCCGACGGTGACTTGTCTGGTTTTGCGACGCGGTGTCATCGTGTGACTCACTAGACTCCTTATTCACCCAGGTCGGGGCGCACCGGCAATGATGCGATCCGCAGCCGTGTCTGTTCAACGATAATCACCGATCGCTGGAGCGTTTCCTCGGGCACCCGATCCAGAACCACCTGAAGCAAACGAGAAATCGCATCATCCGGCCAGCGGAATGACCGGGTCGTCGGACAGGGACGCGGCGTACAGCAGCGCCTGGCGGATGTCCTCCGGTTCGAGGTCCGGATGGTTGGCCAGAATCGTCTCCTCCCGCTCACCGGCCGCCAACATGCCGAGAACGCGGGACACGGGCATGCGCAGCCCACGGATGCAGGGGCGGCCGCCCATGACGTTCGTGTTCACTGTGATTCGGTCCAACTGTTTCATGTGTTTGACCTCTGGGTGAGATTGTACGCGCCGGATGCCAGGTGGGCGAGCGCCACCAGACAGCGTCCTGGCTCGGGCTCCACCCCGTCCATCCACGCCGCGCTGCCGCAGGACCATCGCGACCACGCCCACGGAGGGTGCGGGCCGGGCGCTCTCAACGCGGCAGGTGCATCAACGCCTTCCGCTCTTCCTGGTGCTCTTTCTGCTGCTCGGAGCGGGTTCCTTTGCGGCATCGCATCGCAGCACGGCCAGGAACCGCCTGACCGGATCAAACTCCTCCCCGTCGCAAGTCAGGATCCCGGCGTTGAACGCCGCATTGAGCCCCGTGTTGCGACCATTCCGGTGGGCGACAAACGTGCGGACGATGACCTTCTGTTCCAACTGCTCGAGCGGCGCGTGCTCACGATAGCATTCGAGCAACTGATCGATGCACTCACTCTGGCGCGTCGCTCGAATCTGAGGAAGGAAGTAGTCCTCGATCGCGCCGGAATCACGTCCATGCGGGTCGATCAGGTATGCCGTACCAACCTTGTTCCCGCTCAGCGTTGACTCCGCCAGTTGAATGGCGTCCGCCGGTACCGGGAGCTCCGCCTCTTGCAGCCACCGTTGCAACTTCGTCTCAGTACGCGACCGACTGCATTCCGCGTCAAACATCAGCCCGATTGCGCGTACGTTGCCCATCCGCACCTGCTGGGCCAGATCCCTCAGTTCACTCTCCGGGCTGGAATTCCTGTCAGCACAACCTATCCGAGGCGCTTTGTGGAGCCCGTTGCAGAGCCTCCGCATCAGCGCGCATTCGTCGAATCCCTCGCAGAGAATGACCGTGTCGCCAGGGGTGAACAGAATCGGACTGGTCGGCCGAGGCGCCAGTGGAACAATCATCGCAGGTCATACCCGTGTTCGATCGACGACTTCGCATCGCGTCCGGCAATCGTTGTAGCGCGGACGTCGTCGTGCTCATCGCGCCGCAGGTGTACGACGGCGAATTCGTCCGGATCGTGCTCCGACGCCGCGCCGACGATTGCGGTCAGCGCCTCGTGGCTGTGGGTGGCGAGCATGACCTGCGTTCCGAGCCGTTTGCGGTGATTGACGAGCGCCCGAAACAAAGTTGACAAGCGTCGGTTGTAGATGCCGTTTTCGACTTCATCGATCGCCAGAAATCCGTCACTTACGTGTGCGAGATTGACCCCGAGCCGAAAAGCGTTGATCGCCCCGCCGCCCAGCATGCCCAGAGGCAGCGATCGTCCGTCAGCCAGTTTCGCGCGGAAGAAGCGAGTCTGCGACGTCTCCAGGAACTCGACGTCCGCGATCCGCGAGTCGATCTGCCGCATGAACTCGATGACTTCGCCGTCGCGCCCTGCCGCACGAAGGTCGCCATAGCGCTGCTTGTCCTCATCATCCGGCGGCGTGCCTCCCGACGGGTGCATGAGCAAGGCCGCTGGCCGTCCCGCCTTTCCTCCGCGAGCCATGAGTTGTGCGGACTTGGGCGGGTTAAAGACCCATACCAATTCCGATTGATTCTCAATCTTCCCGTTGCGACGAGCCGTGAAACAGAGCGGCGCTCGCGTCGTCACGTCTTTCAGGTTCGTCGGGTCGACGAAATCGCCCCTCTCCAGGCTCCAATCCCGCTGCTCCAGCAGGACCGTCTCCTCCGGCGACGATTCAATTGTGAGTTCCAGACTGAGCCGCGCGCTGTTCCTGGTCGTAGCGGAGATGACAGCCCTTCCAGCCGCAGAACCGCCGGCGAACAACCCGAGAAAGGAAGGCCCTGCCGCGGAAAAAGCGCCCATGCCCCGTCGGACCTGAAGGGGAAAGACGCACAACGCGTTCGTCCGCCCATGGAGCACGAAAGCTGCTTCCAGGCATGTAGACTTTCCCGCTCCGTTGTCGCCCGTAAAGACGGTCAAGGGCTTGAGGTCGTTGATCTCGAGTTTGCGGATGCCTCGAAAACCCTCGATCGAGAGGGTCGTCATGGGGCCATCCTCGCTGCTGCCGGCGTGTTTCCGCACGACCAGCCCGCGTCGCGCCGACGGACGTCGGCTTTTTTTTGCTCGCCGTGATGTCGCATTTCGCGTCGCCATTCATCCCTCGCATATCACCACAACACGCACCCGATACGCTCACACAGGCGCGTCTATCGGCTGTGACGCTCCTTCTCAGGTTCCACCGCGTCACACAACTCAACAAACCGCGGCCGGACGTATTCATTCAGCCCATCCGCAAACTCCCGCGGGAGGCTCAACACTCGGATCAACTCCTGCACTCTGCCAAGTCCTTCAATCGGCCGGGATTCGTCATACCCGATGCCAGCTTCAGTTCGATCAGCGTCGTCAGCGTTACGTAGCGGACGCCATCAACCTCTGTCGCAACCGAAGCCGGGTCCGGGAAGGCTATGGGCTTCGGCTGGCCGTCGCCGGGGAACTGCCCGGCGACGAGGAACTCGACGCGTACACCGGTCCGCGTGTTCCGAAGGTGCTTGCTGCCCTGAAACGGGGGCAGATATCCGCGGCCGGGAAGCTCACGGTGTATCAATTCCAACCCTGACGCGTCCACGAGCACATCAACGCCGACCGTCGTCCGCAAATAGCCATGCGCGACCAATGCCATGCCACCGACGACCGCATACGGAACATCGAGCGCATCCAGCCGTTCCGCAACGTCGTGGAGCGTCTGGTGAACCGGATCGTCACGCATGAAGAACCTCCCGGCCGAACGAATCGCGGCCGTGCCGCCCTTTCTGGTTTGGTCGTCAAACGCGATCATCATTCGACCCCTGTCGGCTCCGGCGTCACCAACGGCACTGACGCATGTTCTATCGGCGTATTGTATCACGCGGCAACGGCTTCGGCACACGCATAAGCCACGATGATGCAGCGGGATAACGCTGCTGGGGCGAGCTTGGCTGCGTCTGAACGGCAGGTTGGCTCGGGCCGACCTGGCGACGCCGCTCAACATTACGGCAGCGCCACCCCCAACCCCGCCAGTTCCGCCTCCGCCCGCTTTGCCCATCCCCGGTTGGCGATCGGGCTGGCAGGGCTGGGGTGGAGGATGCGGCCGATGCGGACGTCCCGCCCATCCAGCGCCCGCCGAGCGCTCGACTCGGCGAAGGCGCCGACCCCCACGACCCACTGGGGCTGCAGCGCCGCCACGATGGACCGCAGCGCCTCGTCGCAGACGGCGTCCAGGCGGACGCGGGCGCTGACGGCGATTTTGTCCGGCGTCACGTTCCGCCCGCCCTCATCCAGGAACATCAGCGGACAGTAGTTCCATACGAAAAACCGCCGGAAGAAGTTCGTCGGCGTCGCGAACCGGTCCCGTGCCCACCCCCACAGCCGCGTGCCGCTGATCTCGCGGCGCGGGCAGTCGAAGCCCAGCACCGGCCGCTTCGGGTGCTCGTGGCGAGGCCGGCCGACCCGGCCGCGGACGCCCAGCCAGTCGCGCACCATCGCCACGTCGCCGAAGGGCACGCCCGTCTGGGCCATCCCGAACGGGCCGGGGTTCATGCCGACCAGCAGCACCGCCTTCCGGCCGGCGCCGAATCGGGCGAGGTATTCGTGGTGCGGACCACGGGCGTAATTGAGCGGGTTGTAAACGTGCGCGACCGACCCGCCGAAGCGGAGCCGATCGACGGCATCGCGAAGACGATCGCTGACGTCGGGAAGCTCCATCCGGTGCGATGGGCTACGCCGTTTCTCGCCGCCCGTCAATCCGCTACAATCGCCGACTCCGCGGCCGGCGGCGCCATCTTGTGTGGCACCGGCATCCTGTCGGTGAGTCTGTGTGGCACCGGCATCCTGCCGGTGAGTCTGTGTGTGGCACCGGCATCCTGCCGGTGATCCTGTGTGGCATCGGGTTCTCACCGGCTGGAAACCGGTGCCACACTGAGTACCCACCGGCTGGAAGCCGGCGCCACACCGAGTGCCTGACCTGGGGGAATACCATTGATGCACCGCACGTTGACGCTGCTTCTTACGCTCACAATGACCACGATGGCCATGACGACCGTGCGTGGGAACGGTGGGGACTGCGGCCCGCAGGACGGCAAGGACGGCATCCCGCAAGAGGACGGCAACGTCGCCGGCGCGGCCATCGACCCGGCCGCGCGCTACCCGGCCAGACTCGACTTCGACCCCGACGGCACCGGCCACGATTGGACCGCCAACGACAAGGACGTCCTCAAGCTGAAGTCGTTCGCCTTTGCCGTGGGCGACAAGCTGAAGCTGGAGTGCGGCCCGGCCACCGTCGTCTTCGGTCACGCCGACACGACCGTACTGTGGGCGTGGCTGGCGCCGGAAGAGCCGGGGCAGATCACCTCCACCGTCGCCGGCAATGGAGAGAAGTTCACGAGTGTGTGGATGCGCTTCCATCCGTCGCGCCTGGGCGAGCTGTTTCCGCAGGCCACCGTCGCCGGCCCCGGCCACCCATCGAACCTGATCTGGGCGCGCCGCCATGCCACCTGGAAGATCAAAGGCAGTTGGAACTGGCGCGGTTCGGGGCGGCCACAGGTCCCGCCGAAAAACGCCGTCATCCTCGATGCCGACACCACCGACGGCCACCGTCGCTACTACGATGTCGATACCGAATCGGGCGTCGTCAAACCCGACGCCGAGTTCTTCGACCTGCCCGTCCCGAAGCCGACCCCTATCAGCAAGGACGATGCCGTCAAGGCGTTCGACGACGCCTGGGATGCCTTCGACAGGGAATACGCGAAGTTCGTGCTCGTGCCGAAGGTCGACTGGAGCAGGTTGCGCGAGCAATACCGCCCGCAGGCGGCCGCGGCCGCGACGCGCGAGGAAGTCGCCGACGCGCTGGCGCAAATGCTCGCACATCTGGAGGATCTGCACGTCTTCGTCTACGCCGGCAATCAGTACTTCCCCGGCTACACCCGCTTCCGCTATCTGAACGCCAGTTGGAAGGCCATCCAGGCGTCCATCCCGGACGTGTCCAACACCGGCAAGGAAATCGCCTGGGGCCGCACGGCGGACGGCATCGGCTATATGAACGTCTACGGAATGTCGAGCCTGGAGCTTCCGGACGAGTTCGACCACGCCCTGGAAAAGCTCGCCGACACCTGGGCCCTGATCATCGACGTGCGCGGTAACGGCGGCGGCGACGAGATGCTCGGCCGCTCGACGGCCGGCCGGTTCGCCGACGAGGCGGCCGTCTACGCCTACAGCCGTTACCGCAACGGTCCGAAGCACACCGATCTGGGCAGCTTCCTGCCCAGGGCCTTCGAGCCGCGCGGACCGTGGCGCTACCAGTCGCCGGTCATCGTGCTCTGCGGCCAGTTGACGATGAGCAGTGCCGAGTCTTTCGTGCAGATGCTGGCGGAATGTCCGCAGGTCACCACGATGGGCGATCGCACGGCCGGCGCCAGCGCCAACCCGAAACTGCTGCGTCTGCCCGGCGACATCAGCGTGAATCTGCCGCGCTGGATCGACTTCGACGCCCGCAAGACGCCCTTCGAGAACGTCGGCATTCAGCCCGACGTGGGGATCAAGACGGCGGTGAAAGACTTCGATGGCGAAGAAGATCCCGTGCTGGAAGCGGCGCTGAAGCATCTGCGTGAACTGCCGAAGGAAAGCCGCAAACCCGGCCGGCGCCAGTCCCACCGGAACGAAAAGAGCGGGGACTAAGCGTTGTACGCATGACTCATGTGTGGCACCGGTTTCTAACCGGTGTCTGTATGTGGCACCGGTTTTTAACCGGTGTCTGTATGTGGCACCGGTTTCCAACCGGTGTCTGTATGTGGCACCGGTTGTTAACCGGTGTCTGCGTACGGCGCCGGCGCGAACTCCCACAACCGCCCCTGGACGGCAGTCGCGCCATCGCAGATCGGCGTCAAACCGAGCCGCTCGACCACGTCCACCGGCGACGGCAGGTAATAGTCACGCCAGCGGTTGTCGCCGTCGATGACGAACAGCGCCCGACACTGCTCCACCGGCCGGTTCCGGGCCGCAGCGATGCCGCCGATCCAGCGCTGCGCCGTCGAGCGATCCGGCGGCAGGGGATACGCGGCCACGCCCAGCTCCACCGCCAGATAGTCGTGGAAGTTGCTGAAGAGGATCACGTCGTCGCCGAGGCGTTCTTGCAGGCGCGCTAACAGTTCGCCAGCGCCGGGCTCGAAGGCTTGCGCCCAGGCGCCGGAAGGCGCCGTCGCCCGATCGGCCGCCGCCCAGCGCACCCACGTCCGATGCCAGTCGTGTCGCATCGTCCACGACGCCGCCATGATCGCGACGGCGCACACCGCCATCGAGAGCAGCCGGCGCCGGAGGAACAGGGCCGGCGCCGCCAGCAGGGCCACGTAAATCGGCCGGACGGGAAGGTAGTAGCGCTCCAGCCCCACGTAGTCGTACTTGTCACCGAAGAGCGCCGTCGAACACACCAGCAACGCCAGCAACGAGAGGAGCACGGCCAGGCCCAGGCCCGAGCCGGCGGAGCGCATCGCCGCCACCGCCGCCCGGCGGACCGGACGAACGAGAACCCCCCCCCCGACCAGCGCCATCGGCGCGGCCGCCAGCACCACGTGTACCTGCGGCCGGTAGTCGTAATAGCCCAGGTCGGTCAGCACCCACCACGCAGACGCCACCAGCCGCGGGCTGAACGCCCACCGGACGGACGAACCCAGGTTCAGGCCGGACTGGAGCGATCCGCCGGCCGCAAACGCGTGGTTGACCAGGATGAGGGCTGCTATCGGGACGAATGCGCCCAACGCGAACACCGCGACGTCGATGCGTCGCACGCCGCGCCGCCGCCAGGCCATCCAGGCCACATACGCCCCCACGCCCGCCGGTACAAAGAGGCTGGCGTAGCGCAGCCAGAACAGGCCACCTGCGAGCAGACCGCACCACGTGAAGCGCCAGGCCGCCGTGCGGTCCACCATGTCACGATCTCCGGCCCCTGAGAGGGTTCCGTCGTGTGTAGAGTCTGCGGCGCCTGCTCGCCCCCGTTCCATCGCCGCCAGCACGGCCAGAAGGACGAACGGCAGCGACCCGGCCAGCAGCGTGTCCGTGCTCGGGTTCAGCATCGAACCCGCCTCCAGCGACGTGAGCGCGGCCGCTGTCGACACCAGCACAGAGGCCGGCCCGCTCGGCAGCATCCGCCGGACGAAGGCGAACCAGCCGACGACGGCCAGCCCACACGCGGCCACCGCCAGCCACTGCGCCGCCGCGAGCGTCGAACACCCTGACAGCACGCGAACACAACAGATCAGCAGCGGATAGCCGATCGGCCACTGGGTGAGGAACCCCCACTCGTACTGCCACTCCCACGGCTGGTTCGGCGCTACCGGCTGCAGCGAGGTCAAGCCTAGACCCTTGTAGCAACGGTCGGCGGCGATCAACTGGTAGCAGTAGTCCGCCTCGATCTGCGGGGGGATGATCGCCCGATATGGCACGACCGCCCAGGCGACGCACGCGACGGCACACGCCGCGGCCACCGCGGGCCACCGCACGCGACCGGCGCAGGCGACGCGGTCAACGGTGGTTCCGGGTACTGCGGAAGCACTCGCACCGGCCACGGCCGCCTTGCGCGTGCTCGGATGGTCCTCATCCCACCAAGACGGGCTGATTCGGGAGGGGATGTCGATTCCGGCGTCCATTATCGGGCCTATCGACCGCATAGCGACGCCGCTGTAGGATTGTGCTATAATAGGATCGGTCGTGCCCGGCCCGTAGCGGCCGGAATCGACCCCCCGGGCCGGGGAGGATCGCTGGCTATGGACGCTCCGTCTGGAGTGTGTTGTTGCTGGGGTGGATTCGGCGCCGGGCTTTCGGCCCTCCTGCTGCTCCCAGCGGCCGTAGCGGCCGTACCTCCCGCCGTCGTTGAACAGGCCCGCCGCACATCCGACTGGGACACCGCCAGCGCCTGGGACATGCTGGAAACGCTCCACTTGTCCGGCGCGCAGGCGGAGCGCCTCCTGCCTCACCTGGAACGCGCCTGCCGACTGTTCGTCGAGCACTACGCCGCTTCCAGCCGGCGCTTGAGCGAAGCCCGCGCCGCCTACACCGCCTACCGCGACCAGAAGCGCCGCAACGTCGGCATCGATCCGGCGGTGGAGGAACGCGCTTCCGCCGCTCACCTGGCCAACAAACTCGCGGACGTTCAGGTCGACGCCGAGTTGCTCGAGATCGAAGGAGTTATTCTCAACGATATCTTCACGCGGCGGCAGAGGGAGCTGGCGGACGGCTATCACGTGGACCGCGCCGCGCTGATGGCGGCAACCGGATCACGCCCGGGTCGCGGCGGCACGGCCGACCGAACGTCGTCCGCACCCGCCGGTCCCGGCGGCAGGGCGGTCCCACACCAGTCTGTTCACGAACGGCTGATGGCCGAAATCCGTGAGGAACTCGACGCCATTCACGAGTTTCAGCGCCCGACGCCCGGCGCCGTCGCGCGGCATTTGCTCACGCCGGCCGCGGCAATCCTGGTCTTCGACACACTGCGGGTCCGCAAACCGCCCATCGTCGTGACGGCCCAACGGGTCGCAACCGCAGGGACCCGCGACTATCCACGCGAGCGGTACGAAGCCGAGGTGGAAGCGGTTCTGGCGCTAAAGCACGAAATCCAGGGCTGGAACCTGATCAACGGCCTGCACCTGGAGCCGTGGCAGGTGTATCGGCTCATCGACGTGGTGGAGAGGGCGCGGCACGTGGAGGCGCAGCGCCAGTCCGCCCGACTCGAAGTCGGTGCGCGCCCAAGCGGCACGGATGACGTTCGCTTCAATCAGGCCGCCCGCGCGCTTGAGGACGCTGCTGCCCGGGTGCTCACACCGGGGCAACATCGCGTCCTGGACGAGTTCGTGGTCTGCTTCAAGGGAAAGCCCAGCCTGCGCGATCCGGTCCGCGTCGGGCAGGCCGACGTCAGCATCCGCATGGAAACCTGGCTGGCTCACGCCCGTCGGCTGGACGCCGCGGGCCTCGAAAAGTCCATCGCGCACCTCGTGGCTTCCGAGGAGAAGCGCCTGCTGGGGCCGCTCAGCGACAGGGAACGCAGCGACCGGGTCGCCGCGCTCCGCCACGCCGCGCGGCAGGCCGCCGCCATGACGGACGTTGACTTCGCCCTCGACGGTCCGGCGCTGGCGGAGCGGATCACGCCCCCCAACCGCCCCGCGGACCTGTCCGACCGCCTCCACGACGTTCATCGCGCCGCCGGCCAGACCGGCAAGCTGGCCCGTTTCATGTTTCGACCGACGTTTCTGCACGCGCTTCAGACGCGGGCACGGGATATCGCCTCACGTTCCGCCCGGACCGTCGAGTCGGCCGACGTGCCACGAGCGGAGCAGAGCGGCCGGGGCTGTGCCCAGCCTCCGGCCGGGGAGCCATGCCGTGATTCAGATCAATGACCGTCCCGGTCGCCGGGACTTCCTGGGGCGCGTGGGCGCGTTCGGCGTCGGAGCGTGCTGTCTGCCCACCTTCGACATGCTGGCAGCCGCGGCCGACGTCGGCGACCCGTCGGCGCTGCGCGAGGTGGATTACTACGAGCCGCTGGAAGGTAATCGCGTCCGTTGTTTCGTGTGTCCGCTCAATTGCACGCTGTCGGAGGGCCAGACCTGCTTCTGCCGCACCCGCACCAACGTCGGCGGACGGCTGGTGACGCGGGCCTGGGCCAACCCCTGCGTCGTACGCATCGAACCGATCGAGAAAACGCCGCTGTACCACTTCCTTCCCGGCCAGTCGTGCCTGACGGTCGGCGTGGGCGGCTGCAACCTTCGCTGCGTGTATTGCCAGAACTGGGAGGTGTCGCAGAGCCTGCCGGTGCAGGTCGAGCGCTTCTCGCTGCGGCCGGACGAGGTGGTGGAGGCGGCCCGCCGGCGCGACGTGTCTACCATCGCGTTCAACATCACGGAACCGGTCGCGTTTCTCGAGTACGCCACCGACATCGCCCGGGCGGCGAAGGCCAGCGGCCTGCGGGTGATCTGCGCCACCGCCGGATTCATCAACGCCGAGCCTCTGATGGCGTTCGCCGAGCACGTGGACGCGTTCTGTGTGACGCTCAAGGGGTTCAGCGAGGACTTCTACCGCAACCACATGGGAGTCGCGTTCGCGCCCATCCAGAATACACTGAAGACGATCAAGCACGGGACGCGGTCGTGGCTGGAGATCGCTCACCTGATCGTGCCTCACCTCAACGAGGATCTGGTCGAGTTCCGACGCATGTGCGCCTGGATCCGCGACAAGGTGGGCGGCGATACGCCGCTGCACCTGGCGCGGTTCACACCGGCACACAAGGTGAAGGACTACCCGCTGACGGCGGTGGACACGCTGGCGGACGCACGGCAGGCGGCGTTGAGGATGGGCCTGAAGTACGTCTACCTGGCCAATGTCGCGTCGCATCCGGGCTGTAACAGCTACTGCCCGCGCTGCGGACGTACGCTGATCGACCGCGCCGGCTTCGACGTGCTGCGCACCGCCATGCGCGGCGGATCGTGCCCCGCGTGCAGCGCGACGATCGCAGGCGTGTGGATCTGATGACCGTCGAAGGTCGAAGGTCGAAAGTCGAGGGTCGAAAACCGAAGGTCAAACGTCGAAGGTCTGCGCGCGCGCTGGCTGAGTCAATCCGAACCGCGACCGTCAGGGAGCGGCCGACGGCGCGAACATGTTCCCCCGAATCGCATCCGTGGCACTCACCAGGAGCCGCTTCCTCACGGGCGC
>QZJT01000152.1 GCA_003597935.1 Phycisphaerales bacterium | reverse complement strand
CGGCGTTGGCCGAGGCGCGCTCGCCGACCGGGACATCGGCGCGCGCGGTCGCGACCGCCGCCGCCATGACCACCAGCCAGATTCGCGTCCTTTTGAGGATGTCACTCAGCTCAAGGAGGTACTCGTAATGGAGCTTTGCCCTTAATGATGTCCTCGGTGGTCTTCGCAGCTACGGCGAGCACGCGGAGGAGTGCCTCAGGTGTGTATGGCACGACGGATAGGCCGGGCGCCTGTTCGGGGTGGGGCTCGTCTGCCACGAGGCTACCTCACAGAGTTGCGGCGCGGGTCAACTCCTGTTGGGTCAACTCGCGGTCCTTCCGTAGCGTCTGGTTCGTCGACTCGACGGCTTAGCTGGGGCGCGCGTCATGCGCCTTCTAGCGGCGAATGGTCTCGATCGCCTCTTGTGTTCCTCTGGGCGGACGCTTCGGTGACACCTCTCGTCCTTGACATGGCGGTCTTTCAGTCATCGACTTCGGTCCGAGAGCAGCGCCGCTGGCCAGCCTCCAGCAGGTCTGCTGTGGGTTCCTTCTGACTCTCGTGGGGGGGCTCGCGGAGGTCGTCGCGCCGCACGAAGCTGGCTGGTAGTCTCGCGTCACGCCCACGGGCTCCAATGCCAAGCGTCACGAATGTCCTTCGGGGCGCGGCTCACCCCCCGCGCCGAACGACTGCTTTCCCCTGTCCCGGTGAATCATAGCGCGGTAGGCTCGTCTGGGACCAGGACCTCCGGCGAGCGAGCGCCCTGCCCGACCGACTCCTGAGCACGCCTCGCGAATCTGACGTTGCCAGCCTAGCAAGCACCGCGGCACACGGTCAAGCCATGCGATGACTTGCTTGACTTGGCGCCCAAGCGCCCGCTGGCCTCATACCCGCGCCCGCGCAGACAGTTCCGGATCCAGGCTGACGCAAATCCCCCCGTCCGCGGGCGCCTGCACCAGCGCCCGGCCGAGGACCATGATGGCTGCGCCGGTGCAGTCGATTCGCTCCGTGCTCTTCTTCTTGGAGGGCTTCGGGTTCCCCACGACGTCGGTTTCGACGGCGACGTGGCTCGACATCCAGCGGAACACGGGGTGGCCGCCGCGGCGGAGGCGACGGGCGACGACGCGTTCCTGGACGCCTCCGTACGCGTGCCGTGTGGCTGCTACTCACCCAGCGCCGCGATCTTTCCGTGCTTGACCAGCAGATCGACCAGGATGATCGCTGCTTCCTGCGGGGAGTGCTTGCTCGTGTCGATGACGACTTCGGGGTTTTCGGGGGCTTCGTAGGGGTCGTCGATGCCGGTAAAACCCTTGATCTCGCCGGCGCGGGCTTTCTTGTAGAGGCCCTTGGGGTCGCGTTGTTCGCAGACGTCCAGCGGCGTGTCGCAAAAGACCTCGAAGAAGTTGCCCTTGCCGCACACGTCGCGGGCGGTCTGGCGGTCTTCGCGGTAGGGGCTGATGAAGGCGGTCATGGTGATGACGCCGGTGTCGACGAAGAGCTTGCCCACCTCGCCGATGCGGCGGATATTCTCCTTGCGGTCCTCGGCGGAGAAGCCGAGGTTCTTGTTGAGGCCGTGGCGGATGTTGTCGCCGTCGAGGACGTAGGCCAGGTGGCCGCGCTGCACCAGAGCGTGTTCCAGCGTGTAGGCGATGGTGCTCTTGCCGGAGCCGGACAGGCCGGTGAACCACAGCAGGCAGCCCTTCTGCTTGAGCAACTTCTGCCGCTCTTCGCGGCTGACGTGGCCCTCGTGCCAGGTGATGTTGGTCGCTTTGATCGTGGACACAGGTCAAAAACTCCTCAAACGGACCGACGGCGATACCAGGAAGGCGGGTCTACGCCCACAAGGGAGGGTACGATACAGACCCTGTCAAGCCTTTGCACGCAGGGAGGCCGGCGGCGTGACCGATAAGCGCGCCGGCGCCGTCAGCGAGCCGCGGGCTTCAGCCCGCGCGGAGTCGCGCCGGCGACGATGCGCGCAAGCGGCCGCCGTGATTCCAGGCCCCCAAGCTGGAGCCCAGCGGTCCCGGGACGCTGTCGGCGACAGCGAGCCCCGGGTTTCAGCCCGCGCGGAGTCGCGTTGGGGACGATGCGCGCAAGCGGCCGCCGTGATTCCAGGCCCCCAAGCTGGAGCCCAGCGGTCCCGGGGAGGCGCCGGCGCGGCTGTTCTCGGGCCGCTTGGCCTTGCCGGGGCGGCTGCCTTGGGGCTATCGCTGGCGCTCGCGTTGCTGCCCGGCTGCGGCAGCGTGCCCGGCTCGATCCTGCCGGGCGAGTACACCGACCCGCCGGGGCCGGACTACCGCCTGCTGGTCCGTTTCGCCCACATCAGCGACGCGCAGATCGTCGATGAAGAATCGCCGGCGCGGCTGACCTGGGCGGGCGATATCGTCCATGCCGCCTGGAGGCCGCAGGAAGCCTACTCCACGCAGTTGCTCGACGGCTTCACCCGGGCCGTCAACCGCATCCACGCCCGCGGAGAGACGATCGACTTCCTCATCCACACCGGCGACGCGGCCGACAACGCCCAGCACAACGAAATCCGATGGTTCATCGACGTCCTCGACGGCGGCGTGATCGACCCGCTGACCGGCGTGGACGACCGCGACCCGGCCGACGTCCCTCCACCGGAGTTGGATCCCCACGCCCCGTTCACCGCGGCCGGGCTGTATCGCAGCGGCGTCCACGGCCGGCAGGCGTCGATCCCCTGGTACGCGGTACCGGGCAATCACGATCGCTTCGCCGTCGGCGTGTTCCCCATCGTGGAGGTGTTCGGCCGCGCCGTCAGCCCGCTGGCCCCGCCGGACCGGATCGGCCTCTTCCTTCCGGTGGCGCTGGATCCGACGGCCGGCGTGGCCTACGGCCCGGTAAGCCCGGCCCATCCGGCGCCTTCAGGCGTGACCAGCCCGCCTACGGTGGTTCAGCCGAACCCCGATCGCGCGTATCTGACCGGCGACGCGTTCGTGCGGGCGCACCTGGCGTCTACGGGTCTGCCGCCCGGGCACGGTTTTGACGCCGCCCGGCTGGAACGGTCCTGGTACGCGACCGACGTCGCCGACGGCGTGCGGCTGATCGTGCTGAACTCGGCCTTGCCGCTGATCGAACAGCCGACCAACTTCTACCCGGACGGGTCGGTTTCCTACGAAGAGTCGCTGTTCCTGACGCGCGAGGTCGAACGGGCGGCGTCGGATGGAGCGATCGTGATCGTCGCCACGCATCACCCCAGCCGCTATCTACGGCCGTTCTACGGCAGCGCGCTATCCCCGCAAGGGTGGGTCGCGCGGCTCAATTCGTTCGAGAACGTGGCGCTGCACCTGGCCGGCCATTCACATGAGAACGTCGTGTTCGACCGCGGCAGCTACGTCGAGATCGAAACCGGCTCAACGCTCGACCCCCCTCAGCTCGGGCGGATCATCGAACTGTGGTCGAATGGCGAGCGTATCGAGGTGCGCTACCGGTTCTTCTCTCACCTGGATGAACCCGGCGCGCCGCCGGACGAGGCTGAAGCCGCCGCGTTCGAGGACCCCTACCGGGCGATGCGCGAGGCCGCGGCGCGGTTGTCGCGGTAGCACGTCCCGTGACAGCGGCAGGAACGGCCGCGGCCGGTTTCCGATCCCTTGTCATGCTTTGCCGGTGCGGTTATCTAACGATGCCGTGTCCGGTCGTCGGTTGAATCTGATCAGGTGCTGCGGAAGCGCGGTCCTCCGCCGCGCCGGAGGCGCGGGGCGTCTCCGCATGTCCCGTCGCGCCGCGGCGAGGCAGGCCGGTTGCGTGACAGCATCGGCGGATCGCCCTGGGACCGCCCGGCTCCAGCCTGGCGGGGTGGCGACATGCGCTGGCGAGTTGAAACCGCATTCACCGGGAGACTCCGCGCGGGCTGAAGCCACGCGGCTCGCTCGGAGGAGTCGCCGAGTCGGTCACGCACCCTGGCAGGCCCGCACGGCCACAATCGTTGCTGTGGCGGCGGCCGGCATCGGCGCCTGCACGGACCCGCGCGTGCCGGACTTGCAGCGGCGCATCAACGCGCTGGAGAGCGAAAACGCCCGCCTGCTGCGGGCGGCGGATGACGACCGTCGCCGCATCGACGAACTGACGGCGGCGGTCGTCAACCTCCAGTCGTTCGACGACCCCTCCGGCGCCACGCTGTTCGACCCGGTCGAACTCAGGATCGCCGATCTCTCTCGCGGGAAGGACTACGATGGACAACCCGGCGATGACGGGGTGACCGTCTACGTCAGCCCCATCGACGCCAACGGCAATTCCGTCACAGTCGGCGGACGGATCACCGTGCAGCTTGTGGATAATGCCGACATGGAGCGCCCGCGGGTGGTCGGGCTGGTGCGGCTGGAAGACCCCGCCGAGATCGGCCGCGCGTGGCACGGGAAGTTCCTGACGCAGCACTACGTGGTCAAAGTGCCCTGGTCGCCGGACGCCGCGCCGCCCGCGTCCCGTTCGGTCGAAGTCCACGTCGAGTTCGTCAGTTTCCTCACCGGCCGCGCGATCCGCACCCACAAGACCATTCCCGTGGACATAGCGGACAACGCTCGGCAGGCCGGCGGTCCGTGGTGACACCGTGCGACTCGCGCGATCGACGTGGGGTGGAACGCAGCGCTCCCGGCTGCCGGGCGCGACGACCCTCGTTTTGCTGGACCTTGGGTTACGAGCCGATATAATCCGGGAGCGGCGCTGAGAGCCTTGTCAACGCCGAGCAGGTTGGACGGCCGGTGCCGCCGGACCGCGCGCCGCGGGCTGTAGCCGAGAGGCGCCGCGGGTGGACGGCTTCCCGCGGCGCCGGGAGAAGGTATCGCCGTGTCGGACCCCAACAACACCGCGATGACAGTGGAGACGGATGGAGGCGCCGCCAAAACGGTGGTGGCGGCGCCGCCTCGGCCTGCGCCGACCCGGCCGCGGCCGCGGCAACTTCCGCCCTACAAGGTGCTGCTCCACAATGATGACGTGAACACCATCGAGCACGTCGTCCTGACGCTCATGAAGCTGTTGGCGCTTCCGTTGGAGGGGGCGGTGGAGAAGACCATCGAGGCCCACAACCACGGTATTGCCCTGCTGCTGGTCACGCACAAGGAACGTGCGGAACTCTACCAGGAGCAGTTCGCCACCTTCAAGCTGACGGTCACCATCGAGCCGGACGCCTGAGCGGCGCTTACGCTTCGACCAGTTCCGCCGGTTCGGCCAGCACCCGCGCGGAGGCGTCGCTGAAGGCGTCGGCGAAGCGGTCGAACGCGGCCTCCATGCAGCCCTGGAACCAGGCGGGGTTGACGTCGGCCAGTTCGGCCCATTCGCGCAGCTCCGGGCAGTCCGCCCGCGGCACGGAGAACTCCGCCCGGAACCCGCAGCGGTCGACGCCCTCCATCGACAGCGTCAGCAGCACGTAGGCATTCTCGGACAGGGCGAACTTGTAGGTCCTGAAGCCCGGCCGGTGCTGCGGCGTGCTCAGCGTGAAGCCGTGCTGATGGGCGAACTCGCCGAAGTCCTCGAGCACCGGCTCGAAGCCATCCACCAACTGGCGCTCGAACCAGTCATTGAACGCACCGCGAACGGTGTCCATCTTGCGGGCGAATCGTTCCTTCCAGGCGCTCATCCACTACCTCCCACGACGCGGGATCATCTGACGGTTACCGGAACCGACCGGACGGGGACGGGGCGGCCGCTCCGTCTCGGCAAGCCTACGATATCAGGGACGCTGCGATCATTCGGGGCCGCGCCGGACCGTCCCGCTTACCGGAGGCGCGGTTGCGCCCATAGGAGCGCAGGCCCTTCGGGACGCGGCATCCGGGCCGAACCTCCGCGCGGGCCGAAGCCCCGCGGTTCGTCGGGGCGCCTCGTGGCGTGCCCGGCCGGTCCGCGGGTCCAGGAGGGTCCGCGGCCCTTTGACATGCGGTACGGGTTGTGCCAGAATCCCGTGGGTTCGACCCACGCGAGAACGTCAGCCGTGAAAGTCCAAGTGCTCCGCGCCAAGCTGTTCCAGGCCCGCATCACCCACGCGGACATCGAGTACGAGGGAAGCCTGGGGATCGACACCGAACTGATGGACTTGGTCGGGTTCTTTCCCTACGAGAAGGTGCTGGTCGCCAACATCAACAACGGCAACCGCCTGGAGACCTACGTCATTCCGGAGGAGGCCGGCTCGCGGCGGATGGTCCTCAACGGCGCGGCCGCCCGCCTTGGCGCCGCCGGCGACCGGATCATCGTGATGTCCTTCGCGTGGGTGAAGGAGTCCGACCTGCGCGACGGCAAGTTCAAGCCCCGCATCGCCCGTCTCGACGAGCACAACAACCCGATCCAAACGGCCGCCGACAACGGCCGGCGGCGGGTGGTTCCTGCACACCCGAAGTAGAGCATCCCAGACGACGGGCCTTCTGACTTGCGGTCTTTTCCTGGCTTTTCACTTCAAGCGAGAGCGGCCGGCGCTCGATCGTGGAGCGCCGGCCGCCGTTGAATCATGGTATCCAGGGCGCGAGAGGCTCGCGCTCGTTATTCGCAGCCCGGATCGCAGTTCTCACAGGCGACGGCGCGGGCCTTGACGATGCAGGTGCCGCCGTTGCCGCACCCGTGCGTGAACTTGATGCCCGAGCGGCACTCGCGCAGGTCGTTGCAGGAGTCCGGTTGGCAGATGCGCTGGCCGGGCCGATAGGGACAGCCGTCGCAGTCCTTGCCGCAACGGTTGGCCTTGTTCTTTACTTTGGTGACTTCGTACACGCAGTGCTGAGCAGGAGGCTCCCCAAGGCACTGCTTGAACGTGCCGCAGGCGCCCGGCTCGCGGCAGTCCTGGGTGTCTTGGCAGTCATCCGGCACGCACACCGGATCACCGCAGCAACTGTCCACCCAGCAGGTCATACCGTCCGGACAACGGCCGTCCACGCACTTCGGGTTGTTGCAGGAAGCATCCCGGCGGCAATGGGCCTGGCCGTCCGCCCCCTTGGCACAGAAACAGTCGGCCTGTGCCACCGGCCCGCGGCCGGCCGCGGTGCCTTCGTCCGCGAAACTGTTCGCACCCACGGCGAGCGCCGCCACCGCCGTCAACCCCACCCAGTTCAACCATCGCGTCTGCATTGTCACATCTGGCTCCGAGAAAAGGTTTCGCACGGCCGCGCGACCCGGCCCATCCGGCGTCACGCTTCACGGTTCAGCCGTGCACGTTGCAAGGCGGACCGGCGGCTGCCCCCCCCCGTGGCATCGGGCGGCCCGTCCGTCTCATCCGCACCGAGCGCGGTGCATTCCTCATAGACTACGTTTCAGTTCTCCCCGCCCGCGTGAAGTCGCAGGTTATGGCGCGCATCGCGCCTGCGGGCTTGAGAGCGAGTTTTTTTCGGATTCCCGCAAGGGACTGGGGCCATCGCGGCCGCGTACCCGACGGAAACGGCGGGCGCCCCTGGGACCGCCTGGCGCCAGCCTGGCGGCGGGGGAGAACGCCCTCCCGACCTTCAGACGTGGTCTACACGGAGACTCCGCGCGGGCTAAAGCCACGCGGCTCGCTCAGAAGAGCCGCCGAGTCTGTCACACACCGTGCATGGCTCTGCCGCCCGCGCCCGCTCGATCAGAGCGTAGCGACCTGGTACGCCGTCAACGCCGTGGCCAGCAGCAGCGGCGCGAGGATCCACCGTTCGATCGCCCAGCGGCCGCGCTGGCGAATCGCCGCCGCCACCTTCATGCGTCGTGCCGCCGCCTGCGCGGCGACGTAGTCGAACCAGGCGCGGGTCAGTGCCGCGGCCGCGACGCACAGGCCCGCCGCCGGAATGATGGAAAACACGAGCAGGCAAAAGACGAGTGCCAGCAGTTTCAGAGCGGCCAGGCGCGGCGCGTCGGGCGCACGTTCGAGCGGGTCGCGCAGTGTGCGAAAGAGCACCCACGCGGCCGTCCAGGCGCCCGCGGCCAGCAGCCATCCGCCGGTCGAGTCGATCGGCCCCCAGGGACTACGGGCCACGACGCAGAAACCGTTCGCGCCCAGCGCCATCAGCGTCCAGCGGAAGACGTCCATCGCCGGCGTGGCCCGCACGCTGCGCCCCCCGCGCGCCAGATGGACCAGCGACCGGCGGTCGAAACCCAGGCCGCACTCAGGGCAGCGTGATTCCGGAATGCCGAAGAGGTCGTAACCGCACCTGGGGCAGTTCAGGTGCTGCCCGCCGGGCACGTCTCGGCGCGGGGGCGGGAGTTCCCCCGGGTGCGTCCAGCGGCGTTCGATGGGTTCGATCGGATCGGTCATGCGTCACGGGGGTCGTACACCCGGCGGTTGGTCGCCAGCGCCCATGCGTGGGCGCTCGTCGTGCCCCTGACGGAGACGCTCCCTTCGATCTACGGGGTGGTGGCTCAATCTCACGTTTCCCTGAACTCGATCGCCTGCCAACGCGAACAGGCGGGTGAGAATCGCGAATCAACGCGAATGGACGTGTATGGACGTGAATGGACGCAAATGGACGCGAAGGTGGTAGGCTCAATTCGCACACATTCGTGCCGATTCGCGTTCGTTCGCGGTTCGTTTGCGTTCATTCGCAGTTCGCTTCCGGCACGACGCGTTCACCATCCCAACAGATAGGCGAAGATCAGCGGCGCCACGATCGTCGCGTCCGATTCGATCACGAACTTCGGCGTGTTCACGTCCAGCTTGCTCCAGGTGATCTTCTCGTTCGGCACGGCGCCCGAGTACGAGCCGTAGCTGGTGGTGCTGTCGCTGATCTGGCAGAAGTAGCCCCAGCAGGGCGTGCCGGTCCGCAGCAGGTCGTGCTGCATGAGGGGGACGACGCAGATGGGGAAGTCCCCCGCGATGCCGCCGCCGATCTGGAAGAAACCGATCGACGATTTCGCCGACGTCTGCCCGTACCAGCGGATCAATTCGACCATGCACTCCTGACCCTGCTTGATGCAGCGGGCGTCGGTCAGCACGCCCTCGACGATGTAGGCGGCCAGGCCGTTGCCCATCGTCGAGTCCTCCCAGCCGGGCACGAACATGGGCAGGTTCTTCTGCGCCGCGGCGATCATCCAACTGTCCTTCGGGTCGATTTGGTAGTGCTCGACGTAGTCGCCCGCCAGCAGCGCTTCGTACATGTACTCGTGCGGAAACGCCGCCCGCCCGGCCTTGCCGGCGGCGATCCAGCGCTCGCGCAGCACCCGCTTGATCCGCCGCATGGCGTCCTCTTCCGGGATGCAGGTGTCGGTGACCCGGGCCAGGCCGCGCTCGTGCAGGGCGTGCTCGTCCTGCGGGGTCAGGTCGCGGTAGTTGGGGATGCGCTCGTAGAGGTCGTGGGCGACCAGGTTGAAGAGGTCTTCCTCCAGGTTGGCGCCGGTGCAGCAGATGGCGTGGACCTTGTCCTGCCGGATCATCTCCGCCAGCGACAGGCCCAGTTCGGCGGTGCTCATCGCCCCGGCCAGCGTGACGAACATTCTGCCGCCGCCGGCCAGGTGTTTCTCGTAGGCGACGGCCGCGTCCCTCAGGGCGGCGGCGTTGAAGTGGCGGTAGTGGTGGTCGATGAAGTCTCTGACGTTCATGGCATCCTTCGGTTGGAGGTCGGCGATCGGATTCGCCCCGCTCGGGCCGGGCTTTCCGAAGCAGCCATGATAGGCCGGTGCCGGTCGCCGTGCCACCGCTCGGCGGTGAATCGCGCGGCGGCAAAGACCGCCCCGTGAATGCCGGGGTTCTGACGTGTGGCGCCGGTTTGCAACCGGTGTTCCGCCCGGCATGAATGGCGGGGCTCGGGGGGGCTGGAGTCGAAGGGGCACGCCTACGTCGGGGGAAACGCCTTGACGACGTCGAGCATCCGCTTGAAGCGCGGAGTGTCGCACCGCTCGCACAGCTCGAACATGGCGCTTTCGACGGAGGTGATGAACGCCCCCGCCTGACGCATCCGGTCGAGGGCAAGCTGCCAATCCAGCGGGCTGCGCGAGCCGACGGCGTCGGCGCAGAGGAAGACGTCATAGTCCATCGCCAGCAGGTCGAGCACGGTCTGCTGGACGCAGACGTGGGCCTCGACGCCGGCCGTCAGCACCTGTGCCCGGTCGATCTCCCGCAGCGCCTGGCGCAGCGGGTCAAACCCGCAGGCGCTGAAGGTCGGCTTTTCGACGATGGGGGCGTCCACCTCCGCCAGCGCCTCCCGCACCGGACCGACCGTCGCGCCCAGTCCCTTGGGATATTGCTCGGTGGCCAGCGCCGGAAGTCTGAAGACGGACGCAGCCCGCAACAGTTTGACCGTCGAGCGCGTGACCCGCTCGCCTTCCGCGATCGACGGCATGAGCTTCTCCTGCACGTCGATGACCAGCACCATCGCCCGGTCGGCGTCCAGTCGGTCGGGTCGCATGAACATCCGTCAGTCTCCCCGCGTTGCGGTGTACGCCTCCGGCCGGCATCCGGGCGCATCGGGCGGCGGGCGCCCTGCCCGGCCCCGCCGCTTATCCGACCTCCCGCCGCTGAAAGAGCGCCACGCCGATGCTGAGCACGCCGGCCGTAATCAGCAGGGCATAGAGCGTCGCCCATCCGACGTAGGAGAAGGGCACAAACCCCTCCTGCGACGCCCCCGTCAGGCCATCGACGATCCATAGCGGACCCACGTTGGGCGTGACGTGATAGAGCGCCGAGGACAGCCCCTCCCTTTGTCCGAAAGTGTAATCCGAGACGATCGCCGTCCCCAGAAAAACCACGCAGATGAGGAGCGTGGCGAGCTGGCCACATCGCGTCGAGGCGGCGGTGGCCACGGCCTCGAGCATGAGGTTGATGAGCAGGACGAAGAAAGCCGCAATGATCACCTGACCCCCGACGTAGTTGTCGCCGAAGTGGATCACCTCCCACTTCTCGCTGAAAAACCCGACCACGATCACCGAGACCGTCAGCAGGGGGGTGACCAGCGTCAGCGCGGAAAGCGGAAAGTCTTTGCCATAAAAGTAGTTAGCGAACGCCGCGGCCAGCAGCCCGCCGATCACGCTGCCGAACCCGAACACGATGACGGGCATGTCCCATGGGTCGCGGGTATTCTGCAACACCCCGTGCCGCTGGCAGAGGATGAACATCAGCAGGCCGAGGTACTGGGCCAGCAGGATCGCGCCGGAAAGGCCCATAAACTTGCCCAGCATGAAGAGCGGGCGGCTGACCGGCTTGGAAATGACGGTCACGGCCGTGCGGTTCTCGATCTCTCGACTCAGCACGCCGGCGGCGCTAAAAGCTGCCAGGAACAAACCGGACAGCAGCAACGTAGACAACCCCAGATCGAGCAGCAGCTTGTCGTCGTCCTCGAGCGTGAACGCCGCCAGCGAGACGTTCATCATCATCAGAATGGCGGTGGTGATGAGGAGGACCCCGTAGATGGGTTGCCGCACGGTTTCGAGGAAGGAGACCTTGGCGATGGACCAGAAGCGCTGGAACATGGTGTGGTTCGGGTGGTATTGAGCTGACTTCAGCCGCCGGACCCCGACTTGGCACGTCAGGGTGGTTATTGTATGGTGCCGAGCGGCCCCGACAAGGCGACGCCCGCCCGGCGTGGCACTCATGTTCCCGATACGGCTGACGGACGGCCAGGTTCGCCTTCGCGTGTGACTTGCAGGATTAACGTATGGCTGAATCGCTGACACCCGCTGATCGCAGAGCGCTGACCACCGTGTGGGTCGGGCTGCTCATTCAGCTCGTGACGGTCGCGGGCCTGGCGCTGGTGGCGTCCAACTTCGGTTCGCCGCTGATGGCGGGCGCCGCCCGATTCGCGGGGATCGGGGTGCCGATCTGGTTCGCGCTGCTACTGATCTTCCGTCAGCGCCGGCGCGTGCTGGCGGAGCAGTTGGAGGCGGCGGAACTGCGGCGGGCACGGGCGGCGGGCGATGATCCGGCCCTCTTCGAGGTGGACGAAGAGGAGTTCATGATCGAGCGCCGCAAGCTGGAGACGCTGGCGCGGTGGGCGCTTCCGATCGTCACGGCGCTGCTGAGCGTAGCGCTGATCGCGGGCAACTGGATCGGATGGAGCTGGGAGTATTCGACAGTTTTCGACCGCCAGGTTTTCCGGGCGGAAGAGCGGACGGTGCAGCCGTTCCTGGTGTGGTGGTTCGCGATCGGCATCGGGCTGGTCTGTTTTCTGATGGCCCGCTACGCCATAGGGCTGGCCCGGATGAAGGAGTACCGCCTGATCCGCGCCGGGGCGGCGATCTCCACGGGCACGGCGCTGGTGTGCGCCATGGCGGCCGTGGCGCTGATGGTCGGGAAATACTCCGCGACCTGCGAACCGCTGGGGATGTACGTCATCCGGTTGATGTGCCTGTTGATCGGCATCGAGTTTCTGGGCAACTTCATCGCCGATTTCTATCGGCCGCGCATTCCGGGCACGATCCGGCGACCGGCGTTCGACAGCCGCATGTTGGGCCTGATCAGCGAGCCGGGCGGCATCGCCCGCTCGATCGCCGACGCGATCAACTACCAATTCGGATTCGAGGTCAGCAAAACGTGGTTCTACCAACTGCTCCAGTCGGCGCTGCTGCCGCTGGCGGCGCTGACGGTGCTGGTGATCGTGATTCTGACCAGCGTTCTGATGGTGGACGCGGACGAGCAGGCGATCATCGAGCGGTTCGGGCGCAAGGTGACGGTGGACGGCCGGGTGAAAGTGCTGGACGCCGGCATGCACTTCAAGTTCCCGTGGCCGATCGACGTGGCCCGCCGGGCGCCGGTGAAACGGCTGAGCGGCATGTTGATCGGCGAGGACCTGGAGGCGGTCCGCCGCAAGGACGAGACGGCGAACGACGCGATCCTCTGGACGGAGACGCACGAGTTCCAGGCGGAGATGATGCTGATCGTCGCCGCCACCGATCTGGCGGACCTCTCCATCCACGCGAGAAGCCTGCCGGGCGATCCGGCGGACGGGGAGGGGTCGCCGCAGGCCCCGGACCGGTCCGTGGCAGTCAGTCTGGCGATGGCGTCGATGCCGATCGAGTTCAGGGTGCGGGACGTCGAGAAGTTCCTCTACAACTACGCCAACCCGCCCGTGCTGATCGAGTCGGTCGCCAATCGGGTGCTGACCAACAACGCCGCCGGCATCGACCTGGAGACGCTGATGGGGACGGGCCGGCAGGCGTTCAACGAGAAGCTCCGCGCCGACCTGCAGCGGGAGCTGGACGCGCTGGAGCTGGGGGTGGAGCTGGTCTTCTGCGGGCTGCAGAGCGTACACCCGCCGGCGGTGGAAGAAGTGGCGTCCACCTATCAGGACGTGATCGCCGCCGAAGGCGGCAAGAACGCCGCCATCCATGCGGCGGAAGGCCGGGCTGAAGCGATCCTGACGGCGGTGGCGGGCAACCGCTCGCGGGCGGACGGGCTGTATCGGGCGATTCAGGAGCGCCAGGCGATCCGTGAGCGGTTCAGCCCGGAGTCGAAGGAGTTCGCCGAGGCCCAGAAGCGGGTGGACGACCTGCTGCTGGGCAATCCCGAGGCGGGGATCCAGCCGCTGAGCGGCACGACCGCGGCCCGGATCGCGGAGGCGCGGGCGTCCGCCGCCCGGGCGATCAGCCGGGAGCGGGCGAAGCTGGCGGTGTTCGCGGGCGAGGTGGCGGCCTACGAGGCGGCGCCCGGGCTGTACATGCAGCGCAAGCAACTGGAGCTTTACAACGAACTGGACCGGATCCGGAAGTATCTGATCATCGGGGATTCGAACAAGGTCATCATCGAGTACGAGAACGTGGAGCCGACGCAGATCGACCTGTCGTCGGACGGGTAGCGGGCGGCGGCCGGTCGATCGGCAGGGAGTGGCAGTCAATGAAAAACACGTGGACGATCCTGACATCGGTCTTCGTCATACTGGTGCTGCTGGCGTATATGTGTACCTTCGAGGTGCGTTCGACGGAGGTGGCGATCATCAAGACGGCCGGCCGGCCGGCGGACAGCGCCATCCACGAGCCGGGGCTGAAGTTCAAGCTGCCCTGGCCCATCCAGAGCGTCGTCAAGTATGACAACCGCAAGCGCGTCCTGCTGGACAAGACGGAAGAGACGGGCACGCGCGACGAGAAGACCATCATCCTGTCGACCTACACGATCTGGCAGATCGATGATCCCTCCAAGTTCCATGAGAACTTTCCGAACGAGGATGAGGGCATCAGGAAGCTGCGGACGCTGGTGCAGACCTGCAAGAACCAGGAGGTGGGCAAGCGCCTGTTCGCCGAGTTCGTCTCGGTGGACGAGAGCGAACGTAAGCTGCGCGACATCGAGGCCACGATCATGCAGACGATCCGGACCTCGGCGCTGGACCAGTACGGCGTAGAAGTGCTCGGGTTCGGCATCCGCAAGCTGGGCGTGCCGGAGAAGGTCACGTCGACGGTTTTCGGCAGCATGAAGGCCGCTCAGCAGGCCAAGGCGGAAACCTACGTGAAGGAGGGTGAGGCCCGGGCGGCCCAGATCATCGCATCCGCCCGCGCCACCGAGGAGGCCATCCTGGCGGAGGCCCAGAAGAAAGTGTCCCAGATCGAAGCGGAGGCGCAGCAGATCATCTCGCAGTACTACAAGCAGTTCGACCGCCATCCTGAGCTGCGGATCTTCCTCGACCAACTGCAGGGCGTGATCAACGGGCTGAAATCGAGAACGACGATCATCTTCGACACCAGCGGTCCGCCCTTCAACCTCTTCGAGGAAAACTTCATGGGACCGGCCACCGATGCCCGCAGCAGCGACGTGGCCGGCAGCGTGCCGGACGGGGATGACGCGGAGGGCGTCCAGGATGACGCCGCGGCCGGGACGGCGGAGGACGAGGAGGAGAGCCAGGCGTCGGCCGGTGCAGTCCGGCCGGCGGTGGCCGCCGACGCGCGGCCGTAGCCGCGACGGAGACACGCCATGCACGATCACGCACACGATCATCCGCACCCCTACTTCGACGAGGCCCCGCTGGACGCCGCCAGCCAGTCGTTGGCGGACGCGCTGCGGGCCAGCTTCCAGATCCTGAAATACCTGATGTTCGGGCTGGTCATCGTCTATCTGTTCTCCGGGGTCACGTTCGTGCAGCCCAGCGAGAAGGCGGTGGTCGCCCGCGTCGGCCGGATCCTGGACAAGGTCCACGACCCGGGCCTGCTACTGGCATGGCCTTACCCCATCGACGACGTCATCCGGCTCCCGGTGGCGGAGGCGAAGGACCTGGTGATCGACTCTCACATGCTGGCCCTTTCGGACGAGGAGAAGAAGCGCGGGCTGACGTTCGTGCAGCGCGGCCACGGCCGCGGGCTGAACCCCGTCACCGACGGCGCGCTGCTGACCGGCGACAAGGGGCTGGTCCACGTGCAGTGGGTGGCGACGTACAAGATCGACAAGCTGTCCGACTACATCCGCAACCTCCAGGGGCGCAACCGCGAGGCCGCCGAGGGGCTGCTGACGGCGCTGGTGGAGCACGCGGCCATCGACGTCGCCAGTTCGATGCGGGCGGAAGACGTGTACCGCCGCCGGCTGGAGGAGTTCCGCGTCGCCGTGCGGAACCGGGTCAACGCCGACCTGGAAGCGCTGGAGTCGGGCGTGACGCTGACGGATCTGAAGGTGCCGGTGTCCATCGTGCCGATCCAGGTGCGCGACGACTTCGAGGAGACGCAGCGGGCCGAGAACCGGCGGCGCACCAAGATCCAGGAGGCGGAGAAAGAGCAGACGCGCATCCTCAATGATGCGGCCGGCAGCGCCTATCGCGCCGTGGTGGCCGCGCTGGGCGAGATCGAGCAGGCGCGGCTGGCCGGCGACGAGGCGGTGCTGACCCGGAAGGAGGCCCAGCTCGAGCAACTGCTGGAAGGGGAGGAACTCTCGGGCGCCGCCGGGCGCATGATCGCCGAGGCCCGCGGCCGGTCGTCGCGGGTGGTGGGGGCCATCGAGAATGACTTGCGCGAGTACCTGGCGCTGCTGCCCGAGTATGAGCACAATGCCCGTCTGCTTTTCGCCCGCAAGTGGGACGTCACCCGGAACATCATCCTGAACAACCCGGAAGTCACGAAGATCTACCGGCCGGCCGGTGCGCTTCAGTTCCGCGTCAAGATCGGACCGGACCCGGAACACGAACGCGAGGCGGAGACGGACAAGTACAAACAGGAGCTGGAGTCGCTGGCGCCCGGCGTGCATGAAGCGCCTGTGATCGTCCCATGAGATGATGATGAGTCAGAAAACGACGCCGATCGTTCACACGGCCGGGTTGTGCAAGGTGTTCCGCGATTTCTGGCGGCGTCCGAAGGTCGCCGCCGTCAAGGATCTCAACATGGAGATCCGGCCGGGCCAGATCTTCGGTCTGCTCGGCCCCAACGGCTCGGGCAAGAGCACGACCATCAAGATGCTGCTGGGGCTGCTGTATCCGAGCCGCGGCCGCATCGCCGTCTTCGGCAAGGCGCCGACCGACGTGTCGGTCAAGAACCGCATCGGCTTCCTGCCCGAAGAGTCTTACCTCTACCGGTTTCTGGACGCGCGCGAGACGCTGGACTACTACGGGCGGCTGTTCCGGCTGCCCGAGCGGGTGCGCACCCACCGCACCGAGAAGCTGCTGGACATGGTGGGCCTTCGGCACGAGGCCCGGCGGCGCATCGGCGAATACTCGAAGGGCATGGCCCGCCGCATCGGGCTGGCCCAGGCGCTCATCAACGATCCGGAGTTTCTCATCCTCGATGAGCCGACCTCCGGCCTGGATCCGATCGGCACGCGGCAGATCAAGGACGTCATCCGCGAGCTGGGGCGGATGGGCAAGACCATTCTGCTCTCCAGCCACGTGCTGGCCGACGTGGAAGACGTCTGCGATGAGATCAGCATCCTGTACGGCGGCCAGCAGCGCGCCGCCGGCGACATCAAGGACCTGCTGAGCAAGACCGAACTCACGCAGATCACGACCGAAAAACTCTCCGAGGAGACGATCGAGCACATCCGTGATCTGCTGACGCGGCTGGAGAAGAAAGACATCGTCAGCGTTGGCGCCCCGCGCCACCGGCTGGAGGACTTCTTCATCCAGGTGGTGCAGGAATCGCACCGGGCCAACATCGCCACGTCCGGCGTGCGGGCGGTGGGCGAAATGCCGGACTTCCTGGGCGAGCGGACCCGGTCGCTGGTCCAGTCGCTGGTGGAGGCCGGGCGCCGGCGCGACGTCGCCGCCCCCACCGGCGGCGAGGTGGTGGAGCCGGCCCCGATCGTCGAGACCCCGCGGCGCGCCGTCGTGGAGGAGCTGCTGGCCTCGGCGAAGGAAGACCGGCGCGCACCCGAAGCGCAGGAGGATTCGCCCCCCCCCGCTGAAGGGCCGCGGCGAGCGCCGGTAGAAGCGGATCGGGCCGTCATTGACGGGTTGCTGAAAGGCTCGGGCGGGGGAGATCACAGCCCGTGACCGTGGCCGTCGCATCCCGTTCGAGCCGGACGGCGCGTCGCCGCTGGCGCCTGCTGCGCCTGCTGATCGGGCTTCCCGCGGCCGCCGAGCGCGGCGTCAGCCGCTTCTATTCGTGGACGCCGCTGGGCCGTACCCGCGTGGGCGCCATCGCCCAGCAGACGGTGGCCGAGGGCGTCCGCATGAAGATCGCGCTGGTGTTCCTGGCACTCATCGGCGTGTGCGTGCTCGGCCTGCCGCTGACCATTCAGGGCGACAGCACGCTGACCGGCGCCGTTCAGAGCTACCTCTCCTATGCGCTGACCACGGTGGGGTTTCTGCTGGCGATCCTGACGATCTTCATGTCGCGGACGGTCTCAGACGAACTGGTCGGCAAGCAGATCATGGTGCTGATGACCAAGCCGGTCGCCCGGTGGCAGTACATCCTGGGAAAGTGGGTCGGCATCTGCATCTTCAACGCCGGCTTCCTGACGTTCACCGGGTTCGTGGTGTTCGGCATGGTCCACTATATCGCCGCCACGCACCCTCCGATCGAAGAGATCTACGGATCGACGCAGATGAAGGGCCGGGCCGACGAGCCGGGCGCACCGGCCAGCGCCGACCGGCAGCGGCTGCAGACCGAGGTGCTGGTCGCCCGGACCGCCACGCCCTTCATCCTGCCGGACTTCACCGAAGCCGCCGAGGCGGAGTATCAGCAGCGCCTGAAGGAAGGGTTCTATGACCTGACGCGCGACTATGATCCGCAGGAGGAGCGGGAGCGGCTGGCCGGCAAGGCGGAGGCGGCCTGGCGCGTCGTGCAACCGCTCAGCCGGCGCTTGTTCCAGTTCGAGAAGGTCCTGTGCGACCGCAGTGCGGACAACGAGATCCAGATCCGCTACAAGGCGGAGGTCTTCGGCTATCCCCCGGACGAGATCCTGCGGGCGGAGTGGGTCATCGGCGACCCGTCCAAGGGCGCGGCCCGCTACCATGCGTACACGCGGCACGTCATCCAGCGGTATCAGACGATCAAGGTCCCCGCCAACTGCGTCGCGGAGGACCAGACGCTGACGGTGATGTTCATCAACCGCAATCCGTACGCCAACCCGGAGGAGTATCCCATCCCGGAGCCGCTCTATCCGTGTACGGTCCAGTTCATCGAGTCCGCGCCGGTGGAGTGCCTGTTCGTGGTGGGCACGTTCGAGGGGAACCTCGCCCGGCTGCTGGCGCTGATGATGTGCAAGCTGACGTTCCTGGCGGCGCTGGGACTATTGGCGACGAGCGTCTTCTCGTGGCCGGTCGCGTGCCTGGTGTCGCTGGCGTTCTATGCCCTGGCCGGGATGCAGTCGTTCCTGACCGAAGCCATCGACCCGATGGACACGGCCGACGCCACCGTCTTCAGCCGGCTGGCGGACTTCGGACGGGCGGCGATGGCCGGCGACGGGGCCGCCGCCTCGGAGGCGTTTCAGGGCTTCTTCCTGGAAGGGGTGGGAGAGTCGCTGGGGCTGCTCTTCTACGTGATCCCCAACTTCGCACGGTTCAATGCCGTCGAAGTGCTCGTGGACGGCCGAAACGTGAGCCTGGTGTGGGTCCTGCAGGGGATCGGGCAGTTGGTGCTGGTCTCGACGACGCTGGCGCTGGGACTGGCGATGCTCCTGTTTCAACGGCGTGAGGTGGCGGAGATCTCATTATGACAGGCCGCTGTAAGACTTACCGACCCGCGGCCGGGAAGGGACGCCGCTCATGACCACGCTGGCGCGCATCGCCCTGCCGGATTACCTTGACGCCCGCCAGACGGCGCGGCGGCGCGACCGTCTCATCATCATCGGGTCGCTGGTGCTGGCCGCCCTGTGCTTTGCGGGCGCCGGCCTGCTGTTGGCGCCGATGAACCAGGTGCGCAAGGAGCAGCAGCTCATCCTCGACCCCACGCAGTTCAAGGGCCTGCCGCCGGACATCGAGCTGCTGGGCAAGCTGGGGACCTTCCGGGCGCTGGCCATCGACTGGGCGTTCATCCGGGCGGAGCGGCTCAAGGAAGAGGGCAAGGACTACGAATCCTATCAACTGGCGTCGCTGCTGTGCCGCCTGCAACCGCGTTTCGCCAGCGTATGGGATTTCAACGCCTGGAACATGGCCTACAACATTTCCGTCAATTACTACACGCCGGAGGCCCGCTGGAAGTGGGTCCGCAACGGCATGGAGCTGCTGCGCGATCAGGGCATTCCATACAACCCGCGCAACGTCTCGCTCTACAAGAGCCTGGCCTTCATTTTCTGGCACAAGATCGGGGATTTCCTCGACGACCAGCACATGAACTACAAGCGGGCGCTGGCCTGCGAAATGGAGCGCGTGCTGGGCGCGCCGGTGGTGGCGCTGACCTCCGAGGAGACGATCGAGCCGATCCGGCGGATCGCGGAGGCGCCGGACGACCTCGAATCGCTGTACGCGGCCGATCCCGAGGCGCAGCGCCTGGCGGCGGCGCTGACGCGGCTGGACCTGCCGCCGGACCGTCGGCTGCTGGACCACGTGGCGCGGTACGTGCGGCCGGAGCTGACCGCCGCCGAACTGGTGGCGGAAGGCGAGACGCCGACGGACGCGCAGCTCAAGCTGCGGCAGCAGAACGACCTTCTGAGGGACCCGGCCCGCGCGGCCGCCCTCGACGCCCTGCTGGCGACGCTGCGCAAGATGACGCTGGTCAACGACTATCACATGGACCCGGCGTTCATGGTCGAACTGATGGGGCAGTTCGGGCCGATCGACTGGCGGACCGCCTGGGGGCACGCGCTCTACTGGTCGGCGAAGGGCGACGTCCAGTCGAAGGGGTATTATAACACCAACCCCAACGATGAAATGAACACCGTCCGGTTCATCTTCATCGCCCTGCGCGAGGGATACTCGCGCGGCCGCATGGTGCTGACGCCGGACTTCGATGATCCGTTCCGATCTTATATCGACTTCACGCCGGACATCCGTTTCATCCCTTATCTGTACGACGCCTACATGAAGTTCGGTAAGGAGCAGTTCGGCGACCGGCCCGATTTCATCGAAGGCACGCCCGGCCCTAACTACTGGTCGGGCTTCGTCACCGACATGCACAACTGGATCCAACTGCTGTGGCTGGAGGGGGGCGAGGCGAACCTGACCCGGGCGGAAGAGTACTACCGATGGCTGCGCATCAACAACCCGCACCCGGACGGCCGGCCGCAGGAGCGCTACCTCCAGCCGCTGCGCGACTTCGCTATGGGCAACCTGAAGCAGCAGATGCAGACCTACCGCCAGGCGAGCATGTTGATCGGCAAGTTCATCGGCAAGGCCCTCACCGACCTGGCGCTGGGCAACGTGCAGGCGGCGCTGACGTCCATGCAGCACGCCCGCGAGTCCTGGCGGGAGTATCACAGCGAACTGGGCCTCGACCGCGTCGATCGGCGCAGGCTGCAGCCGTTCAACGTCATGGTGGGAGATCAACTGGTCAGCTACATGACGCTCGATCAGATCCCCGCGATCTACAAGGCGCGATTGTGGAAGCGGCTGGCGGACGAGGGCGATTCCAAGAAGATCGCATGGGACCGCATCCGGCCCTACCTGGACCATCTGTGCGCCGCCCAGTCGCCGCCGTGGAACATTGAAAAGGCGTTCCCCGAGCCGCCCGGCATGGAGGCGTTCCGCGAGTCAGGCGTCGCCACGTTCCACGATCCCGACGTCGACTTCGAGGAGGGTGAGCGGAAGTAGGCGGCGGAAGGGAGCGAGGGAGTAAGGGAATGAGGCAGCGCGAGAGTGAGCGAGTACGGGGAAACAGCGTGAATCCGATCGTCGTAAGCCACGGCATCGCCATCATGCGTGACGCGGTCGAACTCAGGCTGTCGCATCCGTGACAACATCTTGCAGTCCGCTCATGTCCTCTCCCCCGACTGCTTCACTCCCCGACTCCCTGACTGCCCCGGCCCGTACGGCCATCGAATGCCACGACGTACACAAGGTGTACGCACAGCGGCGCAAGGAGCCCGTCCATGCGCTGCGCGGGCTGGACCTGACGGTCCGCACCGGCGAGTGCTTCGGGCTGCTGGGGCCGAACGGCGCCGGCAAGACCACCACGGTGGAGATCCTGGAAGGGCTGCTGGAACCCACCAGCGGCACGGTCGAGGTGCTGGGCTTGCAGTGGGGACGGCATGACGCCCGGTTGCGGCAGCGCATCGGCATTTCCCTGCAGGAAACGCGTCTGGAGGACAAACTGACCGCTCTGGAGACGGTGCGCCTGTTTCGCAGCTTCTATCGCAGCGGCCCGCGGCCGGAAGAGGTGGTCGAGCGCGTCGGGCTGACCGAGAAGCGCCGCTCCTACGTCGAGCACCTATCCGGTGGACAGAGACAGCGGCTGGCGGTCGCCTGCGCCTTGGTGGGTGATCCGGAGCTGCTGTTTCTCGATGAACCCACGACCGGCCTCGACCCGCAGGCGCGGCGCGACGTGTGGGAGATCATCCGCGATCAGCGCCGCCGCGGCCGCACGGTGATGGTCACGACCCACTACATGGACGAAGCCCACCGCCTGTGCGACCGCGTCGCGGTGGTCGATCACGGCAGGGTGATCGCGCTGGGTACGCCGGACGAACTCATCCACACGCTGGGCGGCGGCCATGTGATCGAGTTCTCGCTGGAGAACGGCCGCCCCGCCCTCGACGCGGCTCGGCTTGCCCAGGTCGCCGGCGTGCGTACCGTGACGTTCGACGGCCCGTCGGTGCTGCTGGCGGTGGACGAACCGCACGTGGCGCTGCCGGCGCTGATGCGCCACCTGGACCAGGCCGGCGCGCCGCTCCAACGGCTGACCACCCGGCACGCCAGCCTCGAAGACGTCTTCGTCAAGCTGACCGGCCGGCACCTGCGCGACGATGGTGGATAACGCTTTCGCCCAGTTGATGCTGTTTCGCTTCCGGTCGTTCATGCGCGAGCCGGCGGCGGTGTTCTGGTCCTACGGATTTCCGCTGATCCTGGCGGTGTCGCTGGGGATCGCGTTTCGCACCCGCCCGCCGGAGACGATCGTCGTGGACGTGATCGGCTCGCCGGGGGCCGCGGACGTGCTGAAGGCGTTGAACACGGCCGGCGCCGAGCCGGGCTTCGCGGCCTCGATTCACCCGTTGCCGGAAGCCATGCGGCGACTGACGCTGGCCCGCTGCGCCGTGGTGGTGGGCGTCGCCGGCGACGGCGGCTGCGTCTATCACTTCGACCCCATGCGGCCCAACAGCGTTTTGGCCCGCACGCAGGTGAATGACTGCCTGCAACGCGCGGCCGGACGCGCCGAGGTGATCGAAACGTCGGACCAGCGCGTCAGCGAGCCGGGATCGCGCTACATCGACTTTCTGCTGCCGGGCCTGCTGGGCTTGGGGCTGATGGGCAACGGTCTGTGGGGCGTAGGGTTCGTGTCCGTGGACATGCGCATCCGCAAGCTGCTGAAGCGCTTCACCGCCACGCCCATGAAACGCTCGCACTTCCTCGGCTCGCTGATCGGGGCCCGCATGATCTTCACCATTCCCGAGATGGCGGTCGTGCTGCTGGTGGGCTGGTGTTTTCTCGGCGTTCCCATCCGCGGGTCGCTGGTCACCATTGCCGTAGTGACGTTTGTCGGCGGTTTGTGCTTCGCCGGCATCGGCCTGCTGGTCGCCTGCCGGGCGAAGCGGATCGAGACGGTGTCCGGTTTGATGAACCTGGTCATGCTGCCCATGTGGCTGATGTCGGGCATTTTCTTCAGCACCGACAACTTTCCCGACGCGCTGCAGCCCGTCGTGCAGGCGTTGCCGTTGACCCACATCAACGACGCCTTGCGGGCGGCGATCCTGGAGGGGGCGACGCTGGGTTCCATGTGGCTGCCGCTGGTCGTGCTCAGCGCCGTCGCCGCGCTCACCTTTTCACTGGCGGTCCGCTGGTTCCGCTGGACGTAGCTTGCAGGAAGGGAGGGAGGGAGTGGGGGAGTGGGGGAGTAAGGTAGGAGGGCGGCGCTGCGCAGGGTGATCTCAGTCTCGCTCCGTCAGAGCCCCGCCATTCATGGCGGGCGGACGTCCGGATTTACGCCTCTCTCGCAGCGCCGCCCTGCCACGGGCGGATTTGCGACACTCACGCCGGGGTCCGGTTCGGAGGGCGCCGGATTACTGGACACTCGTTTTCTCTAATAATGGCACGCCCGCGGCGTTATCAGGGTGGAATGCGACCGCCGATGACGGACGAATCCGGGTAAACCGTCACAACCGTGTCCGCGTGTGACCGGCAGAGTGACGCGGCGATTGCAGCGAACGCCGCGGCGCAGGGACCGGCCACATCCGGCCCGCTTGGCGGAGCGTCGATGACTGAGGCGAAGCCGACAGACCAGCGTGCCTGGATCGCGGCCGCGCTCGATCAGCACGGCAACGCCCTCCTGCGCTATGCCGCGCACATCATCGGCGACGCCGACGCCGCGCGAGACGTGGTGCAGGATACGTTCTTGAAGCTGATTGCGTTGTGCGACGGGCGAAACGGCGTTACGCCGGGCGATGCCTTGGAGAGGGACGGTGATGAGGCCGCGCCAGGCGCGGCCGCACACGGCAGTAGCCAGTCCCGCGGCTCCGCGGAGTCAGCTTGCGAAAGGCAGGCGATGGACGGATCAGCGCGTGCGCCGCTTGCGGCCGGTGCGGAACTCAACGGGCGTGCCGCTGCGTGGCTCTTTACGGTCTGCCGCAACCGGGCGCTGGACGTGCGCCGCAAGGAGAAACGGATGATCGCCGTCAGCACGCGCGCAGGATCAGTCGGGACGCCGCTGGAGTTGATACCGGCCGCCGTCCCACCGCCCTCGGCCGCGATGGAACTGCGCGAGTCCACCGGCAGCGTGCTGGCGCATCTGGCCCGCCTGCCCAATGCGCAGCAGGAGGTCGTGCGCCTGCGTTTTCAGGGCGGCCTGACGTATCGGCAGATCGCCGAGGTCACGGGTCTGACGGTGAACAACGTGGGTTTCCTGCTGCACACCGCGCTCAAGACGCTACGGGCGAGACTGATCGAGGCGGAGGGGGGTGCATCGTGAGATGTATTCAGAACGAACTGTCGGCCGCCTTCGTAGTATTCGTGCCGGGTGTCCCCCCGAGCCCCGGCATTCATGCCGGGCGGAAGAAGGGAGTGAGGGAGTCAGGGAGTAAGGGAGTGAGCGAAGCAGGGAGTCAGGGAGTCAGGGAAGCAGGCAAGCAGGGAAGCAGGAAAGCAGAGATTCTGAGAGTGCGTTGCGCCACGCCGCGTTTATCCGAATCGCCGGCGCGTGTACGCGGACTCTCAGAGCCCCGGCATTCATGCCGGGAGTTCTGCCGGCCCCGTAGGGGCCGAGGAACGTAGCCACGGGTGGAGCGGAGCCGGCCGAAAAGGCGGGCGAAGCGGAACCCGTGGTAGCCGGGCCGAACCTTATGACCGCCCCGGAGAGGCGGAGGAGGCGCCGCCAAACGTCCACTCGCCGTGAGCGATATCATGCACGGCGGCCTCCGTCGCCGCTTCGCGGCTCCGGGACGGGGGGGGGGCGGTGACCCACGGGTTCGCCCGCAGACGGGCTCACCCGTGGCTACAGCCCTGGGCCGCTTCGCGGCCGCGGAGTCCACCGTCTCGATCCGGTCATGACGGGCGAGGCTTGAATTCACGACCGGCGACACCGGCGACGCCCGACTCAGTGAGGTCCGTGAAGCGCGAACACAAGACCGCTCCGAGGAGCATTGACATGACAATCAACGGAAACGACCCCAGACTGACCGCTTACGCGCTGGGCGAACTTGACGACGCTGAGCGCGCCGTGGTTGAAGCGGAACTCGCCAACGATCCGGCGCTGCGTGCAGAGGTCGAGGCCATTTGCGCGACGGCCGCACTGGTCGAATCGGAACTCGCCGCGGAAGGGGTGACGGCGCTGACGCCCGCGCAGCGGGCGATGATCGAGCACGAACTCGTCCGCGCCGCCAGCGAGCCGCGGGCTTCAGCCCGCGCGGAGCCGCCGTTTGCGAAACACGCCCCCACCGCGGAGACCCACGGACACGGCGCGGCCCCGCTGCCGCCGCCCCTTCGCCTGCGACACATCATCCCGGCCGCCTTGGCCGCGTGCCTGCTGCTGGCGGTGGGGGTGGCGTTCGAGCGTTTCTATGACCCGACGCCATCGCCGCTGGTGACGTATGGTCCGGGGATCATTGAACCGGAGGTTGAAGGTGTTCGCTTCGCGGATGCTTCAGGCCAAGTGGACCGCGGATTATATCCAGTCTCACAACGCGCGGCGGAGTTCCAGCGCGTCAACGGATCCGTGCTGGATGAGGCCTTTGCGTCTCCGGACATTGCGGGGAGCGCAGGCGTAGCAATCGAGCCGGTCGCCAATGAGCTGGCGTTAATCGCGGATCGTCTGACGGCTGAACCGGGCGACGGTGATTCCGCGGGCGACGTGAACTTGGACGAAATCGAGGACATTCTCGGCGAGGCTCCGAACGCGAGACAAGTCGGCAACTATCGCATCGCAGGCCGCAATGTTATGAACCCTCGAGACGCAATCGGCGAAGGCGGCGAGCGGTACTGGATGTGGTCGCAGTCTGGCGCTGACAGGGATGTCGATGCCACAAGTCTCGGCGTTCCGATGCATCGAACGAACAACGACCCGAATCTCGAAGGCCGCCCGCCGCAGCAACGAACCTACCCCTTTCAGTTCAATCACGCGCAGGCAGACGGGCCGGTCGATCGGGAAGATGGCTATTTCGGCGGGGGACTTCCTGTCGTCCAGTTGCCGGGCGGTGATTGGACGTACACGGTCGCTGACAGCCCGCAGACCGGCGACTCCGCCAACGGCCTCTCCGATCGGGACCTTCTCTTCGCGAATGGCGAAGTCGCCGAACCGTTCAGAACTATGGAGTACGCGAAAGGCGATGCCGCCGCCGGTCTGCAATCCCTCGGCTACGTGGACTCGGCCGGTGAGCCGCTCGCCGGTACGCTCGGGTATCGTTTCGACGAATCCACCCGCCCCTCCTACGCCCCCGCCGCGCACAATCCGTTCAAGCGCGTCTCCGACGAGCCGCTCTCCACCTTCTCCATCGACGTGGACACCGCGTCCTACGCCAACGTCCGCCGCCATCTGAACGACGGCCTGTTGCCCCCCCCGGATGCCGTGCGCGTCGAGGAGATGGTCAACTACTTCAACTACGATTATCCGATTCCCGGTCAGCAGCATCCGTTCTCCGTGACGGTCGACGTGGCCGAGACGCCGTGGATGCCGGAACACCGGCTGGTGCGCATCGGGCTGAAGGGCTACGAGATGACGTACGATCAGCGGCCGGCGTCGAACCTGGTGTTCCTGCTGGACGTGTCCGGCTCGATGAATCAGCCGAACAAGCTCCCGCTGGTGAAAGAGTCGCTGCGCATGTTCGCGGAGCAACTCGACCAGTACGACCGCGTCGCGATGGTCGTCTACGCCGGTGCCTCCGGACTGGTGCTCGACTCGACCACGGCCGACAACCAGCAGGTGATCATCGACGCGCTCGACAGGCTTGAAGCCGGCGGATCGACGAACGGCGGCGCGGGCATCGAATTGGCATACAGCATCGCGACTAAGAACTTCATTGAAGACGGCACCAACCGCGTGATCCTGGCCACCGACGGCGACTTCAACGTCGGCACGACAAGTCGCGGCGACTTGCAGCGGCTCATCGAGGAGAAGGCGAAGAGCGGCGTTTTCCTGAGCGTGCTGGGCTTCGGCTATGACAACTTGCAGGATGACACGCTGGAGACGCTGGCCGACAAGGGCAACGGCAATTACGCCTATATCGACACGCTCGGCGAGGCCCGCAAGGTGCTGGTCGATCAGATGGACGCAACGATCAACACCATCGCCAAGGACGTGAAGATCCAGGTCGAGTTCAACCCGGCCGCGGTGGCCGCGTACCGGCTGATCGGCTACGAGAACCGCGTGCTGGCCGCCCGGGATTTCAACGATGACGCCAAGGACGCCGGTGAGATCGGCGCTGGGCACACGGTGACCGCATTATATGAAATCGTTCCGGCGGAGCAGGAGTCCGAACTGGCAGCGGCGGGCGTGCCGGCCGTCGATCCGCTGAAATACCAGGCGGCCAAAGGACTCGCCCCGGCCGCGGACAGCGGCGAGCTGCTGACCGTCAAGCTGCGCTACAAGCAGCCGGATGGCGACGTCAGCGAACTTGTCGAACAACCCGTTGTCGATGCCGGGCTGACGCTGGAGGACGCCCCCGCCGACTTCGCCTTCGCGGCCGCGGTCGCCTCGTTCGGCATGCTCCTGCGCGGCTCGCCCTATGCCGCCGACTGGACCTACGACGCCGTCTACGAACTCGGCCGGGCGGGCATCGGCGAGGATCCCTACGGCTATCGGGCGGAGTTCCTGGAACTGGTGGGCAACGCGAGGGAGATCGCGCTGCGGGGATCCGCGAATGGCGAATAGCGATTGACGGATGAACGGGGCGCTGTACGGGCGGCCAGACGCGAATACGGGAGGTCCGGCGTCGAAGTCCGCAAGTCGAATGTCAACGAAGGGGGACGAAGCCGGCACAGCGTCCGGCCGCGACCAGGTGCCCCCAGCGAGCCGCGGGCTTGAAGCCCGCGCGGGCCGTCATCCTGAGAAGTGGCTGCGATTCTCGCAATGTGATGCAGGTAGATGACCTCCGCATCGCGCGGAGGAGGCGCCAGCGTCGTCAAGACCTTCAGTCCCGGCCGGATCACCGAGCGAGATTCGTCGCCCCCTCCCCGTCGCGAACTCCGCGCGGGCTGAAGCCACGCGGCTCGCTCAGAGGGGCCGCCGCATCCGTCACGCACCCAGCGCTTGGTAGCGGCGCCACACGCCCTTTTGATCCCGTCATCGCGGCGGTAGCATGGTCGGCCGATCCGGCCGGCCGTCCGGGCCGGGCCGCGGCGTGGTCGCCCGGTCCGGGCGGGCGAGCCCGCATCGGCGCAGCCTCCGGGGCGCCGCCGTGGCCCTGCCCGCCTGCACACTCAACCGGGCGCCCACGTGACCAGCCGGGAAGCCGGGCGCGGCCGGAACCCGCCGGTCCGCATCAACCAGGAAGACGTCGTGAAGCAACGGTACAAGGAATTGCTGGCCGGTTTCTATGCGTTTCTGAAGCGGTTGCACCCGGCCAAGCTAGCGGCGCTGGGCTACGTTTCGTACATCCTGATCGGATGGCTGCTCTTGTGCCTGCCGTTCGTGCAGCGCGGAGAGGGGGTCAAGGCGCTGGACAACCTGTTCACGGCCACCTCGGCGATGTCCACCACCGGGCTGGTGACCGTGAGCGTATCGGACAGTTACAACCTGCCGGGGCAGTTGATCGTCCTCGTCCTCATCCAGCTCGGCGGGATCGGCTACATGACGTTCGGCTCGTTCGTCATTCTGTCCCGCCACTCGGAACTGCCCGAGGAGCGCTCCCGCGTCGGCGGGATCGTCTTCAGTCTTCCCAGGTCGTTCCGGCTCGACAAGTTCATCCGCAGCGTCGTCGTCTTCACGTTCGTGATCGAAGCCGTCGGAGCGATCGCGCTGTACGCTGTGTTTCGCGGCCGCGGCGACGCCCAGGCCGCCTGGAGCGCGGTTTTTCACAGCGTCTCGGCTTTCTGCACGGCGGGGTTCAGCCTCCACAATAACAGCTTTGAGGCCTATGCGGACGACTTCTGGCTCAACGCGGTGGTGGCGGCGCTCAGCTACCTGGGCGCGATCGGCTTCATCGTATGGGTGGACTACTGGCGGATGCTCACCGCCAGGATCCGGCAGGTGACGCTGACCAGCAAGATCATTCTGTGGAGCACCCTGTGGCTGACGGTGGCGGGCACGACGCTCATCTTCCTGGCCGAGCCGAGCATTCGCGACAAGAGCGCCGACAAGAAACTGATGGCTTCCGTCTTCCAGGCGATGACCGCGATGACCACCGTCGGGTTCAACACCATCAGCATTTCCGACGTGTCGCGGGCGACGCTGCTGGTGCTGACGGTCCTGATGTTGATCGGCGCCTCGCCTTCCGGCACCGGCGGCGGACTGAAGTCCACGACGGTTTCGGCGCTGTTCGGCGTGATGCGCAGCGCCCTGCGCGGCCAGCAGCAGGTGCGCTTCTGGAACCGCCCGGTCCCGCACCAGCGCGTGTGGATGGCCATGGCGGCGCTGGGTTTCTACGTCGTGATGTTCGTGGCCGGGACTTACCTGTTGGAGCTGACCGAGACGTTCGAGTTCGAGCAGAGCCTGTTCGAGGCGGCCTCGGCCCTGGGGACGGTGGGTCTGAGCACCGGCGTCACGGCGTCGCTCAGCGCACTGGGCAGGTGCATCATCATCTTCCTCATGTTCTGTGGGCGGCTGGGGCCGCTGACGTTCGGCATCGCCCTCTTCGTCACCACCGCGCCGCCGTCCGAAAAGCAGGACAATGACCTGGCGACGTAGCATCGGTCGCAGGGGTGGGTGACCAATGCTGCGGCTGTTCTGAGCGAACCGCGTGGCTTCAGCCCGCGCGGAGGTTCCCGGCGAATGCGGTTTCAATCTGCCAACGCCTTTCCCCGCACCGCCGGGCTGGAGCCAGGCGGTCCCAGGGGCGGCCGCCGGTTCTGTCACGTACCCCCGGTCGTCGCCGCGCGCTGCGTGGGACTTGAAACAACGAAGCCGGGTTGCTACACTGAAGGTCATTCCGGGTCGGTTTCGTGAGTCGGAATCAAGGGTCCTTTCGGTTGTCAAGACCGCTATCCCGCGGCGCTCTAACCCGGACGAAACGTCGCCTGATGGCTGCCCGACGGGAGTCATCCCATGGTCGTCCGCTGCGCGCTCCCTATCGTTCTTGTGATCACAGTCTGTCGACTCGCCCCGGCCCAGACGCCGCTGGGGACGGAGTTCACTTATCAGGGTCAGCTCAAAGAGGGAGGGCAACCGGCCGACGGGTTGCACGACCTGCGTTTCCGGCTGTTCGACGCCCTGGAGGGCGGCGGGCAGATCGGCGACACCGTCTGCACCGACAATGTGAACGTCGCCGACGGTCTCTTCACCGTGTGGCTGGACTTCGACCAGCATTTTTCCGGACAGCAGCGCTTCCTGGAGATCGACGTGCGGGCCGATAGCGGGCTGGATTGCGACAACCCAGCCGGGTTCGTCACGCTGGCCCCGCGGCAGGCGCTGACCGCGGCCCCCAACGCCATGTTCTCCCTGAATGCCGACCGGCTCGACGGGCTGGATTCGTCGGCGTTCCTCCAGTCGGTCCCCGTGCCGCTGACGCTGAGCGGTTCGAGCGACACGCACGTCATCGGGGGCGAGAACCAGTCGGCGTCGCTGGGTACATCCGGCGTTTTCGGCGCATCGGCCGGCATCGGCACCTACGGCATACACGGTCGCAGCAGCGGGATCAACGGGCGCGGCGTGTACGGCCAATCGACGGCGGAGAGCGGCGGCGGTGCCGGCGGCTCGTTCGAGAGCCACGGCGCGCTCGGCGTGGGGGTGGTGGGTCGGGCCTTCGCCACGAGCGGGGCCACGGCCGGCGGGTCGTTCGAGAGCGTCAGCACGGCCGGCCGCGGTGTGGTCGGTCATGCGACGGCCGGCACGGGCCTGACCTACGGCGGGTGGTTCGAGAGCGAAAGCAGCGATGGCAGGGCGGTGTACGGCTTCGCGTCGGCGATGGCCGGATCGACGTACGGCGGCTGGTTCGAGAGCGCAAGTCCGTCGGGCCTGGGCGTCTTCGGGCGGGCGTTCGCGGCCAGCGGAGAAACGTACGGCGTATACGGGATCAGCATCAGCGAGGACGGTCGCGGCGTGGGCGGAGAGGCCAACGCGCTGAGCGGCAACACGGTGGGCGGCCTGTTTAAGAGCCTCAGCACCAGCGGCCGCGGCGTGTTCGGGTGGGCGACGGCGCCGAGCGGCATGACGATCGGGGTGAGCGGCTGGAGCGACAGCACGGACGGCCGCGGCGTGTTCGGCCTGGTCAACGCCGACAGCGGACTGACGTCCGGCGTAGAGGGCCGCAGCAACAGCACGAGCGGTCGACGAGTTGTCGGCTTCGCGACCGCCTTTTCCGGCACGACGTACGGCGGGTACTTCGAGAGCGACAGCCCGGACGGGCGGGGGGTGTGGGGCACGGCCAGGTCGGATAGCGGGGCGACGTTCGGCGTCATCGGTCGGAGCCTGAGCAGTTCCGGCATCGGGGTGTTCGGCGGAGCGCCATCGCCCGGGGGAATGACGACCGGCGTGTACGGGCAGAGCGCCAGCACGGACGGGCGCGCGGTCTACGGCCACGCGACCGCGGAAAGCGGCCAGACGTATGGAGTCTATGGGATCAGCAGCAGCACGGAGGGACTGGGGGTGCTCGGGTGGGCTGCAGCGGAAAGTGGAACGACCTACGGCGTGTACGGGGATTGCAGCAGCCCCGCCGGCTGGGCGGTGTATGCCAACGGCGATTTTGCGGCATCGGGGGTCAAGGCGTTTCACATCGACCACCCCCTCGACCCCCAGAACAAGTCGTTGAACCACTTCAGCGCGGAAGGACCCGAACCGCTCCTGATCTATCGCGGCAACGTCACGCTGAATGATGTGGGCGAAGCCCGCGTTGAGCTGCCGGACTACTTCGAAGCCGTCAACCGCGATTTCCACTATCACCTGACGCCCATCGGCGGCGCGGCCCCCAACCTGCATATCTCGCAGAAGGTCATCAACAACGCATTCATGATCGCCAGCGGCACGCCCGGCCTCGAAGTCTGCTGGACTGTCACGGGCGTCCGCAACGACGCCTTCATGCAGCAGCGTAGCCGCCCGGTTGTGGAAGAGAAGCCCGAACACGAGCGCGGCAGGTACCAGCACCCCGAGCTTTACGGAATGCCCCCGGAGATGGGAATGAACTATGACCCGGAGTTCGAGCGCCGGTCGGCGGCGATTCCGCCCGATGCCGAGCATCCCTCGCCGCCGAATTCGCCCGACGCGACAGACTCGGCCGACTCGAGGAAATAGAAGCAGGAGCGTCTGCAAACTCCGCTTGCGCCGGGAGAACTGAAAAGCGGTCCCAGTCAGGGGGAGTGATTGGGTGCCCTCTGACAAATAGAAAGTCCGCGCGGGCTGAAGCCCGCGGCTCGCCGACGGCGCATCCTTGCGCCCGGTGATGTCACGACGTTGCCGGAGGTCAAATGATGAAAACGAACGATCGAATCGTGGCAATCGCCGCCATGTTCGCGGTGCTGGCATTGACGTCAGGTGTCAACGCACAGGCGCCGCTGGGGACGGAGTTCACGTACCAGGGCGTGCTCACGGACGGCGGCAATCCCGCCGACGGAGAATACGACCTGCGCTTCACGTTGTACGACGCGCCCACGGAGGGCGATCTCATCGCCGGGCCGATCTGCAATGACAACGTCGCCGTTGTGGACGGCCTCTTCACCATCTCGGTGGACTTCGGCGCCGACGTATTCAACGGCGACGAGCGTTTCCTGGAGGTCGCGGTTCGCCCCGGCCCTGACGGCGACTGCAACCTCCCCGACGGCTTCGTCCCGCTCGCGCCACGGCAAGAGCTTACTGCCGCCCCGAATGCCATGTTTTGCCTGTATGCTGACAATTCTGACATGCTGGATGGGCTGGACAGCCTGGCTCTCGCTCGGCTTGCAGCGGAAAACGCCTTCACCGAGGTCCAGACGTTTGAGCGGGGTTTTGACGTCAGCGGCGGCAATGTCAATATGCGCGCACAGGGAATCCTACTTGACGCGCAAGACTTTGCATGCTCCGCCGCCTCCCTGGACTACACGGTCACGGGTCCCATGACCGTCGACGCCGCGTCGTTTCAGCTTGGTGTCACGGATGATCTGGGTCTGCAAGCGGGCGGGGCGCTGTCCCTGAGGGGAAATCGGATCACCCTCGACGGCGGCCCCGTCTCCATCGGCCCCACCGGCGAGGAGATCTACGTGGATGACCAACTCGGGCGGGTCAAGGTGCAATTCCATTGGGATAAGGAGAGCGTCTTTGAGAACAGCCCCGGCCCGCCGTTCCAGGTGGTCAGCACGGCCCTCGTTCAAAACCTCAACAGCGACCGCCTCGACGGCATCAGTTCGGAAACGCTGGCGCGGTTGGACTTTGAGAACGCCTGGATCGAGGAACAACGGTTCCCGCGGCTGGAAGCCGAGTCCGCAACTATGCACGAAACCGAGTTTGTCGAGATGTTTCCTGAACCTCCGTTCCGAGTCAGAAGCCAGGTCCGCGTTGACAACTTGCGTGCCCAATTCGCCGACCAGGCGGACGGCGCTCCGCCCACCGGCCCGGCCGGCGGCGACCTGACAGGGTCGTACCCGGGGCCGGAAATCGCCGCCGGAGCCGTCGGCAACGGCGAGCTGGCGGACGGGGCCTGCGACGGCCGCGTGCTGGCCGACGGCGCAGTCACGCAAGCAAAGATCGCCCCTGGGCAGGTCGTGACCAGCCTGAACACGCTCAAAGACGACGTCGTGCTGGCGGCCGGCGGCAACGTCGAGATCACACCCTCCGGCAACACGTTGACGATCTCGGCGGCCGGCGGCCTGTCCATCGTCACCCACGACTTGACACTCACCGGCGACGGCACGGTTGAAACGCCGCTGGCCGTCGCTGTCCCGCTGTTTCTGCTTGACGAAGTGAGCAACACCTCCGCGCTGCTGGTGTCGCCTCAAGGGGGCGTCGTCGGCAAGGATGGCGTGACTTCCAACAGCGGCACTCTCGGATCGAGCCTGGCGGGCGTGGATGCCAACGCCGCCGATCCCACCAGCACGGCGGTGATCGGCCAGCACGTTTCGGGCACGCTGGGGTTGCTGGCCGACGCGGACTACGGCGTATGGGGCCGGGATGCGTTGGGCAGTTCGTTCGGCTACCTGGGTGGTTCGACCTATGGCGTCTATGGCGAAGAGAGCGTGGCGGGCAATGTCGGCTATCTCGGCGGGCTCGACTACGGCGCCTACGGTAAGAACGGGATCAGCGGAAACTGGGGCGCTCTGGGAGATGGACTGGCGGGCGTCACAGGTACGGCGGCCGACGCGTCCAGTTCCGGCGTCGACGGTTTGGGGTTGGGCACCATCGGTAGTCTGGGCACCTTCGATTACGGCGCCTGGGGAAGCCACCAAGGTTCCGGGAACTACGGTTTTCTGGGCGGCGTTGATCACGGCGCCCTTGGCGAACACGCTGCCACCGGCAACTTCGGCACGCTTGGGGACGCCCTCGGGGGAGTGACCGCGTTTGCAACACAGCCCAACAAGTGGAGCCTGTACGCGTACAACAGCGGCGGCGGTTCCGCTGGAAAAGTGCTCAACGGGATCAATGCCGCCGCCGGCACCCGCGCGGAACTCGGCACCGACGAATACGGCGCCTGGGGGATGCACGATTCGAGCGGGAACTTCGGCACGCTGGGAAGCGTCGCCTGGGGCGCCTCCGGGGAGCACGGCGGCTCCGGCAATCTCGGAAAGCTCGGTACCGTCGAACATGGCGTCTACGGCGTACACGGTGGTACAGGCAACATTGGATACCTCGGAAGCGGCGGAGCCGGCGCCTACGGAGTGTTTACACCGACCGGGTCGTATGGCGCGCTCGGGACTCCCGCGGTCGGCGTGACCGCCGGCAGCGCGGGGCTGGCGGCCGTCCAGGGCACGCACTCGTCCGGAATCACTGGATTGCTGGCGGCGTCGGCCGCCGGCGTGGTCGGCGACAACGGTCCGGCGGGCACCAACGGAAGCCTGGCCACGGCGACGTACGGCGCGCTGGGCCAGGCCAGCGGCCCTGGACAAGCGGGCATGTTCGCGCAGCACAGCCCCACCGGAAACGAAGCCACGCTGGCCAACGAAGAGTACGGCGTGTTCGCGTCCGCTCCCCACGGGCGCGGCGTCTACGGGCACTCGCTCGACGGGTACGGCGTGTATGCCCAGTGTGACGTAGGCCCCGAGGCAAAAGCCGTCTACGCCACCAGCCGCGACGGGTACGCCGGCTACTTCGACGGTCGTTGCTTCATGTCCACCAAGTTGGGCATCGGGCGTCTGGCGGAGACGCATGCGATCGAAGTCGAGGGCGACGCTTCGAAGACGTCGCCCGGCGGCTGGCTGGCCAACTCCGACGCTCGCATCAAGACCGACGTGGCCCCGATCGCCGATGCCCTGGCGACGCTGGAGAAAGTGCAACCGGTCAGCTTCTGCTATACCGACCAATACCGCCAGGAGCATCCGTCGATCGAGCAGCGCCGGTACGTCAACGTCATCGCCCAGGAGTTCGAGGCTGTCTTTCCCGACGCGGTACGTCCCAGCGGGGAGCACATGCCGGACGGCAGCCCTATCCTCCAGGCCGACACCTACCTGCTGACGATCTATGCGACGGCCGCCATACAGGAACTCCACGCAATCGTCCAGAAACAACAGGAGACCATCGCAGCGCTCGAACGCGAGCGCGCAACGGCGCAGAAACGCACCCGCTCGCTGGAGGAGCGGATCGCTGCGCTGGAGGCATTCGTCCGCGCGTTCCCCGTCGATGGGACGGCCGGGCAGGAGAAATAAACAATGTGTCGGAACAATATCCGCGCCTGCAATGAAAGGCGCCACGTTGCCAAGCGACAAGGTCACGCCGTATTGACGGTGGGCCTGCTGCTGGCGGCATTGAGCAGCACTGCAAAGGGACAGGTATTCCACCTGTCGTGGTACACCATTGACGGCGGCGGGCACACGTTCAGCACCGGCGGCGGGTTCGAGCTGGGCGGCACCATCGGCCAGGCCGACGCCGGGCCGCAGCCGCCCATGACCGGCGGCAGCTTCGAGCTGTCCGGCGGCTTCTGGCCGGGGGTTCAGGCGGGCGGCGGGCAGAATTGCACCGGAAGCGAGAAGATCAACAAGGCCAAGTGTAAGCAGAAGCGTGGGAGCAACACGCTGACCGTCAAGCTCAAGGGCGGAGTGGCCAATGATCCGTTCACCGTGAAGCTGTCGAGCGGACCGAGCAAGGAGGGCGTCCTGAACCGCAAGGGCAAAGGTAGCGCCAGGTTCGCGGACGTCCCCTCCGGCCGCGGTGCGGCCACCACCACCTGGGGCTGCGGCGCCGAGAAAAAGAAGGACTACTCGTGTCCCTGACGCCGCGCGGCGTCAACCCTGGCACTCCGGCGTCGGGTACTGCGGGCCGGTGTAGTGGTTCTGAAGGGCGGCCACGTCCTTCAGATCCACGTCGCAGTCGTCGTCCCAGTCGAAGACCTCGCAGTCGCGGTCGGCGCATTTGTCCGGTCCGCTGAAGCAGGACGGATACTCCTTGTAATCCTTCGCGTCGATGTGGCAGTCGCCGTTGGTGTCTCCTTTGTGGGCGGAAACGCCGTTGTCGTCCGGTATGACGGCCCGCCACACGCCGCGGCCGTGGGTGGCCGCATACAGAACTTCGTCCGGCCGCCAAAAGAGTTCGTCTACGGCCACCGCGGCCGGCCCGTAGTCCGACGCCGACCAGGTGCGCCCGCCGTTGCTGGTGGCGAAGATGCCGACGTCGGTGCCGACGTATAACCAGTCGGGATGATCCGGGTGGCGGGCGATGGAACTGATCGGTACGAAC
>QZJT01000125.1 GCA_003597935.1 Phycisphaerales bacterium | reverse complement strand
CCGGCGGCGGGATCCCGGTTTACACCGAACTGGTCAGCTTCCTCCCGGGCGTCGGCTCGATGACGCTGGGCAACGTGACGACCGTCAAGTACGACCACAGCGACCACCTGGGCACGCTGCGGGCGCTGTCCGACTCGGCCGGCGACGATGGCGACGCGGTGGTTTATACCGCCTTCGGCGAGCGCATCGACGGCCCCAATCACCGCTACGGCTACGTCGGCGCGGCCGGCTACCGCGCCCACGAGGACTTCGCGTGTGACGGCGAGTCGCCGGCTTACGAGTTCCCCTACTTCCACGTCGGCTGGCGCTACTACGACCCCGCCAGAGGGCGGTTTCTTCAGCGGGATCCTATCGGGATTGCTGGCGGGATTAACGTGTACGCGTATGTCCGGAACGGGCCTACGCTGATGACGGATCCGCTTGGACTTGCCGCACTGCCCGGGAACTTCCCGCCATTCTTGGAGTGTGACACAATGTATGAGGCAGCCGAGGTCCTGGCAGATGCTGCCGAAGTTTATGTTAGCGATGCGCTACGACGCCATATCTATAAAAAACACCCCGAGGACCCCGAGCCTCTTCCGGGCTGCCCTGGATGCCGTGCGCTGCTACCGGTCTCCCCTGCGGCGCCGCCCACACCTGCGCCGCCGCCCAAGCCTGCGGTGCCGAAACCAGCTCCGCCTCCGGCAAAGAAGCCGATTCCAAAGAAACCGCTCCCAAAGCGCCCGGAGAAGCCGTGAAATGGAGACAATGGGATATCTCTTTGCGGCTGAACCACCAGCGCCTGGGGGAGGTGGAGCGTACCGTTATGATCGCCGCGTGTGGTACGTGCCGTTCTCGGTGGGATAGTGTGACGTCGCAAGGTCGTCGCGACGGACGCTCCGCAAGCGCCCTCGACCACAGTCGGCCGCACGCATTACAAGTAGGAGTCGTCCGATGAATCACTTGTTTCTGTACAACGGAAGAATGGCCTCACGCACACTGGCCGGATGTTTGATGGCAGTCGTGTCTGGCTGCGCACTCGACGTGGGTTGCCATGCACCGGCCCAGCCTTTGCGTGCGGATTCTCACGCGGAATGCGATCGCCTGGGTCCGGAGTTTGTGCAATTCGAGGAAGAGTCGTTTACCTTCTGCTGCGCGTACCCCGGCAGCGACCTGGCTCGCAAGCTCCCGGACGACCTCTACCTTGTTCGGAACGGGACGACGTGGGTGACGCTGCGCCAGACGGAGGACGATCGGCGCACGTTGTATGAAGTCACCATCGCGGACGCGCAGGGGCGTCCATGGATTACGGCGAACCTGCAAGATGGATCATTTTACTACAATTGGTATCGAGACGCCGCGGCGCGGGATCCGGAGCTGTCCATCAGCGACGACGATGGAGACGGTATTCCGGACAAGATGGTGAACTGGTGCGAGCAGCGGGGGTATTCCCGCACGGGCGGTGTGCAGTGGACACTCTTGCAGAAGCAGGAACGCGCCGGACAGGTCACAGACGAGCCATGATTGGTCGCCGCGATGGGGCCTGGGGGTTACGCGCGCCACGGAGCGCGAGTCTGCTTGTGCTTGCGCTCCTTCAACTTATCGTTGGCAGTATGGTCGCCGTTGTGGAACGCGGATCCGTGTGGGAGAAGTGAGAGGGGAGGAGCGCGACGTTTACGATCGGGATTGCGGAGCTATAGCGCCGGACGGCGAGACGCACCGCGGATGGAGGTAACGTGACGTAGACTGTCGCGACTGGCATGGCGACTGAAGTGTTTCTCGTCGGCGTCATGGTTGTGCGTCGGCGGCGTTATGCAATCATAAAGTGGCAGTTTCCGATGGAGACCTCACTGGTCGGCCCGGCGAACGAGCAGCGTCGGGCCGTCGACGTCGCGCTCAAGACGCTCGGGCGGCGAGCTGCTACCTGGGCAGACCACCGGTTACAAACCGGTGCCACATCAGACACCGGTTGCAAACCGGTGCCACATCAGACACCGGTTGCAAACCGGTGCCACACCAAGGACCGGTTACAAACCGGTGCCACATCAGGCACCACCTGGACGCCGGTGCCCCACTATGAGGGAACCGTGGCGACGTCCCGCACGTTCGCCGCGGAAGACAGTGGTCTCGGCTTCCTCGCGTGACACAGATACCGCCCCACCGAGCGAATCGCCTGGTCGGCGGTGCGGAACACCGGGACGCCCTGGATGCGGACGGCGCGGGCGAAGGCGTCGTAGCGTTCGGTGCTGTCCACCACGAACACCAGCGGCTTGTCGTACTCGTGGAAGATCTTCGGCAGCCGCTCGGCCAGCGACCCGGGCCTGGCGATCTCGGCCGGCGTGGTGAGCAGTCGCGGCGTCAGCGGCACGCACCCGACCACGACCGCGTCGATCTCGTCCGCTTCCATCATCACGCGGATGCAATCTTCATATGCCTGGTCATCGGCCATCGGCGTCAGGTCCAGCGGGTTACGGGCGTTGGCGAGCGTCCCGAGGTTGTGGCGTTCCAGCGCGGCGCTCAATCGTTCGCGCGTTTCGGGAGTGAGCGCGGCTACGTCGAGGTCGTAGCGCGAGCCCTTGACGTTGTCGGCCATGCCCACGGTCTCGTAACCGGCGTTGCTGATCGCGCCGATGCGCCGGCCGCGGACGGTCTTGCCGTGCAGATCGGTGGACAGTTCGAGCAGTTGCTCGAACTCCTTGAACGTGTCGGTGACGATCGCCCCGGCTTCTTCGACCGCCGCCTGGCACACGTCGTAGTCGCCCGCCAGCGAGGCGGTATGGCCCTGGGCGGCCGTGCGGCCCGCCGACGTGCGGCCGGCCTTGTAGAAGACGACGACCTTGCCGGATTCGGCCACCCGGTTCACCGCTCGAATGAAGGCCAGACCGTCGAGATCGTTGAACCCTTCGGCGTACACGCCGATGCAGTCCAGATCGTCCCGCTCGCCCACCGCCTCCAACAGGTCCGACAGCGTCACGTCGATCTGATTGCCGGCGGAGATCGCGATGGCCGGGTCGAGGAACTCCAGGTTGCTCAATCTCGTGATGATGAACGCGCCGCTCTGGGAGATCAGCGCGGAGCGCTTGGGCGGCACGTCGCGGCGCGGGTCCAGCTTGGTTTCCGGAATGAAGAAGGTGTCGTATCGCCCCGGCCGGCAGCGCACGCCCATGCAGTTTCCGCCCAGGAACACCGCCCCGCGGTCCGGGCGGGCGCGGGCGCTCGTGATCGCGGCCCGCACCTGCTGTTCGAGGCTTTGAGTTCCGTCTTTTTCGCCCAGTCCGCCGGGGATGAGAATCACCGACGCGCAGCGGGTCACGCCATCGGCATGGCCGCCCAGCACGTCATCCACCAGCGTCGGGATCCGATCGGCGCCGGCGGCCGCGACCAGCAGGTCAACCGGTTCGGGCAGATCGGCCAGCGTCGGCACGCAGCGCACGCCGTCCACCTCGGTTTCGTCCGATTTGATGACGTACAAGTGTTCCGCGGGGAAGCCGCAGTCCTGGATGTTGTTCAGGATGATGCGGCCGAAGTTGGCCCGCTTGCTGGAAACGCCGACGACCGCGATCGAGCGCGGCTCCAGCATGGCTTTGACTTTCTCGATCGGCCGCGCCGGCGCCGGGCGGGCCAGCGCGCCGATCCGCCCCAGGCCGTCCAGCGGCAACAGGCGCTGGTGTACGAACGCGAAGGGGTTCACCTCCAGCTCGAGAATGCCCTCGGCGTCGAGGCCGTGGGTGCAGAAGCGGCGGGCGATGGCGATGAACGCCCGGAAACAGTTGATCAGGTCCCCGTCGGCCACCACCCGCTCGTGCCCGCGGGCGCCGCCGGAGAGGATTTCGTACGCGGCCGTGCGCCGGAACAGCTCGAAGAATTCCTCGGCGCTGACATCCACCGCGGACGCCTTCGCCATAGCCAAGCCGCGCTGCATTTTCACCGCCAGGAACTCGGTATCTATGCCTCCCAGGCCGGCCGCGATGACCGGGCCGAACTCGCGCGTCGCACGGATGCCGACGAACAGCTCCGACCCGAAGCTGCGGTTGGCCTGCTTGACGTACTCGACCAGCAGCACGCCCTCGACGCGGTCGGTGTGCGCGGCGTGCAGCGCAATGAGCCGGTCGATCTCACGGTTGACCGCGTCGACGTTGCGAGGCGTGAATGCGATGCCGCCCGAGTCCGACTTGTGGGTCACGTCGGGCGAGACGATCTTCAGCACGACCTTGTCGCCGGGAAAAGGCGCCAGCTCGTCGGCGTTGACGTGTCCGCCGCGCGGGACCAGAAGATGCCGGGGGGGGCAGATCGCCCCGACCAGTTCCACGATGCCGTAGACCTCGTGCTCGTACAGGTGGCTCCGCTGCTGCTCGGTGACGCGGTGGATGGTCTGGGCGATGGCGTCGGCTTCCGCGTCGGACAGTTCGCAGCGGGCCGCTTCCGCGGCGGCGGGGGGGTCCCAGGAGGGCGGCTCGTGCAGGCGGTCGGCGGACACGGCGCTCAAGCGCCGCCGAACCTCGCGACTGCCCAGGCCGCGGGCCAGTCCGTCGCGGAAGGCCACGGCCGCGCTGCGCCCGTAGCGGAACGCACGCTGGTTGGTCTCGACGATGCGCTCGCCCTTGGCGGCGAAGGCTTCGGCGATGACGGCCTCGAACTCGGCGGGCTCGAAGCCCATCATCGAGGAGGCGGCGCCGAGCATGACCATGTTCTCCGCTCGCGCCGACCCGGCCGCGCCGGCCAGCTTCTTGGCGTCGATCAGAATGTGGTCGCCGAAACGGGCGACGTCATCGAGCACCTGCTCGATCGGCGGATAGTTGGGGATGTTCACGACGGGGATGGTGTTGGCGACGATCACGCCGCGCTTGTCGAGAAACTCGACGTATCGCATCGCCTCCAGCGGCTCGGTCACGAGCAGAAAATGGGCCTGCCCGTAGGGGATCAGGTCGCTGAAAATCTCCTGTTCGGAGAAGCGCAGGTGCGACTGCACCGCCCCGCCGCGCTGGCTCATGCCGTGTACTTCCGACTGCCGGACGTGATAGCCGCGGCGCATGGCGGCCCGCGAGATGGCATGGGCGATGGTCAGGATTCCCTGTCCGCCGACCCCTGCGAGGATGATGTTGAATTCCATGACTAGGTTCCGTTCATCTCTTCGGCGAGCCGCGTGGCCTGAAGCCTCGCGGACACGCCGCCGCGGCCTCGTTCAGCGAGCCGCGGGCTTCAGCCCGCGCGGAGTTTCCTCCCAGGACAAGTTCACAAGTTACGCTGGCCATTGCGATGACTTAAACGGCCTCTTCCAATCGCTGACACCGAAGGGGCGCCCGAGCTCTGGGATGGGAGGCCGCGGATCGAGCGGGACGTCCGCGCGGGCTAAAGCCACGCGGCTCGCTTGCTGGTGCGTCATCGCACACGCCGTTCTACTCCGCCGATTGCACCGTCAACGGCACATCTCCCGATGCTGCCGGCGCCGCTGATCCGCCTGGCGTCGTCCCGGATTCCTTCGACCCGGCGCTTGGCTTCTCCTTCCTTACGTGAATGCACGGCCGGCAGGCGACGATGACGGACAGACCGCGGTGGTGGATCTCCTTGCGGATGATCTCCACGTTTCGGGCCAGGTTCCTGGAGACCGGCTCGATGCGGTGCAGATGCTCCTCGCTGACGCCCAATCCGCGGATCAGCGCGACCATATCGTCCCCGGTAGCGAAGACCGCCTGGCCCCCGGTCATGGCCACCGTGGCATTGTCGAGCACGAACAGCGTCATGTTCAGGTCGTCGCGGGCCGCCGCCACCAGCGAGTTCAGTCCGGAGTGGATGAACGTCGAGTCGCCGATGGTCGCGATCACCGGGTGCATGCCCGCCCGCGCTGCGCCCATCGCCATGCTGATCGAGGCGCCCATGTCTACGCAGGTGTCGATCGCGTTGTAGGGCGGAAGCGCCGCCAGCGTGTAACAGCCGATGTCGCCGAACATGAACGGGCGCGGGTCGTCTCCGACCGCCTCGCGGATGGCGTGGTAGGCGTCGCAGTGCGGGCAGCCGGCGCACAATTGCGGCGGGCGGCCGGGAAGGCCGGCCATCGACGTGCGATGGTGCGTCTCGGGCAGCCCCAGCGCCGTCCGCACCAGGTCCGCCGACAGTTCCCCCTGTCGAGGCAGTGTACCGTCCTGTTTGCCGCGGATCAGCTTGCCCGGCACGCCCAGCAGGCCGGTCAACTGTCGCTCGATAAAGGGAAACCCTTCTTCGATCACCGTGACCTGGTCGCAATGGTCCACCAGTTCCCGCACCAGCGCCGCCGGCACCGGGTAGGCGCCGATCTTGAGCATGGAGGTGTTGGAATCCCGCCCCAGCACCTCGCGGGTGTAGCTGTAGGCGATGCCGGACGCGATGACGCCCTTGCCACCCCGGAGTTCCAGCCGGTTGTACGGCGACGAACGTGCATGGTCGGCGAACGAATCCTGAAGATCGAGCAGGCGGGCGTAGCGCGGCCGGGCATTGGACGGCAGCAGCGTCCACTCGCGGGCGTTGGTGACGCGTGGCAGGGGCTTCGGCTCGGTCGCAGGGCGGGTGACGACGTTGGCGCGGCTGTGCGCCAGCCGCGTCACCAGCCGGACCATCACCGGAACGCCGAAGCGCTCGGAAAGCTCGAACGCCTCCCGCGTCATGTCGTATGCTTCCTGCTGATTGGCCGGCTCGAAGACGGGGATCTGGGCGAACTGGCCGTACACGCGGGAGTCCTGCTCGTTCTGCGACGAGTGCATGCCGGGGTCGTCGGCCACCGCCAGGACCAGGCCGCCATTAGCGCCGGTCAGGGCGGAACTCATGAAGGGGTCGGCCGCGACGTTCAGGCCGACGTGCTTCATGGAGACCAGCGCCCGGAAGCCGGCGAACGACATGCCCAGCGCCTCTTCGTACGCCACCTTTTCGTTGGGCGACCACCGTGCGGACACGTCCTGCCGTCCGCGGACGCACGCCTCCACGTACTCGAAGATCTCGGTCGCGGGGGTTCCCGGGTAGGAGAACGCCCCCCGAATGCCCGAGTGGATCGCCGCCAGGGCGACCGCCTCGTCCCCCATCAACAGTTCTGCCATCGGACAGTCTCTCCTGGTGGCGCAGCGTGAGTCTTCGGCGCCGCCGCCCGGCCCGGCGGCCGACCTATCGGACGGCGGTCCCGGTCCCGGCGCGGCAGTCCCGCCAGCGGGGGGGTAGCAATCCCCGTGCCAATGGAGGGCGGAAGCGATTCTCTGTGCATCGAACTGCCCGCTGCATGAGCGGGGCGCTTGCTCCAATGGAACCGCCGAACATACAATGGTTCTCCGGATCGTCGAGCAAGAAGTACTCCCTGGCTCAGCAAGTACACTTGGAAATCGAGCTTCCCGGAGACCTGGAGCGGCTACGGCTACCGGCTGCGGTCGATGCACGCTTGCAGGAGTTGCTCGACCGTCAGGATCGTGGAGAATCCCTCTTGCCGCGCGAACGCTTGGAGGCCGAGGGGTTGGTCAACCTGGCTGATCTGCTCTCCCTGTTGCGGCTGCGTTCCGAGCGCGTGAACGGCAGGTGATCGGCCTCACGCCAATCGGTCGGGCTACCATTGACGCACTGCAGATGAACCGTCCGCTGATCCTCGCCATTCGCGAGGAAGAGGCTCAGCGCAATCGCCACCCGCCACCAGCTTGACGACCATGTGCGGTCGTGGCTGACCGTTTGATTGCGCCCAGTCACTGTTCGAGCTGCCAGCCCAGACCTGCGATGTGTCCGACGACACCGTTCGCCGACGTAGGACACCACCACCACGTACAGAGGCGGCGACCGACACGACACGCCGCTTTTCCTTCCGAAATGCCGAAACCGCTCTGCGATGCCCGCTACTCGTAGGCTGTAGATTCAGAGTCATCAGGGCAGCGACACTGGCGCCCGTGAACGTCCGGTTCCGGGAGTCGCTGCGCGTGCATGGCAAGTCCCTTCGTAAGCCGAGTAGCCGGTTGGCGCGGACGCTCGCGGGCAACGTCCGTCGACTTCGGCACCAGCGTGGAATCTCGCAGGAGAAGCTGGCCGATCTGGCTGGCCTGCGCCGCACGTACGTGGGCTCCGTGGAACGGGGCGAGCGCAACGTGACGTTGAGCAGTCTGGAGGTGCTCGCATCCGCCCTGGGGGTCGGCGTCACCGACCTGCTCGCGCCGGTGGAGACGGATGTGACCGGGTCATCACGGAACGCCGACCGATTCGTATCGGCCGTCGCCCGCAGCGGTTTGACGATCTACGACCCCATCGAGGTTGGTCACACGGACCTTTGGATTCCGACCCGGGAGTTGGAGGCCCTGCTCGACCAGGGCCTGCGCGTTGTATCGCTGGCCAGGCTCCCGCTCCGCACGCGGTCGAAGGTCGTCAAAGAACGCGTGTGCCGCAGTCTCGGATACCCGGTTCCATCCTCCTTCAAAAGAACCAGGCCGCGGTTTCCGGGGCAGGCCATGGATACGTATGTGCAGAAATCAGACAATCTCCAGATCTGGAACGACGACATAGCATCGGCACGGCGGTACGCGATTATTCGGCTATCCGACGATGATGTGATCACGCGCGTGAAGGTCGTGACCGGCGACACGCTGACACGTTTCGACACGACGGGTACGCTGACGCAGAAATACCAGGCCCGCTGCGTGCCCGGCGCGAGAACCGCGGAACGGGTCGCGCGTCACGATCACGCACCTGTTGCTCACCACCGGAGAAGGGTTCTTTAGACGATTTGCGCAGTTTCAGGGAAAGGTCCTGAACAGAAAACTCCAGATTCCGTTACCGGGCGACTTCTTCGAGAGTTAGACCGAAGGCGGACCAGACCAGCCCGTCGAGTTCCGCGAACCGAAGTTCGCAGTTCGGTGTCCCAGCCGTCGAATACATGGCTCTTGCGCCCTGGATGATTTCTGCTGCCGTTTCCGATTCAGGATGAGGAAGCGGAAACGCTTCGACGTATTGGGTGATGAAGCGACGACGGCCCGCATACAACTTGTTGTGGAAGCGATGATCGTAGAATGACCTGATGAACGTCGAGTTGGCGACCGCCGCGGCCAGCCAGAGAAGCGATTCGTCTTCAATGGCGATCCAGTAGCAGTCGCCGTTCACGACCGCTCCAGCGAAGTCCACCCAGAAGCACGGCTCCTTGGCGATGTCCCGAAAAACCAGCTTCGGTTTCCGCCACGTCGCCGGATCCTGGGGGACCCAGATTTCGTACCAATGCCGACCCGCTTCAAGGACGTATGACCGACTCTCCAGTACGGAACGGTGTCGGGTTAGATACGCTTTGCTTCGTGGATACTCGTCAAGTTCGACCGCCCGCCGCTGACCGCCGATCGACTCATGCGGGTACAAGATCCGTCGCCCCGCCCTGGACTCATCCGCCCTGAAGCGGCGAGCAACGTGATGGGTGATCAACGGTCGCAGCAGTTCCGGACGTTCGTTTTGCGGAAGCTTGTCCCAGTCGTCCCGGATGAATACTCCGTCGGCGCACGTCTTCACGCCGACGCGGATCTTCCCGATTTCCCCGAACCGTCGCCAGGTGTGAGTCGACACCGTCTCCAACCAGGCGTCCGTCGCGTTGGTGGCGATGCGCCAGACGGCTGAGGAGCCGGACGACGAGTCCAGTGTGCCCGATCGTACGTGAAACCTGCGCCCGTCCGGCACCTCAACCACGCCGGTGTGTTCCAGCGCGTCGATGATAGACGCAGAACTGTGTCTGGCCGGCTCCGTACTTTCGTAAATGGAGGTGAACTGGACGTTCCCTCCGTCGTCGCCGTTCTTGCCCTCGCCGATGAGTACGGCCGGCAACACGGCCGCGCTGAACAGCTTTGTGTCGCCCAGATCCCACACCTGCCGCAGGTTGAAGCCGGCGCGAATCGCCCGTCGCACCGTTGCTCCCGCTCTCGTTGTCATGAACCGGTTGGATACGATGATTCCAGCCACGCCGTGCGGCCTGAGCACCATCGAAATTGCGACCAGGAACGCGTAGTAAAGGTCAACCCGCCCGTGGAGGCCGAACGTCGCGGCCAGGCGTTGAGCGTGTTTCGCCCCCATGACCTGCGTCCGCACGTAGGGTGGATTCGCGATGATCAGGTCGAACGTCTCGGCGGCGCCAGCGTCGAAGAAAAGACCCGGTCCGACGCCGCTGCACATGTCGAGCACGAACTTCAGAAAATCACCCGTGCGAAGGTCCAGCGACACTCCAGGAAAGGCGGAGCGCAAGCGAGCCTCCGTCGAATGGAGCGCACGCCGGTCCGTGTCAAACCCGCAGACGTCGATGCGAACGTCGTCTGGGAGCTGAGCCAGGAGGCTCGCGAGCAGTTCGCCTTCTCCGACGGCCGGATCGAGGATGCGCACGGAGCGTGGATTGTGGTGAAGGCCGGCCGCGTCGATCATCCTTGCCGCGACGAAGTCCGCCAACGCCGCGGGTGTATACGTCGCTCCGCCGACCTTCTCATCGGTGACGAAAGCGTATCGCTTGCCGCGGCTGCCCGTTCGGCCGATCTCCACGTGGTCATATCGCATGGCGGCCACTGAGGATGCAGCGCCGCAGGGCGAGTGTCAAGGGCAATCCCCGCGACACGCCGGCAGGAGGGCGTGACAGTTACGGCGGATCGCGGCGTGCTCGCCGCTCCGCGGCGAGGGGCTCGCGTGGGCGACCTGTCGTCCCCGCCGTGGAGCGGCGGGCCACCCGAGCACCGCGCCGGTACCAAGCCCTGGTCCGTCGATGGCGTCATGCACTGCGCACCTGGCTGGAGTTTCTCCATGCTTGATCGCACGCCCCACACTGCGGACAATGCCCCGGGCTGCGCGGGTCGGTGCCGACGGACGAGGCTGTTCGTCGCCGGGTGGGCGCGTCGCAGCGAGGGTTGCGAGTATGGGTGCTGCCCGTCGAGCGGGCCACACTCCGGCAACGAAAGAGGAAGGAGTCAAGCACATGCGAGCAGACATTGACGGACAGTGGGCGAGCGGACTGGCGCGCCGCGGGGGGGGGATGGTCGGCGCGAGAGCGGATTTCGCGCGAAACACGTCCGTCCGGCGGAAGGGCGCGAATTCCGCGCGTCGCACGTCCGTCCCGCAGAATAGCCGGATCGTCGCCGGCGCCGCACTGGCGATAGCGTTGGGCGTGTCGGCTTATGGGGCCGAACGGGCGCAACTGCTACAAGTCTTCCCGGAATCCACGGCCGAGCGGGTGCGCCTGATCCAGTTCGACGCTGACTGCGCAGCCATGGAAACCTGGTCGCACGACCTGGGCGGCGAGGCGATCGACGTGCGCGTAACGGAGGAGTCGCGTGCGATGCTCGACGCGGAGGGGTTTCATTATGACGTTGAGGTCGATGATCTTGGCGCGCTTTGGGCGGAGTATTTCACGTCGCCGACGGCCGGCGACTTTTTCGAGCGCTACCAGTCGTACGACGAGCACGTCACATTCATGGAGGACCTGGTCAGCCGTTATCCCAATCTGGCCACGATGGTCAACATTGGACCGACGGTCGAGGGCCGATTCCAATGGGCCATCCGCATTACCGGTCCGGGGCCATCGCGCAAGCGGCCGGCGGTGCTCTATCACGGCGCTCAGCACGGCAACGAGATCACCGGCCCGCCCGTCATTGCTTACACCGCAAGACATCTGCTGGAAAACTACAGTACGGATCCAGACGTGACCTGGATGGTGGACCACGTCGAGTGGTTCCTGATGCCGATCATGAACCCTGACGGATATGAGGCTGGGTCGCGGTCCAACAGGAACGGTTATGACCTCAACCGTAACTGGGCGGGGCCGGGGAGTCGGGCCAACCCGTTTTCGCAGCCTGAAACGGATAATCTGCGGCGTTTCATGGAGAAACACGACAATCTCAAAGCGTACGTCGACCTCCACACGTACGGGCGTTATATCTTATGGGCCTGGGGACACACGCCGCATTATCCGCAGGAGAATCCCAGTTGGCATCGGGTCGGAGATCGGATGGCGGAACTCATCCGCCAACACCGGGGAGAGAATTACAACCGCCGCGGGCCGATATACACGACAATCTACCCTGTCAGCGGCGGATCCAACGATTATTCTTTTGGCGTCCACGACATCATCGCGATGACATTCGAACTGGGCGACAGGTACGGTGTACCCGAGAATGAAATTCTGCCAACGTGCATCGAGATCCTCCCGGCATTGCTCTACATGACGCAGCACGTCAGCGACTGCAACCAGAACGGGCGGCTCGACGGCCGTGACATCGAGCGGGGAGTCAGCTTCGATTGCAACGACAACGGCATGCCCGACGAGTGCGAGTCGCAGCAGGACTGCGACGGCGATCTCGTCCTGGATATTTGCGAGTTTCACGACGTTCCGGACTGCAACGGGAACGCCGTACCGGACGCCTGCGACATCGCCAGCGGCAAGTCGGACGACGACGACGGCAACGGCGTGCCGGACGAGTGCGACGCCGACTGCGCCCGCGTGCAGATGTTCCGCGCGCGGTGCAAGGGATCGAAGATCGTCGCCTCCCTGATCAGCGACACGATTCGCTACCGGCCGCAGCTCCGCGTCACGCTCGACCGCGCGCAGCCGCGCTGGCTCGACGCGAACGGCGCCAAGACCAGAACGAGATGGCGCCGCTTCGATGCGGGGGAGCACGAGGTACGGGTCGACGTGTGCAGCCCGCTGACGAATCGTGTCGCGTGTCCGTGACCCGACGGAGCGCAGAGGCGTTTCGCGAGGAAACCGGCCAAGGGACCGGCGCGTCGGAACACAAAGTCTGTCATGCCCAGGTCAAACGGATCGCTCGGCACGATGACCCACACGGTGGTCACCCGCCGGCCTCAACTGCTCCTCGCCTTCGTGACGCCGCCACCACCAGGCGCGATCCGTCCGTGCGCCCTCCGCCAGCCAGGGCCCGCCGCCGACAAGTGTAAGGAATGAAACGGCGCCCACGGATACCGGATGAGCACCGCCGGGTCGGGAGAATCGTTCGCCTCCGGCGGTGCGAAACCCGCGGCCTTGAGGAGGTCGAACCATGTGTACCGTCGGATCGCGCGTGTTGATGTCGGAACGAGCCCATCGTCTGGGGTTGATTGTCGCGTTGATCACGCTGGTGGCGGTGGCGCCCGCCCTGGCCCGCAAGACGGCCAAGCTGACCGTCGGCGACCCCACCAATAAGGGGAGTGTGTGGATCATCCTGCTGGACGAGAACATGCTCCAGCTCCCCGGCGATTACGAGGTCGAGATCTCAGGCGATATCACGCCCGAGGCCAAGGCCAAGGCCATCTACGACGCGCTCAAGAACAAGCTGAGCATGGAGTACGACGGCGGAATCGGGCTGACGTTCAAGAACCTCGACAACCAGGTCGCCTACATTCAACTCAGCGACGGCGGTACCGGCGAAGTGCCGGACAAGTGGTACGTGGAGACCACGACCCAGGCAACGGTCGCGTTCCAGAACTCGCGATTCGATCCCTTCGACGCCTACCGCCAGCCCGCCGTTTTCACCGCCGGGATCGTGACCGACGTGGGAGAACTGACGGTGCGAATCTCGTCCCAGGAGCTGAACTTCCAGACCTCCGGACCGATCATCTGCCAGGCGCTGTTCCAGCGCCTCGCGCCCCGCGCGCCCCAGTACGGCGCGCAGATACAGTACGCGGGCGACCGGCTGGAGATCTACTTTGATCCGAACTACACGGTGACTGCAGGCGGCGTGGTGTTCGGCACGACGTCGCCCAGCCCCGGCTGTAGCGGCGCGGTGCAGGTGCCCGCCGGCGGCGGGGGCAATTGCAGCTACATCGTCAAGAAGAGCAAAGCGCTCGGCGGCTGCCAGGTCTGTCCGCCGCGCGGCCAGATCGTCTCGACGCTGGAAAGCTGCGACGACGTGGCGGACTGCCGCAAGAAGACGAAGGCGACCATCGCGTGCCCGCGGGGACCGGGCAGTTGCACGGTCGCCAGCAAGCGTCACACGTGCGAGTAGCCGATCCGTCGTGAGTCACGGACCGGTCGCCGAACCGGTCACTTGAAACCAGGGCGACCGACCCGTCGACGGTGCCGGTCGCCCCGGCTTTTTTTGGCCCGCGCCGCGAGCCGGAGCGACCCGGCAGGATGACGGCACGACCTGTCGCGCATCCGTCGTTCGGCAGCTTCGGCGCGAGCGTCGGCTATTTGTGCGCTCCCGTTTTCTTGGGCGTCAGGGTGTGACACGGCCGCTGGTTTCGTCGGCGCTGCTGTCCGGCTCGAAGACGGCGAAGGCGCCGGCCACGACGCCGTCGGCCAGGGCATCCAGCCCGGTTCGGAACGAGTTGGCGGAGGCCGCACGAAACTCATCCATGTATTGCGAGCAGCTTCCGACAAGGAGCGTTCCCGAGCAAAGAGCGGCCAGAAGTGTCCGACGCACAAGCCGGCAAGACGAGCAACGGTGCATACTCAACCCCGAGTTGTGGCGGAAGCGGCTTGCGGGCCGGCCGTGGCGGCCTCGCCCTCACCCTTGCCGGCCGCCTGGCCGGCGTCGTGTCTTCCGCCTGGTCCTGTTCTCAAGAGCCGGCCGGGGCGAGCGTCCTTGCCGCACGGCCGGGCTCGTACACGCGGGCGTCCGTTCCCGCGACGGCGATCGACTTCTGCGCGTATCGGACAGACGGCCCGCGGTCTTGCAGGGAGATTTCGGCGTCTCCGGGCTGACGAGCACGCCTATCGGAAGGGCAGCGCAAATCCTGCGTCCGCGGTGGGCCCACTCTCCACCGGGCGCGGAACGTCGCGCAGAGCGGACCAGGTCAGGCGGACGGCGACCAGCAGCAGCAGTACAAAGAACGCCACCTGGACCACGCGGCGGTGCAGGCGGTGCGTCAGGCTGCTGCCGATGGACGCCCCGACGATGGCGGTAGGGATGAGCACGCCTGCCAGCATCAGCGACGTGGAAAGTGTGCGGGCGTGGTACGCGACCAGGGCATAGTTTTTCACCGCCGCCCCGACCAGACTGGTGGCGATGATCAGCGTGGCGGAGTTGGCGATCGCCTGACGGATGGGCACGCCCAGAAAGCGACGTTGCAGCGGCACCGCCAGGATCCCGCCCCCGACGCCGAGCAGGCCGGCGACCAGCCCGGTGGGCACGGCCACGGCGGCGGCAAAGCGCCACGACGGTTGGACCTCGGCGTCGCGGGCGGCAGCGGGCGCGGAGCGGCGCACAAGCCGGTAGAGTTCATAGGCGGCGATGAACAGCAGGAACAGACCGAACAGCAGGCGTAATCGCGCCTCGCCAACGCCGTGGAACCAGGAATGTTCACTGGAAGTTACGCCGATGATGACGCAGACGAGCGCGACCGGCAGCAGCCGTCCGATCAGGCGTGCGTCGATGGCGCCGGCGCGATAGTGCTGTACGGCTGACGGAACGACCACGAAGAAGTTCACGATCATCGCCGCGGCCTGGTACAGGTGCTGATCCGGCCCCAGCAGCTCGGTCATGGCCGGAATCATGATGATGCTGCCGCCGATGCCGAGCAGACCTCCGGTGAACCCGGCCAGGAAGCCGGTCAGGACGAGCAGCAGGATGAGGACGACCAGATCATTCACGGGAAGTTAACGAATGGCGAATAGCGAATAACGAATGGAATAGCGAATAACGAATGGAATAGCGAATAACGAATAGAATGGCGAATGTTGAATGTCGAATGGCGAATTACAAAGCGTTGCGAATGGTGAGTGGCTCAACGCCGGACGCCGATTTGGTTTCGCCACATGCGAGTTGTGTGCCTCAGCCGACATTCGTCATTCGTCCTCCGGCGTTCGTCTCGCCCTGTCTTCATTCGCTATTCGACATTCGACATTCCCACGGCCTCACTTCAGAATCACCCGTGCTGCGCCCTTCTGTATCTCGCCGATGAGGATCGGGTCCTCGCCGGCGCCGCGCAAGGCGTTCATCACGCCGTCCGTGAAGCGCGGCCGCACGATGAACACGAAGCCGATGCCCATGTTGAACACCTTGAACATCTCGGCCCGGCTCGTGCCCATGCGGCGGATCACGGCGAACACCGGAGGGGGGGTCCAGGCCGCCTTGCGGATGACCGCGTTACAGGTGTGCGGCAGGACCCGGCTGATGTTCTCCCGCAGCCCGCCGCCGGTGACGTGGGCCATGCCGGTGACCGCCGTCGTGTTGGGATAGGCCCGCGCCACCGCCGCGGCCGCAGAGACGTAGATCCGCGTCGGCCTCAGCAGCGCCGCTCCCAGCGGGCCGCCCAGTTCGTCCACGTACTCATCGAGCGCCGCCCGCTGCCGTTCGATCAGTTTGCGGACCAGCGTAAACCCGTTGCTGTGTACGCCGCTCGAAGGCAGTGCCACGATCTGGTCGCCGGGTTTGATGCGCAGCCCGTCAACGACGCGGTCGAGTTCGACGACGCCCACCGCGAAGCCCGCCAGATCCAGATCGCCGGGCCGATAGACGTCCGGCATTTCGGCGGTCTCGCCGCCCAGCAGGGCGCAGCCCGCCTCGCGGCAGCCGGCCGCGATGCCGTCAATGACCGTCGCCAGGTCCTTCGGGTTCAGCGCGCTGACGCCCAGGTAGTCGAGGAAGAAAAGCGGTTCACCGCCGCACGTGATCAGATCGTTGACGTTCATAGCGACCAGGTCGATGCCGATGGTGTCCAGCCTGCCGGTCTGGATCGCCAGCAGCACCTTGGTGCCCACGCCGTCGGCGCAGGCGATCAGCACCGGCTTGCGATAGTTGCGGCGAAAGAGCTGCTCGTCGTAGTCGAGGCGGAACAGCCCCGCGAACGCATTGTCGCGGTTCATTACCCGCGGGCCGAAGGTGGAGAGCATGGCCGAGCGGATCGCGCCCACCCAGCGTGTGTTCGCGGAGATATCGACGCCTGCCTCTTTGTACGTGATAGGCGAGTGGGCCATCCCTTGCCTTCCAGATCGGTGTGGGCGCTGCGCGGCACGCGGACCGGCTCCGCACCCGCGGCAGGCCCACGCACGCGCGCCCTTTCACGGCTGCAGCGGGGCACGTTCTTCAGGGGGTGCTGACGGCGCCCGGGACCGCGCGCCGTCCCGCGCCGGCCGGCGGGCCGGGTACGTCGGCGCCGGCGCTGCCGAACATCCGCAATTGCCGCCGCTCCAAGGAGAATTTATCAACCGGCTCGGTAACATCAATCGGATAGCGGCCGGAGAAGCAGGCCGTGCAGTAGTCTCTGGGCGGCATCCGGACGCAGGAGAGCATGCCCTCCAGCGACAGGTACGCCAGCGAATCCACCTCCAGAAAGGCGCGGACTTCCTCCACCGACCGCTGATAAGCCACCAGCTTGTCCTGCTGCGGAAAGTCGATGCCGAAGTAGCACCCGTGACGGATCGGCGGGCTGGCCACGCGCAGGTGGATCTCCTTGGCCCCCGCCCGCCGCAGGGCGCTGATCTTGCCGCGGGTGGTGGTGCCGCGGACCACCGAGTCCTCCACCACCACCAGGCGCCTGCCGGCTACGGCGTCTTTGATGACGTTGAGTTTCATCTTGACGGCCGTGTCACGCTCCGACTGCGTCGGCATGATGAACGACCGTCCGGCATAGTGACTGGTGGTGAAGGCCCGCCCGTAGGGGATGCCGGTCTGGCGGCTGAAGCCGATGGCGGCGCACTGGGCGCAGGTCGGGATGGGCACGACCAGGTCGCCGTCGGCCGGCGACTCTTCCGCCAGTCTGGCTCCCATGGCGACACGCACCAGATGGACGTTTTCGCCGAACACCCGGCTGGACGGGTCGGCGAAGTAGATCTGCTCGAAGATGCACGCGGCCGTGTGGGGCACGTCGCCGCCGAACCGTCGGCTCTGAACGCCTTCGTCGCTGATCGTGACGATCTCGCCCGGCTCGACGTCCCGCTCGTACTCAGCGTCCACCAGATCGAAGGCGTTGGTCTCCGACGCCACCACGACGGCGCCGCCCAGCCGTCCCAGGCACAAGGGCCGAAACCCCAGCGGGTCGCGGACCGCCACCATCCGGTCGGGAAAGAGCAACAGCAGCGAGTACGCCCCCTGCAAATGGTTGAGCACGTGGACGAGCGGGTTCTGACGGGATTGGTGGGCAGGCTTGGCCAGCAGGTGGATGATGACCTCGGTGTCGTTGGTCGTCTGAAAAATGTGGCCGAAGTCCTCATACTGGCGCCGCAGCAGAGCGGCGTTGATGAGGTTGCCGTTGTGGGCGATCGCCACCGGTCCGGCGGCGCAACTGAACAGCAGCGGCTGGACGTTGACGTCGCTGCACGAGCCGGTGGTCGAGTAGCGCACGTGGCCGATGGCCATGTGTCCGTGGATCTCGCCCAGATCCCGGCGGGTGAAGACATCCTTGACCAGTCCCATGCCGCCGCGCTTCTGCAGCGTCTGGCCGTTGGATGAGACGATGGCGGCCGACTCCTGCCCGCGGTGCTGGAGCGCGTGCAGCCCCAGATGGGTCAGGAAGACCGCCTCGTCGTGACCATAGATACCGAACAGGCCGCAATGGTGTGTGACGCTGCGCTGTTGCACGGGAATCTCGGCTCGCCGGGGGCGACCCCGGGGCGCGTCGCTGACTCGAGCGGCGGCAGACCGGCCGAACCGCTCCCGACGCGGGGAGTCTAGGAACTGTAGTGGGGCGGGTCAATTACCTGCCGCGGAAGCGGGTGCACTGGTGCGACGCTCGACCAGCCGGGTCAGTTCCGCTGACAGGCCCAGTCTCATTCGGCGGGCGGTCCACGACAGCAGCAGGCCGGTCAGCAGGGCCAGGACGGGGTCGGTCAGGTCGGCGGTCTGGCCCGGGACGCTCAGTTGAGACCACTCCATTCCCAGACTGAGCGCCACCGCGAAGCCGATCGCGGCCGTCCACGCCCGCGCGGCGGGCCAGTCAGCCAGCCACAGGCGCATCGCGCTGACCAGCACCGCGAAGACCAGCAGCGTGCTCGCCGCCTCCCGCACCGCGTGGGTCAACGGGGTGCGCCAGAGCGACTCGAATGGAACGGCCCAGAGCCGGGCCGTGGCGGGATCCGCCGCGAAGAAGGCGAATGAGCCGGTCGACTGAACCACCCAATCCGCCGCCACCATCATTCCGAAGGCGACGAACGCCATCCGCGGCGTGGGAATGGGCGAGAACCGGCACCCTCCGCCGAAAAGCGCGCCGATCAGCGCCGCCGTCACCCGCCAGATCGGCTCCGCCAGCCGGAACACGTGACCGGCGCAGAGCAGTTGTACCGCCGTCAGCACGCACGCCACGACGACGCCGTGCTTGGTCGCCGATGCCAGCGCGTCCGTCTTGGCCCAGCCCTGGCGCCGCCTGCCGAACGCGGTGCAGTATCCGATCACGGCGAACCAGGCGGCGTCGGCGGCGCGATGGATGAGTGCTGCGGCCCAACCCGCCTCCAGACGCAGGGTCAGCGTCCAGTCGGCGCGGAGCAGGGCATCGTGCAACTGCTCGGTGGTGCGGATGAAGTCGGATGGGATGACGCCGACGATGAGGACCGCGGTGGAGAGAATAACCGCGGCCGCCATCAGCGGCCGCCGGATCCATTCCTGCTGACAGCACCGCCGGAGGGTCTGCCCCGTGCGCAGCAAGAGCGGCCAGACCGCGGCGCCGGCGGCCGCGCCGGCCGCATTCAGCCCGACATCCATCCACGATGCGACCCGATCCGGCATGGCCGTCTGGACCCACTCGACCACGAGGCTGAGGATGAATCCACACGCCAGGCTCGCAGAGGCCCGCCGCGCGATGGTCGCGCGGGATGACAGCACCGCGGCCGCGGCCCAACCGATCGGGAAATACGCGAGCAGATTGACCAGGAGGTCGCCGCGACTGGTGGGGGGGAGGACTGCGATCGCGGAGAAGTCGAACGCCGGTCCCGCGGACGTGAAGCGCCGGAACTGGAACGGGATCCACGATCCGTAGAGCACGAGCGCGGCCAGGAGCGCAAGCCACGCGGCCGCGGTGGCGCGTTGACGGGATGATCTGGGTTGGTGCACCGACTCCTGGGTCATGCTTCGTCCCTGCCGAGATCCGTGTGGTAGCGCCCGGCGATCGGAATCGGGCCGGGCGCCGATGATTCTATCCAACCCGAAGGGCGAAATGAAACCGGTGGCGTGGGGCTCGGTCGCCGGCGCGAAGGGTCGGATAAGAAGCGACGAGGAGGACCGCGCGCCACGACTGACCCGTTCGCTGACCAGCTCCGTTTGCTGACCGTTCCGCTATCGGGCATTCGATCGCCGGCCACCCGAGCGGCGGGTTGTGCGCCTCAAATGCCCGAGAATGCCCCCGGGTATCGCACCGTCCCGCTCACGTCGTCCGGCGGCTCATCGCTCAGGCGAAGCGCCATGAACGCCTCGTCCGGGACGTCGAAAGGCGGGCGGATGCCGAGTTGGCTCGCACGTCTGAAGCCGAATCTGGGGTATTACGCCGCGTGCCCCACCACCACGACGATTCGATGTCCGCGCCGGCGGCATGCGGCCAGCCCGGCATGGACCAGGCACGAGCCGACGCCACGGCGCTGCCACTGCGGCGCCACGGCCATCGGGGCCAGCGCGACGGCGAGAACGGCGTCGCCGCGGTGCGGCTCGATGGTGATGGGACTGAAGAGGATGTGCCCGATCGGCGATTCACCCTCGGCGGCCACCAGCGACAAGGCAGGATCGAACGACTCGTCCGCACGGATCCGCGCGACCAGTTCACCCTCGTTCTCTCGACCGAACGCGCTGCGGTGGATCTCCGCGATGGCATCGACGTCACCGGCTCTTTCCGGCCGAACGGTGAATGACATGGCGGGGGGCGTGCTTTTTCGCACGTTCTGCGCGGGCTCGTGTCCACCCCTCGATGGATGCTTCATCCGGTCAATCGCTCGATGGATTCAGCGTCCAGTTCAAGCGCCTCCGAGAGGATTTCGGGTGCGCCCTCCGATCGGACACAGATCGTGTTCTCCAGGCGGATGCCGCCGAAACGGTCGGCGAGCAGGGCGTCCACGTTGCCGCGGTTGACGCAGTCGCGGTAGGGGCCGACCAGGTCGTCGCGCTGCCAGATCTGCGGCACCAGGTAGATGCCCGGTTCGATGGTGACCGTCATGCCGGCCGCCAGATCACGGTCCAGCCGCAAGTACTTCGTGCCGAACTGGGTCGAGCGCGTCCGCCCTTTGGGGTACCCGGCCAGGTCGCCGAAGTCCTCCATGTCGTGCGCTTCCATGCCGATCAGGTGGCCCACGCCGTGCGGCATGAAGACGGTGTGGGCGCCGCGGGCGTGCAACTCGTCCGGATCGCCCTTGAGCAACTCCGCCGTGACCAGCCCGTCGCACACGACGCGTGTCGCCAGGTCGTGGACCTCGCGATAGCGCTTGCCCGGTACGCACGCGGCCGTGGCCTCTTCCAGCGCACGTTGCACCGTATCGTACAGGTGCCGCTGGATCGGCGTGAACCGCCCGTTCACCGGGCACACGCGGGTGACGTCGCAGCAGTAGCCGTTCGGCAGCTCCGCCCCAGCGTCGATGAGCAGCAGGTTGCCGTCCGTCATCGGGTTGCCGTGGCCGTGCAGGTGCAGAATGTGGCCATTCACCGTGATGATCGGACCGAAGGCGTGGACGCACTCATTGGCCTCCAGCACCGCGGCATACGCGGCCGCGGCGTCCGCCTCGCGCCGGCCCGGCGCGGCCGCGGCGATCGCGGCCCGATGGGCCTCAACGGTCACGGCCGCGGCGCGACGCATGGCCTTCAGCTCGTGCTCGTCCTTGCACAGCCGCATTTCGATGACCAGCAGCAACTCATCCGGCGTGGGCTGGTGCAGTTTCAGGTCGCGAATCAGATCGTGCGTGCGTCGGCAGGGCGGAGCGATAGCGATCCCCACCAGGTCGCACATGCGCCGGCCGAGCTTCTCCAAGGGCACGATGTGGGTCACGTCCAGCCCGGCGGCGGCGGCCAACACGTCATCCGGCGTTGCCGGCCCGGACCAGACTTCCTCGTCCGGATCGACCGGGATGCGAAACAGGGCGCTGCGTGTGTCGCCACCGTGGCTGGGCTCGATCACCAGGCAGGCCCCTTCGACGGGCGGGCCGCCGAAGTACAGGTAGGTGCTCCCCGCCCGGAACGGAAACGGGTTGGTCTCGTAGTTCCGCGCCGGGGCGTAGCCGGCGAAAAGGACCACGGGCCGTTCCAGCCGAGCGGCCAAATCGGCCCGGCGGCGGCGATAGACCTCCGCGGGCGCGGTCATGGGGCACGTTGCGGTCATACGGCAGTCTCCGCGGGGTGTGGGTCGGTTCTGCAACGGCGCGCATGGTATTCGGCGCGCCGGCGTCGATCAATCGCGGCGCGGCCGCCGATGGTGAACACGAAAAAAAGCCGTCGGGGCGGCCTGGCCCCGACGGCGTGGAGCACGTTGACGCAGTGCGGCCAGGCTATCCGCAGGCGCCGGACTTCTTCCGGCCCAGGATCTTCTTGCAGAAACCCGCGCCGCCGTCGGGGCAATCGACCTTCTTGCCCGTGAACTTCTTCGGGCACGGATTGTTCTCGTCGCACTCGATGCCCGTGTCGAAAAGGTCGTCCTTCCGCGGACAGGCGTTGCAGCCCTTCTTTCCCTTGGCCGTTTTCTTCACCACAAAACTGCACGTGTCGCCGCCCTCACCGGTGCCGGCGCGGACCAGCCAGAGTCCCCGCAGATTCGCGGGCAGTTGGCTCGATTGGATCCAACCCGCGCTGGTGGGGAACTCATCCGGATCGAATTGAGCGGCCACTCCGCCCGTCACCCACTGAATCGGACCCGGCTCGGGATTGCTGCGGTCCAGCGACGCGGGGAAGTCCCCGGGGTTGCCGCGCGTCTCGTTGCGGGTCCACACCACGACGAAGAAGAAGTCGCCGACCTCGCCGAGATCCGTCTGCGGGATCGCGATCCGTTGAAACGTGTCGGTATCCACGTTCTCCTGCAGTCCGGTCGTCTGCGCGAGGAACGCGCCGTCCACCGGGCTGCCATCCTGGTTCGGATCGGACCAGATCCCGGCCCCGAACGGACGCCCATTCTCTCCGCAGGGCGGCGCCGTGCAGCCGGGGGTGCCGAATGCGACGGCGATCTCATTGATCGTCTGGTTGCCCTCGGTCACCTCGAAACGAGTCAACCAGGCGATGACGCCGCCGGCCGTCAAGCCGATCGCGTCCTCGGACGAGCCGTCATCATGGCTGTACTCGTCCGCCGTGATTTCCGTTTGTCCTCCGCGCGAACCGCCGATGTCGACCGACGTGGAAAACGGCGAATCTTCCGCACGCGCGGCACCGGCGCCCAGCGCCAGCGCACATCCCCAGACCCACACTCCTCGTTTCATCTTTACACCCCGTTAACATTCTACCCATGCCGGGCGTGCGGCGCCACGCCGCCGCCAGCACGGGCGCAAATCGCTTGCGCGGTCCGCGCGCCGCGTGTCGATCCGGGCGGATCGACTCGGCGCGACGGGATGACGGTACGCCGTCCGACCTCAACCGCGGGCCGGGTACACGACACGCGACCCGTTCTGCACTACCCTCACGTTGGAAGCTCCGAAGCCTTCCCGTTCGGTCAACGGCCGCGCGACCGCCCCCTCATGTGGCATGAATCGTCTGCGGTTTCCGCGTGCCGTTGTCGTTGCCTGCTCCCCAGCCCTTGTTGTGGCCGTTTGCTCGCCGGAACAACGGGATCGTACCGACGCCCAAGTGTCCGGTCGTCACGCATTCGCAAAAGGTCACGTGATTTCTCGCACGGCGCGGCCAGGAATCTCCACCTTTCTCGCGTCAGTGCGGTCGAGCCGGCGGCGGCCGCCACGCGTCGCGTGTGGCACGCGTCGCGTGGCACCGGCATCTTGGCGGTGACCGCCGCACGCTCCGCGATCGGCATGGCCTGGAAGGCCATGCCCACCGGCTGGAAGCCGGTGCCACACTGGGATCGCTTCCGCCCGGGCTGTCACGCGCCCGCCACCGTCCGACGCAAGAAGGTCGCTGGCACGTCTGGTCCGACTGCGATAGGCTGCGGGTACCGCGCCAAGGTGCGTCTCTTCGCGGGCAGCGCGGCCTCGCAGGCGCGCCGGCGCAGGCTTCCGCCGGAATCTGGCCCGCACCCGTGACGGTCGTCCGGTCTGGACGGGGCGGGTTCATCCGGCACGATCGAGACCACGAATCAGGATGGACGAATGGCAACGCTCACGACCACCGCGAAGCGCGAACTGACGCTCAAGGACCGCCTGTCTCATCTGAGCTTCACCCAGGCGTGCAAGCTGCTGGGGCCGGATGGGGCCTCGCTCATCGGCCTGGGCGGGAAGTGGAACATCGACATAGACGAGCAGGTCCACCTCGGCGCCGACCTGTTCCGCCTGCGCCTCGACGGCGGCGTGGTAACCATCACCACCATGGCCGAGGTCCCCCAGCGCCTGCACTGGAACTGCACCGCGTGCGACGGCGCCTGCGAGCACGTCGGCGCAGCGTTCTCGCTGATCCTGGAGGAGAAGACGTCGCTGGGGCTGGCCGCGCCGCCGCCGGAACGCGTACCGATCGAGAGTCTCAGCGAGGAGGAACTCGTAAGGCAGGCCATCGCGGAGCGCAGGGAACGGGCGAAGACCGAGAAGATGACGGTGCGCTCGGTCGAGCCGACGGTGCTGTGGACCGACTACGTCGTCACCAACGCCGAATCGGGCAAGACCTACCGCGTGGCCCTGCGCGGCTGGGAGCCGGGAGATTCGTATTGCAGTTGCCCGGACTTCCGCAAGAACACGCTGGGGACGTGCAAGCACATCCTGGCGGTGCAGGACCGCGCCAGGAAGAAGTTCCCGAGTTCGCGGCAGCGACGTCCGTACGTGCAGAAAGACGTCGTCGTCCACCTGCACTATGGCCGCGACCTCGAACTGCGCGTGCTGCTGCCGGAGCGGCCGGACGAGGAGATCGCGCAGATCCTGCGGCCGCTGGCGGGCCGGCCGGTGTCCGACGCCCGCGACCTGGTCCGGCGGCTCGGCCGGCTCGAATCCCTCGGCCACAGCGTCACCGTCTATCCGGATGCCGAAGAGTACATCCAGCAGCGGCTGTTCCAGACGCACATCGATGCGCTGGTGACGGAGATCCGCCGGGATCCGGCACGCCACCCGCTGCGCCGCGAACTGCTCAAGGTCGAGCTGCTGCCCTACCAGTTGGACGGCATCGCCTTCGCCGTCGGCGCCGGACGGGCGCTGCTGGCCGACGACATGGGGCTGGGCAAGACCATCCAGGGCATCGGCGTAGCGGAGTTGCTGCGGCGGGAAGCGAACATCCGCCGGGTGCTGATCGTCTGCCCCGCATCGCTGAAATCTCAGTGGCGCAGCGAGATCCAGCGGTTCTGCGCCCGGGAATGTCAACTCGTCCTCGGCAGCGCGGCCGAGCGGGCGGCGCAGTACGACAACGATTGCTTCTTCACCATCTGCAACTATGAACAGGTGCTGCGCGACTATCTGCCCATCGAGCGGACGGCGTGGGACTTCATCATTCTGGACGAAGGGCAGCGCATCAAGAACTGGGAGGCGAAGACCAGCCGGGTCATCAAGAGCCTGCGCTCGCGCTTCGCCCTGGCGCTGACCGGCACGCCGCTGGAGAATCGGCTGGACGACCTGTTCTCGGTGGTCGAGTTCATCGACGACCGCCGGCTGGGGCCGGCGTTCCGCTTCTTCAACCGTCACCGCGTCACCGACGACAAGGGAAAGGTGCTGGGCTACAAGAACCTGGCCGAGCTGCGCGAACGGCTCAAGCCGGTGCTGCTGCGGCGGACGCGGGCGCTGGTGATGAAGGAGCTTCCGCCGCGTTCGACCGAAGTGGTCCGCATCGCACCCACCGCCGAGCAGCAGGCACTGCACGACGCCCAATTAACGGTCGTCCGCACCATCGTCAACAAGCCCTACATCAGCGAGATGGACATGCTCCGGCTGCGTCGGGCCCTGCTGAACTGCCGCATGTCGGCCGACAGCACGTTCCTGGTCGGCAAGCAGGAGCCGGGCTACTCGAGCAAGCTGGAAACGCTCGATGAACTGCTGGGGTCGTTGCTGGCGGAGGAGGACCGCAAGATCGTCCTGTTCTCGGAATGGACGACGATGCTGGGTCTTATCGAAACGCTCATCAGGAAGCACCGCGCCGAGTATGTCCGGCTGGACGGCTCGATCCCGCAGAAGCAGCGGCAGCCGCTGGTTCATAAGTTCCAGCGCGATCCTTCCTGCCGCCTGTTCATCACCACCAACGCCGGCGCCACCGGTCTGAACCTGCAAGCGGCCAACACCGTCATCAACGTGGATCTGCCGTGGAACCCGGCCGTGCTGGAGCAGCGCATCGCCCGGGCGCACCGCATGGGCCAGCAGAACCCCGTGCAGGTGTACGTGCTGGTAACGGAGGGCACGATCGAGGAGAGCCTGCTGAGAACGCTGGCGCTCAAGCACGACCTGGCCCTGGCTGCGCTCGACGTGGAATCGGAGACGGACGCGCTGGATCTGGTCAGCAATGTCGAGGAGCTGAAAAACCGGCTGGAAATCCTGCTCGGCGCCAAGCCCGAGGCCCCCGTGGACGAGAGCGAGAAAGCGCGGGCCGCGGCCGAGGCCGACCGCGAAGGCCGGCGGGAGCGCGTCGCACTGGCGGCGGGCGAACTTCTCGGCGCGGCCCTGACCTTTGTGGACCAGTTGCTGCCGGCGCCGCAGACCGAGCCGGACCAATCCCAGCGCGTCGCCGAGGCCGTGCGTCAGCGCCTGGTCGAGTGCGTCGAGCGAGACGACGACGGCCGCATGAAGCTGACCGTCACCCTTCCCGACCCGGCGGCGCTGGACAGGCTCTCCGCATCGCTGGCTCGGCTGCTGGCGATCACGCCGGGGAGCGGGTCCTGAATGTCTATCAAGCTAACGCCGGAGGCCAACAAGCGGTTGGCCGTCTACCGGCTGCACGACGCTGCCGCGTTTGACGCCTTGCGACGGTTGCTGGTTCGTATTGACGAAAAACCCAACAGCGGCGCCCTGCTTGCAAGTGTGCGCGATCTTCCGCCGGGGCTACCCACTCGACTCGACGACTGTATCAGCGATTACGTGACGCGGTCTCGGACCTGGAACTCCAGTCCGACGCGCGGATTCTCGTCGAAAGGCTGCCGTCTCCGGCAGCGGACGCCCCGCTGGCCGCCGTCATCTTCTATCCGCAAGATCTGACCGGCGGGCCTGCCGTCGCGACGGTCGTCGCCCTGGGGGTGGTGCTACGCCAAGCCGGATCGCGCCTTATTTAAGTTGGCTGGCTTCGATTTCGACGAACTCACCGCGTTTGGCTTCGTCGATTCCTCGCTTAATAGCCTCACGGAATTCCGCGTCGGTGAGCACGTCACAAAGATCCTCCAAGTGCTCATCGGGGCACACCCACAGGCGTTTGCCGCTCGGGAGCGTAACGGAAACGGCGTCCGAGACAGATTCCAGCAATTCGATCGTCTCGTCATGGCCGGATAGCACGATTGGCGGAGACATTGGGTTGGGCTCTAGACAAACTCCGAACATGTGGGCGGGCGCGCCGGCGACTCGCCAAGACCACAGCAAACTCACCCCCTTATAGCATATAACGCTTGCTCGAGTAAGGCGCTGCGCCAACTCGCCTACGCTGCCCCATATCGGACGACCTAACAGTCGCTGTTGGAATTTCCGACAGACAGAGATAGAATTTCCCACAGTAACCGGCTAGAATCCACGGTGCTGGACCGTCTTGGAATCTTGTCATGTACTCACGTCATCTGTCCGATAACTTGCTCTCGTCCCTCCAGGACACACCCATCGTCGTCCTGCAGGGTCTGCGGCAAGCGGGCAAGACGACGCTGGCGCGGGCGCTCCGCGGCCGAGGGCACGACGCGACGTACGTGACGTTCGACGACGCGACGTCGCTGGCGGCTGCGCGGTCCGACCCCGCCGGGTTTCTGGCGGCTCAGCAGGGACCCCTCATCCTCGACGAAATCCAGCGTGCGCCGGAACTCGTCCTTCCCATCAAGGCCGATGTAGACCACAACCGCCGGCCCGGGCGGTTCCTGTTGACTGGATCGTCGAGCGTGATGCAACTGCCGAGACTGGCCGACGCATTCGTCGGGCGGATGGAAATCCACACCCTCCTGCCGCTTTCACAAGGCGAGATCGAGGGTACGCGCGAGGGGTTCATCGATGCCGTGTTCGCCGATGAGTTGCCCCGCTGGTCGAAGGCCACGTTTCGCGCCGCCGGGGCGCTGTCCAAGTCAGACCTGGGAAACCGGATCCTGACCGGCGGCTACCCCGAAGTGCTGGCCCGTCGCGGTACGAAGCAGCGCCAACGCTGGTTCGAGTCCTATCTGAGCACCGTGATGATGCGCGACGTTCGTGATCTGGCGAACATCGAGGGTCTGGTGGATCTGCCGCGGCTGCTGGTTGCGGTGGCGGGCCGCGCCGGCGGGCTGGTTAACTACGCCGAACTGGGCCGCGACGTCGGGCTTCATCAGGTCACGGTGAAGCGATATCTCGCGCTGCTGGCGGCGACTTTCCTCCTTCAGCCGGTCATGCCCTGGTTCACAAACCGCGTCAAGCGCGTCGTGAAAAGCCCCAAGCTCTACTTCACGGACACCGGCCTGCTCGCGCACGTACTCGGCGCGACGCCTGACGCTTTCGCGGCCGGCGGCAGAATCGCCGGCACGCTGCTGGAGAACTTCGTTGCGGGTGAGCTGAACAAGCAACTGGGCTGGAGCGAGATCGATCCGACCCTTTGGCACTTCCGCGACCACCGCGGCCACGACGTGGACTTCGTGCTCGAATCGCGCGGCGGCCGGCAGATCGTCGGCATCGAAGTCAAAGCCACCGCCACGCTCGACGCCGACGACTTCCGCGGCTTGCGCCTGCTGGCGGAAGCGGCCGGCGAGCGGTTTCACCGCGGCGTCGTGCTGTATACCGGGGCCGAGTCAGTCCCGTTCGGAGAGCGCCTCCACGCGCTGCCCGTGACGGCGGTGTGGACGCTGGGATCGCGGTCCCTGCGGTGAATCCAACCGCGTCCCAACGAATTGGCAACCGGAATCGACCGGTTCTGGCGCCACGGCTCCGGCACTGCTCACGCTGCCTGTACGGCTCGACGAAACCCAGCCGGCGGGTATGATGCCCGGACGCATATAGTCCCCTGACGGAGGCACGTCATGTTGCGAGGCGGAATGACGACAATCTATGTGACGGATATGGACCGCGCGGTCAATTTCTACACGCGCACGCTCGGACTGAAGATGACCTATCGCGCCGGCAACGAGTGGTGCGGGGTCGACGCCGGCGACGGGCTCCAGATCGGGTTGCACCCGACCAGCGCCAGTGGCCCGCGGCCGGGCGCCAACGGCGGTACGATCCTCGGCTTCAATGTGACGGCCCCGATCGACGACGTCGTGAGTTCGCTGCGAGCGCTGGGTGTGCCGTTCAAGGGGCCCATCCTGGACGACGCCAACGGATCGGTTCGGCTGGCGTTCTTCAGCGACCCCGACGGCAACGACCTGTACCTGTGCGAGTCGAAGTGGCGCGGACCCGCGTCGTAGGCAGCGCTCACGCCGGCGGGCGGGGGCTGACCGGCGGCCGTACGTGCGTCAACGGACCGCAAGCGAATCCGCGGGCGGCGCACCTTTGCGGCGGGCCGCGCCCATGCGCGTGGCGTGCGGAGCGCGCGGGCAGCCTGCTATCGGCACGAGACGTTGACGCACACCTCCGGACATTCGTCGATGCAGACCTGGTGCCCACCTGGCTCTACGTTGGTGAACCTGGCGTTCGCCTTGCCTTTGGCGTTGACGACGACGGGGATGCGCGCCTTTCCGTCCAGCGACAGCGTCAGCGTCGTGCCTTGTTCCAATCGTGATTTGACTTTCGCCTTCACGGCGCCGCGCTTGCACTTGGCCGCCAGCTTGCGGATGGCGTCGCAGTCCAGCCCGGATGCCGTCACCACGGCGAAGCTGCCCATGAAATTGAAGCCGCCGACGTATTCAGCCTCGTACGCGCCCAGCACGTTGCCGCTCAGATCCAATTTGTACCAGTTGGCATCCGGCGTGTCGCCGACGTAAAGCGCGCCGCCGGCGGCGACCAGCGCGTCCAGGGCGAAAGCGTCCGGATTGACGCCGTCGGGAAATGGAATGAAGCGCGAAAACGACGGAATCTGCTGTCCGGCAAGTTCGTACACGTAGATGCCGTCGGTATAGTTCATGGCGTAGAGGAAGTTTCCCATGATCTCGACGTCGCCGACGTCACCGCCCAATTCGTCGCCGAATATGCCGATCAACGTACCGTCCGGCCTGAACATCAGGATCTTCTCGGTCCAGGCGCCCGGGTTGTAACGCGACGCGATGAACACCGCGTCCTCGTTGCCGGTGGGCGTGCCCTGGTTGTGCTGGAGTTCCCTGACGCTGTAGTCCTGGACCCAATGGCCGCCGGTCGTGTAGCGGGCAACCGTTCGCTGCTCGGTGCCCTGGCCGGCGGTGGCGATCAGCAGGTCGCCGCTGGTCGTCGTGCCGATGCCCAGAACGTAGGACTCGATGTGATCGCCCAGCGGTGAATCCAACTCCAGCGGGCCGAACTCGTCGCCGGTGAAGGCGTCCCACTGATGGATGCCGTGGAAGAAGATGGTGGCGCCGAAGAGCGTGGTGTCGACCACCGCCAGATTGCGGCTGAACCCGAAATCGTCGAAGCCGTTGCCGATGACCTGTGTCGGCGGGCCGAAGTCGTGAAACTGCTGCGCCGTCTGGGCGTCATTGCCCCCGAACGCATCCTGCCAGACGCCCCCCCAGACGATCTGCCCGCGGGCCGTGTACGCCATCGCAAGCGACACGGTCCCCATGGCGGCCCATTCCGCGATTCGTCCTCTGCCGATCATGACTGGTCCCCCTTATGCCCCCGACGACTCGTCCCGCTCGCGCCGAACGAACAGGCGCAGGCGCGGTTATCTTACCCTCCGGGGCCGAAGACTCCAAGTGCCGGAAGCGGCCTCCAACGACGTCGCGTGCGTGACAGAATCGGTGGGCGTCCTTTTGCGAGCCGCGTGGCTTTAGCCCGCGCGGAGTCTCCTTCGGAACGCAGCTTACCGTCGAGCGATGGTTTGTTCCGCGTTGCCGGGCGGATGGCACCGGGAGGTGGCACGAGCTGGCGCCGCGAAGCGAAGCGTCGCGCAGCCAGGCCATGAAGCCGTTTATGATCGAACCGCGTTATCTCCCGCCGGCCAAACCAGCCCGCGCGCATATCCCGCTCGTGCGGCGGAAGCAGACGGCGCACGGCCATTCAGGAGCGCGGCGTTGCTTCCCGTTGCACGACAGGGTTATCCTGCGCCCATGCACGCACCTCATCGCGGCCATCTCGACGTTCCGCCGGTCGTCCGCATCGAACCGGAGCGGGATCTGACGCTGGCGGACGTCGTCGCGGTCGCTCGCGGCCGCGGGGCGGTGGATGCCGGTCCACGCGCTCGTCCCGCCGGGGTGGGGTTCGCCCGCGTCGAGTTGGCCGGCGACTGGGAAGCGCGCTGCCAACGCACGGCTGACTACGTCCGGCACGTCATGGACGTCGTTCACCGGCACGATGTGGAAGGGCTGGCTCGCCTGGTGCGAGAGCGCTTCGCCGGCCACGAGGCATTGGCTGGGGAGCAGCGAATCCGCGACCGCTATGCACCGGCGTCGATCGCGGGTCTGCTGGCGGCGGGCGAGGACGACGTGGAGGCGACCCGGAAACTGGCGGAGCGGGCGCTGATCTACGGGGTGACCACCGGTTTCGGCGTCAACAAGGACAAGCCCATCCGCAATCGCGACGACGTCGTCGCCATGCAGGTCAACATCCTGCGCAGCCACGCGACCGGGGTGGGCGATCCCTTCCCGGTGGAAGTCGTTCGCGCCGCCATGCTGATCCGTGTGCGGGCGTTCGTGGAGGGCTGGTCGGGCGTGCGGCCGGAACTGGTCCGCTTCATCGTCGAGCTGCTCAACCGCGGCGTCCATCCCTGGGTGCCACAGCAGGGGTCGGTCGGATCCAGCGGCGATCTATGCCCGCTCTCGCATCTGTTCCTCGTCGTCATCGGCGAGGGGCACGCTTGGGGGGCGGGTGGTGACCGCCGGGCGGCGCCATCGCGCCCCGGCGAGTCCTTGCCCCCCCCGACGGACTTCCCCGCCGAGCCGCCGCGGCCGGCCGCTGAGGTGCTGCGCGAAGCCGGGATCGAACCGCTGGCATCGCTGGAACCGAAGGAAGGGTTGGCGCTGACCAACGGCACGTCGGTGACCACCGCGGCCGCGGCGCTGGCATGCTACGACGCCAGCACGCTGCTGGGCACCGCCAACCTGGCCGCGGCCATGTCGCTGCAAGCGCTGCGCGGCTGCACCCGGGCGTTCGACCCGAAACTCCATGCCGTTCGCCGGCACGAGGGCCAGTCGCGTGCGGCGCGGGCCATCTTCGGCCTGGCTCGCGGCGGCAGCCTGTTGGACCAGTCGGCCGACGTGCAGGACGCCTATTCGCTCCGCTGCGCCCCGCAGGTCCACGGCGCCGCCTGGACGGCGATCGAGCACGCCTGGGACATCATCGAGCGCGAGGTCAACGCTGTCACTGACAATCCGCTCCTGTTCCCCGACGCGGCGGGCTTCGACGCCGATCAGCGCGAGCCTTATGACGCCTACGCTAAGTGCATCTGGGACGCGTACTCCGGCGGCAACTTCCACGGCGAGCCGGTCGGTCTGGTCTGCGACTACCTCAAGATCGCGGTGGCTGAGCTGGCCAACATCAGCGAGCGCCGCATCCAGCACATGCTCGACCGCCATCACAACCGCGGGCTGCCCGCCAATCTGTGGCCGGAGGACGCATCCGGCACGACACCGGCCGGGCTGAACTCCGGTCTGATGCTGACGCAGTACGCGGCCGCGGCGCTGGTGTCCGAAAACAAAGTGCTCTGCCACCCGTCCAGCGTCGATTCGATCCCCACGTCATCGAACGCCGAGGATCACGTGGCCATGTCCACCACCGCCGCCCGTCACGCCCGGCAGGTGTGCGCCAACGCACGCTCCGTGCTGGCGTTCGAGTTGATCGCCGCGGCCCAGGCGCTGGAGATCCTGCAACGCCGCTCGGCTGATGGGGAGAGTACCGGCGCCCCGGATCAGGCGGGGGGGGGCGCGGGCGTCGTGCTCAGCTCAGCGGCCGCGGCGGCGGTGGAACATCTCCGCTCTGACCGGCCCGGCCCGCCCGTGCCGTTCCTGGAATCGCGCGACATGCTGATGTGGCCGCTGGTCGCCGCCGCCGCCGGGCGGATCGCGGATGGCTCACTGCTGCGGGCCGTTCAGCGATCCACCTGACGGCGACATTGCCATGCCTCTCGAGCCGCCCGCCGTCCACTGATTCGCTGTTGCTGCAACGCCCCGAGCCCCGCCTTTCAAGGCGGGCCGATCCCCGCGAGCGTGTGTTGTCTCCCCGAGCCCCGCCTTTCAAGGCGGGAGTGTTGGGAGCATCGCGTTCCCGGCGGCGGTATGCGCTCACATGCCGCCGGAACTTCCGGCATGAATGGCGGGGCTCGGGGAACCGGTGGACGTCGCCCTCCCTCAGAGCCCCGCCTTTCAAGGCGGGCGGACCGTCGGCGGGGTGAATCGGCACCGATCCGGAAAACCCGCGCCGTCATCGCGCGGGCGATAAACAGCCGGCTAGCTCCGGCGAGCCGCAGGCGAGCCGCCCATTCCGTCGCGCACCCGCCGCGTCCAACTCACCGCGCCACCGTGCCACCGCATCACCGCTCCACCGCACCACCGCTCGCCTGCTCCGGCCCACCGACGATTGATCGGCCCCTGGTGGGGCCTATACTTGAGGTAGGGTCGTTCGTGCGGCCGGCGGTGGTTGGCCGAGCGCTATCCTTATGCCATGGGCGGGCGGAGCGGCCCCCGCGGCGCCTGTGAGATTCATCATGAAACACAGTTATCCCCCCGGACAGAATCCGCTCGACTCGCTCAGCAACCCGGACACGCTGATGCTGACGGCGCTGCGGATCTTCTTCGTGCTGGCCCTGGCGGCGGTGGGCTGGAAGCTGGTCGAACTCGACCCGGACACCGGCGGCTTCTGGGGCCGACTGGGCGAGCGCAAGGAACTCGTCTACCTCGCTTTCCTGGGGCTGGCGATGATCGTCATCGCCCTGGACGCGTTCATCCCCAGGAAGTCGCTGACCATCCTTTCGGGGCTTTTTTTCGGACTGATGGTGGGTATGATCGTGGCCTACGGCCTCTCGCTCGTCGTCGACCTCATCGTGGGCGGGCCGGAGAACGTGGACGCCAAGATCCTGGCGCCCATCAAGCTGGCCATCGGGGTGATCTGCTGCTACCTGGCCGTCAGCTTCATCCTGCAAACCAAGGACGACGTCCGCTTCGTCATCCCTTACGTCGAGTTCGCCAAGCAGACCAAGGGCCGCCGGCCGCTCATCCTGGACACCTCGGTCATCATCGACGGACGCATCGCCGACATTGCCGACACCAGCATCATCGACGCCGAGATGATCGTCCCGCGCTTCGTCCTGCAGGAGATCCAGGCGGTGGCGGACAGCTCGGACAAGCTGAAGCGCAACCGCGGCCGGCGCGGGCTGGACATCCTCAACAAGCTCCAGGTCAACGACAAGGTGGACATCCGCATCATGGACGTGCAGGTCTCCGGCGGCGGGCGGAGCGTGGACGAGATGCTCGTCGACGTCGCCACCGAACTCGGCGGACACGTCGTCACCAACGACTACAACCTCAACAAAATCGCCCAACTGCGCGGCGTGACCGTCATCAACGTCAACGACCTGGCCAACGCCCTGCGTCCGGTGGTGTTGCCGGGTGAGTCGCTGACGGTTAAGGTCATCAAGCCGGGTGAGGAGCTTGGCCAGGGCGTCGGCTACCTGGAGGACGGCACCATGGTCGTGGCCGAGGGCGGCCGCGACCACATCGGCGAGACGGTCGAGCTGACCGTCACCAGCGTGCTCCAGACCTCGGCCGGACGGATGATCTTCGGCCGCTCCAGCGCCGCGGGCGACGTGGACCGCCGGAGGCACCGACCGGCCCGCACGAGCACCTAGGGAACGACATGGCGAAGTTTGCTGTCATCATTCCGGCGGCGGGCGAGTCGCAGCGGTTCGGCGGGTCGGAAAAGAAGCCCTTTGCGCGGCTGGACGGCCGGCCGGTGTTCCTCCACACCGTCGAGCGGTTCATCAACCGCGAGGACGTTTGTCAGACCATCCTGGTGATCGCCCCGTCCGACCTGGAGACCGTCCGCACGAAGTACGGCCCCAACCTGGCCTTCATGGGCGTCACCCTGGCGGAGGGGGGCCGGCGCCGCTGCGATTCCGTAGCCAGCGCGCTGAAACAGCTCAAGGACGAGGCCGAGTTCGTGGCCGTGCACGACGCCGCCCGGCCGTGCGTCACCGAGGCGATGATCGACGCCGTTTTCGCCGAGGCGGTCAAGGCGGGCGCGGCCATCCTGGCGTCGCCCATCACCGCCACCCTGAAGCGAGTCGCCGCCTCCGGCACCATCGACGCAACCGTCTCGCGCGAGAACCTCTTCGAGGCCCAGACGCCGCAGGTGTTCCGCCGCGACGTGCTGCTGTCAGCCTATGCCGACCTGGCGGGCGGCAGCGACGACGTGACCGACGACGCGGAACTGGTGCAGCGATCGGGCGTGCCGGTCGCGGTGGTGCAATCCGACCTGACCAATCTGAAAATCACCACCAAGGCGGACGTGGCGCTGGCCCACGCGATCCTCAAGGCGCGGCCGGCGCGGGCGGTCTCGAAACTCGGCGCGTTCGAGGAAGCGCAGTGGTAGGCGCAGGGTTGGAAGGTTGGAAAGTTGGAAGGTTAAAGGTTGTAGGTTGAGGGTTGGGAGGTTGAAGGTTGAAAGTTGAAAGTCGAAGGTCAAGATTGCGGCGTATCGGGTCCTTCTCGCCCTGACACCCTGGCTCCCTGTCCCTTGCATGTTATGGTAGCGTCCGCAGGCCGCGTTGGACCACGAAGATGACGTTGCTTGCGACGGCGCAGTTCACTCCGTTTCTGGGCGCGATCCTCATCGCCTGGATCTTCTCCGTCTGTTTGCACGAGTTCTCCCACGCGCTGGTGGCGTACTGGGGTGGTGACCGGTCGGTCCGGGCGCGCGGCTACCTCGATTTCAATCCCTTGTCCTACATCCATCCGGTGACGTCGATCCTGCTGCCGGTGGTGTTCCTGGCGATGGGCGGCATCCCGCTGCCGGGGGGGGCGGTGTTGATCGACGATTCGCGCCTGCGCAGCCGGGCGTGGTCGTCGCTGGTTTCCGCGGCCGGGCCGGCGTCCAACTTCATACTGTTTCTGGTCCTGGCGTTCCTGATCCACCCTTCGGTCGGCCTCGTCGATCCGCAGATGACGGACCCGCCCGCCTGGGCGCGGCTGCTGGGCGTGATGACGGTGCTGCAGCTCTTTGCCGTCTTCTTCAATCTCATTCCAGTCCCGCCGCTGGACGGCTTCGGCATCATCCGCCCCTTGCTGGACCACGAGACGCAGCAGCGGGCCAACCAGATGGGACTGATCGCCCTGCTCTTCCTCTTCTTCGTCGTGTTCAAGGTCGACGCGATCCAGCAGGGCTTCATCAACCTGATCGACCGTGTGCTGCAAGCGTTCGGGCTGACCTGGGCCACCACCTGGAAGCAGTACAACCTCGCCTTCTTCGGCAAGTAACCGCCCTGTGGCACCGGTCTGGTGTGGCACCGGTTTCCAACCGGTGATCTGGGTGTGGCACCGGTTTCCAACCGGTGATCTGCCCGGCATGAATGCCTCGTTGTTCTACACAAGCTGCGGGGCTGCCCGGCTGCCGGGGCCGAACTGCAGCCAGCAGACGGCGAAGTCGCGCATGCGTTG